>NZ_JAFLWU010000003.1:0-325680 GCF_017316265.1 Pseudomonas sp. Marseille-Q1929
ACTCAGCAGTGAAACGATGCATCGCCGATGGTAGTGTGGGGTTTCCCCATGTGAGAGTAGGTCATCGTCAAGATTAAATTCCGAAACCCCATTTGCGAAAGCAGATGGGGTTTTGTTTTGGGCGCGAAAAAAGCCCAGGAGGGCTGGTTGGTCGTTTCATCGACGTCTTCAGTCGCGGGCAAGTTCATGGTTTTTGAGTGCGTTTCGGTCACTGCTGAAGCCGATCTGTCCGGTTGCCGTAATGCTCTCCAGCAGGCCTTCAGAGGGTCGTGAGTGGCGATGAACGGTAGGGGGGAGGGTCGTGCTGCCCTAGCGTGCCAGGGAGCTTCTGGGGAGGGCTCGGCGCGATAGATCGCCAGGCAAAGGAAGGCGGCGTGAGTTTCGCACTTTTCTACAGACGAAAAAAAAGACCTTGAATTTCAAGGTCTTTTTTTAAGATGGTGCCCCGAGGGAGACTCGAACTCCCTCAAAAACATCATAAGACCCAGCAATGCCGCGAGTTTAAAGGCTTTCAGTGGCTTTGGGTAGAAATTTTGGATAGAATTTTGGGTAGAAATGACTAGCCAAGGGCTGCTGCTATGACCGATTTTTTAGTCTTGAAATCTGGCACCTACCACGTCCGTCTTGACGTTCCAGAGGCTGCACGGGAAGCCTTCGCCGGGCGTAAGGTTCTGACTAAAAGTCTCAAAACCGGCAACCGCTCGGAAGCCCACGTTCTTAAATTAAGATGGTTACATCAATGGAAAGCCGAAATTGAAAAAGCCCGTAACGGTGAAATCGGTAATTTCCGTGATGATGTTCTTCAAATAGTTGAAAAGCATCAACGGGCAATAATTCTTGATAAAGTTCAAGGAAAACCCGCCACCAATGAAACAAAAATGGGTTTTGAAGTCATCCAGTATGCACATGACAAAAAGCTGAGTATCGACCTTGTTAATGAGGCGATTGATATAGCGGCAGGTCGCTCAGACTACTCACCCAAAACTCCATTTTTTAAAAGTCGCCTTGATGCTTTCTATAACTATGAATTAAATCAACGGAAAGTTGATTTGAATACCGTGGATAGGCATATTAAGAGAATTAAAGCACTTGATGCGTTTTTAAAGTCCGAAAACCTTCTTTTGGATTATGAAGCAGTTGCTTCATTCTTGATTTCAAAAAATCTCGAACCGAAGACAAAGAAACAATATTTGTTTTCGTTTAATGCCTTCTATAATTTCTTGATTAAAAAAGAACCACCATTCAAAGAACGTTACCCAATCAATCCTTTTAAAAGTCATGAGTTGAGTCAGGTCAGACGTGGAACGCTTAAAGAGGACGAAAGACGAGCATTTACGGCGGACGAGGTTGATACCCTACATAGTAAGGCAGTTGAAAAAGGAAAGCGTCAATTAGCAGATTTGATTGAGATAGCGGCCTACACGGGAGCACGGATTGAAGAAATTTGTCGTTTGAAAACATCGTCAGTTGTTAAAGAGGATGGTGTTGATTGTTTTCATATTACCGAAGGTAAAACACAAGCATCCGTTCGTTTTGTGCCAATCCATCCGGTTCTCATGAAAACAGTGAAACGGCTTGTCAGTTCATCGGATGATGGATATTTGTTGAAGACAAGCAAAGGCGGGAAGTATGAAACTAAATCGAAAGGTTTAGGTAATCAGTTTTCAATCTTCAAAACGGATTTAGGTTTTGATAAGAAATGTGTTTTCCATAGCATCCGGAAAACTGTAATCACTACATTAGAGCGTGCTGACGTTAAGAACCTTGTCATTATTTCTTTGGTTGGTCACAAAGCTGATGGATTGTTACGAATGACGTTCGATAGATATTCCGAAGGCCCAACCCCTGCATCAAAAATGGATGCTGTTAAATACCTACAATATAAATTCTCAGTCTAGTTTTTCATTGTTGCTGTCAATTATAAGGCTGCCGTTTAAGGTGGCCTTTTTAATGCCTGCTATACATTGCTATACGTTGCTATACGCTTTCATTTTTTGTTATCTGGCTTATTGAAAGCTATACAACTTGAAAACATTTTAATATATGTTAGCTTGA
Organism: Pseudomonas sp. Marseille-Q1929; assembly: GCF_017316265.1. NCBI lineage: Bacteria > Pseudomonadati > Pseudomonadota > Gammaproteobacteria > Pseudomonadales > Pseudomonadaceae > Pseudomonas > Pseudomonas sp. Marseille-Q1929. The sequence goes on from NZ_JAFLWU010000003.1 coordinate 2,056, forward strand.
TATTAGTAGTTTGAATTCTTTATATGCGAGCAATGTAAATGTATAGCACCTCACTTCGTTCGTTGCTTACATTTACGCTCGATTTTTCGCACTACGTTTGAAAAATGTATAGCAATCAATATGGAGGATTGTATGAATGACAAAGTTAGAAAAAGTAATCAGTTGAATTTTAGACTTCCACAGGAAGATATTTTACTGCTCGAAAAGCAGAGAGCTACATTAAAAATGACTCAGGTGAAATTCATTTCCCACGTTATAAATAATGGAGTAAATGAAATCATAGAAGTAAGCAGCCCAAAGTTAAGAGAGGATATAGTCACCATTGAAAAAATATTCAGTCAGATTGGCAATAACCTTAATCAAATAGCAGCAGCGTTGAATTCAGGGAAGCAACCAAACCAAGACGTTTTAGATGTTCTGAGCAAATTAGATAAGAACATGGGCGTATTGACAAATAGGCTTGAAAGTTTGAAAAAGGAGAAAATAACAATCAAAGGCGATATATGATTAGGAAAAGATTGAGCACCCAGAAAAGCAGGTCAGGAGTATATAAGGCTTCTAAATACTTTCACAAAGATGAAGGATGTGTATTGTTCGAAAGCAACATTTACACACCTATGAACTCATCCAAAAGACAAATTGCTAATGCCATTGCAACATCCATCGAAAGTGATGTCGCTGTTAGAACCAAAGGCAGAAAGCAGTCAGTTAGAAGCCAGCACGATATGGTCAGCTTTCATACCAATGATAACGTTACTCCTGAACAAGCGAAGCAGATAGTAAAAGAACTCTATGAAAAGACGCATAACCTTTCAAATAGAAAGTATGCGTTGGGTGTTCATATTGATACAGATGAGGTTCACGTTCATATTGTTTGGGGTTTGAAAGACTTCAATGGTAAGTGTTATAACGTTAGCAATGACTACCGAGTGATTGAAAGAGAATGCGAAAAGCTTGAACAGAAATACAATCTAATTATTCCAGAGAACCGAATATCAAGAGACATGGACGCACTTGATAAAAGAAAAGACTTATCACCAAAAGATAAGAAGGACATCATCAGCAAAAAATATAAAGACAAGCATCCGTCATCCAATGAAAGAATGCTTGATGTTCGAGGCATAACTTCCAACAAGCAGCAGATGAAAGACGCTTTAAACGTTTACCTTGTTAGTTCTTCAAGCCCTTCCGACTTTATCAATCAGATAACTGCAAATGGTTTTAATGTCATTCACAATGGCAAATCATCCTTCTCTATTCAATATGAAGACCAAATATTCAAAGCGTCCGAGCTTGCCCTATCTTACAAAGCACTTAAAGCAAAACTCGGTGAAGACACTAGCTTTGAGCAGACTTTGAAAAGTAAGCACAACGTTAAAAAATACGAAGACTGTTCTATTGCTTCCAATGAAGCAGAACCCGACTACATGAAAAAGATTAAACCGAACTCAGTGCTTGCCACCAAGTTCAAGTTTATTCAGCATAGTGACAAGGTTGAATATTTCTATAATTCAGCCAGCAGCAAGAAATCATTCGAATATTACAAAGACCCGTCAAAAGTTTCATTCCATGATTTATCAAGACAGTCAGCAAAGGCTGGCATTCAAAGGCTTGTTGCTGACGCCAAACCACCACAATCATTCACAGTGAATGGCCCTGATTTCTTTAAGAAAAATATATGGCTTGAATTTCAATTAATGGGATTGGAGGCGAAAGGTTTCAAGCTTGAAGGTTACAAACCTACCCCAGCAGATTTAGACGAATTGAAGAAAATTCAAGAGCAATATGCTTCGATGAATAAGAAGCCAGAACCTAAACCACAACCAGCACCAGAAGCCCCAACGGTGGCCGTAGAAGCACCTAAGCCAGTTGAGCCTGTCATTGCTCCACCCGTCATACCTACACCTGTTCAAACCACACCAGAGAAGCCAGCAGAACCAACAAAGCAGGTAGACCAACACAAGGTGGCAGCCACCAATGACGATTTGATAGATGAGTTGATGAGAGAATTTGAGACAGCCGACCATAAACCAGTCGCAGAAGCTCCTACAAAGGCTTCAGAGACACCTACACCAGTAGAGCCTGCCGTAGATGACCTTTACACACCGATGACACCGGAGCCGATTCCAGAGCCTGAAAACCATAAGGTCGATGGTGACTATTCAACATATTCGAATGATGAAATTGTTGAAGAATTTGAATGGTTGCAATCGAGACTAACGAAAAGCTTATTTCCGGGCAGCAGCACGCGAGACATTGCGGGGCATAGAGAAATGGACAACATTCCAGACAATCGTAATGGCATAAAAACTGGCGAGGTTAAGCGACAATATGAATTTAGACAGAAGCTGTATAATCTATTTGATGAAATTAAAGAAAGAGACCCATCGGCAGCAAAACAGCTTGAACAAGCTTTTAAAGCACAGATGGCAAACAAAAGAGCGGTTACGTTTGACTTAAAACCACAGTTAACAAAATAGCCCTATCAGGGCTTTTTATTTGTCTTGGATTTGAAAGTTTCTAATTCCAACTTGTAGCGTTACATCTTTGTTGAACCCGTTAACTTTGCTTACATTTAAGTATTCTTTCATACAATCATTTATAAAGCGTGACAACGGAAATTTGTGAGTATTGGCAATTTCTCTAAATTGATTATGTGTTTCAGCGTCGAGTGTGATGGTGCAAACTTTAAGATTTGCTTTTGCTTTTGGTTTTTTCATTAGTGTCCCTTTCTTATTTATATATATTTATTAGAGCACAAATAAAAGCAAAGTCAAATAAATGCATATTTTTCTTGACAAAATTCAGGCACAAAAAAAACCAGCATTAGCTGGCTTTGTTATAAGTCTCTTATACATTCGTCTTGATATTCGTAAGGAACTCTACTTTGGTCTACCAGCACCTTGAATGTGTAATCTAATGGGTCAAAAATCAAATGACAAACACTTTTGTCATGTGCATTCTTAACATCTTTATATAAACCATAAAGGCCTAGTTTTTTTGTATATTTTAAGATTTCTTTTCTTTTGCTAGTTACCCTTATTAGTTGCATGCTCATAATCTCCTGTTCTTGATAACAATATAACATGCGATTATAAATAATCAATAGATAAGTATTTATTTATTGCAGCTCGGCAGCATCAAGCAATGCAGTATCAACAATTTTGTAATTTGCTTTTATATCAATCATTTCTTTTGTGCTCAAATCAATTATGTATTTACCTATTAGTCTTTTTCCGAAAACATCACCGAGCAGGTCATTCTTAAATACTTGTATTTTGCTGTATAGCCTCATTATTTTTAGGTTTCCATTTACAAATATAGAGAACCCAATGAAATCGTTCTTGTCCACAAATGCGAACGCCTTATCAATAACGTCATTCTTGCCTTTCAAGAATGATTTTCTTTTCAGCTCTCTCCACAATGAAAGCGTATTCTTAACGCCGAACATTGCATATCTACGCACAGACCACAGTGCTTGAACTGCTCTAACTTTTTTGTGATTTGAGATTTCCAACTTATCTACATTTAGGACGCCGCCTTTTAACTGGAAATCCAAATTGAATGACTTAGTTAGATACTTCATCACGTATGATGTTGCCTTGCTTTTCTTTGCGTCAATTTCTTCAATTCTTACGGCGTTTTCCGAGTGTCTAAAATGCTTGTTAATCAAGATTACTAATTCGTCATAATGTGTCTTATTAACATACATTAAAGCGTGCTTATGAAAGCACTGGTCTTTGTGAGGTTCGACTGCCCAGAAACCATTCATCTCAATCTTATGTCTATGGATGTCTTTTCTAAAAGCATTCCATAAGCCTTTCAAGTAATCATTGCTATCCTTTGGGGTTGAACCGTCCCAAGAACTAACGCCTTTCGACGGCTTTGGATGAAATCTTGCCGGAGCGGTAAAAGTTATGAAAAGAGGCTTATAGTCAAGTTGTTTGGCATAGGCGTCCAGCGATGAGACTTGGATAAATATCTCAGCAAATCTTTGCTTTTCAGTGCTTGCTACTTTCCATAGTGGGATTTTCTTGTTGTTTTCATTAACAAGAGATTTCTTCATTATGTAATCAAGCTGGCTGGCTTCGTCAGCTTCTCTATTGCGAACAACTTCATCACTACAAATCTCAAATGTTCGACCTGAGCCAATCAACCCTGAGTGCAGCTTCATAAGTTCGTTTCTTTGTTTTTGTATTCTTTTTATTTGTGATTTAAGTTTTCTTTCATCGGCAATATTGATGAGCTTGTCTTTTATAGCTGACCCTTTAATATCCTTTATTTTGATACCATAACCAATATCCCAATCATTTTTTATGCGTGAAAAAATACTCTCGCCGAATTCATCGTTTTTAAGGTTTCTCTGCTTTATTATCAGTTGCTCTTGAATTCTCTCGAAAACAAACGCGATATTTTTTACAATTTCGTTCAAGTCGCCATTAAGAACGTATTTATTTTGTATTTTCCAGCATTTATATTCGCCGCAATTGGCAACCCAGTTGAACTTATCCTTAATGCTTTTTATTTCCTTGGCTAATCTTGAACATTTTCTTTTTGATGAGTTATTTAGCTTATTTTCAAAATACTCTTTTGAAGTCATCTTTTTTTCGATGGCTCGCTCAAAAAAATACTGCCTTTCACATTCCGCAAAGAAAAATTCAGGAGTAAGACTTTTAAGGATTATGCGTTGTGGAATAAATATCATGAAAGTTATTATTGTTCGTTACTAATACAAATACCATGCCGTGCATGGTTGTCAAATAAATAAATATTTTTACTTTCTAACCTGTAAAAAAGCTGATTTTTTTAAAAATCAAAAACGGTCAGAAAACCTTGTAAAATCAGCTTGCGACACTTATTTAAGAGTTATCCAAGAAGAGCGTAAAAAGCATAAAGCCGCCCTAGCAGGCGAAAAGCTTCTGGGTATTGCGAACAAAGTTCGCATATGAAAATCAAAAGCGTAAAGCTCAAAATTTAATTCCAAATACATTTGGAGCAACAAAACTTTTAAATATCAAAACTTATGAAACGGCTGTTTTTAGACGATTTACCATCTTATTCGTATGGTAATACCTAGAATTAAAACACGCCGTTTTTAACGTGTTTTTGTTAGTGCCCTAAAAAAGAGCGTTGATTTTTTTGCACGTTTTCATGTCAGTTTTTTGAGTTTTCATTTTCTTGGACAGCCGTTTTTTGGCTTAAAAACAATGAAATTCGTTGTCAATAGAAAATTGAAAATATATTTAAGGTGCAACCTTAATCATCAAATAGAGTTCAACCTTATTCTTTAAATTTCTCAAAATTGAAAATGACCATCTGAAAATCTGTATGAAGAAACGTCGCGTTCATCTGGTCATTTATCACGCTTGAACAAGTTCAGCCGCTAAAAACGACCTTGACGGGTGTGTGAACCATTCACAGAGCATAGCCATATCTGATACTATTTAACAAAATTATGACGCGATGACCTTAACTCTGGATGATTAATCAATGGCTTTATTTGATTTTTTCAAAAAAAAGAAAACCCAAGAAAAAGAACCCAAAAGATACCCCATAACACCTGAAATGACTGATGGAGTTTCTTTTGTATACTCTTTAATTAAGGACCAATTTTTTTTAATTGAGAAGTCTGGTGTGAAAACGCCGCCGCTTCTTTACAAAGGAGATAATGGGGATTACGAAATTAACCAATGGCTTGCTGGGTATATTTCTGGATTTTATGACGCTTTTCTTCAGTCTAAAAATCAGAAATATGACCTCAACGCTCTTGAATTGATTTTCAGCGTATTATACGGCGAGGAAGTCGCGGAAGAAGGTATAAAACAATGCATCGTAGCCATGATGACACTAGGGGACAAAAGCGATAATCTTTTCAAAGTCGCGTTTGAAGAGTTTGACGATGGTCTATATGCAGGAGGGAATAACTTTTTTGATTGGAAAGATAAAAAGATATTTGCTCCATTAGGTATCTATAACAAATATGCTATGTAATTTTCCTTGACGAGCCTGTGAAGGATTTTTCACCTGTTATATAGCATGGCCATAGGTGTTAGCGGCCCTAGTCCTGCTTACAAAAAAAGGTGTTTAGTCCTTCACCGATAGTATCGGGTATGGTCCTTGTCCACTCTGCACGTTTGTTGGACGTGTGATTTAACGTTTTTCCTGAAAAATCATAATCAATGCTTTCAGTAACCCTAGATGTTCCATTATTACAATTGATCTCGTAAAGGTTCATCGAAATTTCAATTTCACCATCTTTTTCGTTGTCGCAGATGACCCTGTCCATAGGGCTTTTCATAAATAGGTTTCCGCCACAGCTTTTGGGTTGTGGGTATTCGACTTTAAACCAAAGCTCATAGCGACCTTTATCGTGTCTTAGAACACCTTTCGTGAATACCTTCTGGCCGTTAACGCCATCACTAAATTGGTGCCAAGGGTCGTTTGCTACGAACTCTTGGACGTTAGAAGGAGCAGCAGCCGCTACCCCTAGTGGGAGAACGGCAGCCAAGACGAGTGCTAACCTCATTTGGCTAACAGCCCTCCGACTTCTTTCCGCAATTGTTCAACGACCACGTCAAGCATTTGAGGGAAAGTCTCTCCGAAAAATTTCGCCTCAGTCTTAAAGGGGTGGCCCATTGACGCCTTGTTGACGCCGAAGGCTTCACCTTGATCGGTCAATTTCCTGAATGACTTCATCACACCGTTGCCGGTGGTGCTCGCATACTCAAAGCTTTCCGCGTAACCAGCTTTCAGCAGAGCATTCATGATGGTGCTCGCGTCGAATGAGACGCCGTGGTCAGCAATCAAGGCTTTGAGGGATTTTGCTTGCATGTGGCTTTCCTTGCGTGGTGGCGTTTTGCCTAAGCTAATCCTCGCCTGAGCCACACATCTATGCAACCCATGGTTGACCCTTTTACGCACTGCTGCAGAGCCGCAGCACTTCAAACGGTCTGGATCAGAAAGGATGGCTTGAACGCACAGTCTCTCGCGTGAATGCAAAGCAAGAAGACCACTGCCGGGAGGCAGTTTTTCCCAAGAAAAGGGTATGAGAAGGGTAGATTTTTTGGATAGAAAAAGGGGTAGAAATTTCTTTCTACCCCTTCTCTAAGTCCTTGATTTACAAGGAAAATGTTGGTGCCCCGAGGGAGACTCGAACTCCCACTCCTTTCGAAAACGGATTTTGAATCCGCCGCGTCTACCAATTCCGCCATCAGGGCTCAATGGCGGCGAAGTATAGAGATGAGATTACCGTTGGTCAATCACCTTTCATGGTCAATTTTCACTATTTCCGCTAGACTTCCCGGCCCTGCTAGACGAACTCCATCATGCGCGTTGCTGACTTTACTTTTGAGCTCCCTGATTCGCTGATCGCTCGCCACCCTTTGGCCGAGCGTCGCGCCAGTCGACTGCTGACCCTGGACGGGCCCAGCGGTGCCCTCGCACACCGTCAATTCACTGATTTGCTTGAGCATTTGCGCCCTGGCGATCTGATGGTGTTCAACAATACCCGGGTGATTCCGGCGCGGCTGTTTGGCCAGAAAGCTTCCGGCGGCAAGCTGGAAATCCTGGTGGAGCGCGTGCTGGACAGCCATCGCGTGCTGGCCCATGTGCGCTCCAGCAAATCGCCGAAACCAGGTTCCTCGATCTTGATCGATGGCGGTGGTGAGGCCGAGATGGTCGCTCGCCATGACGCGCTGTTCGAGCTCAAGTTCGCTGAAGAGGTCCTGCCGCTGCTGGAGCGTGTCGGCCATATGCCGCTGCCGCCCTACATCGACCGTCCGGACGAAGACTCGGACCGCGAGCGCTATCAGACGGTTTACTCCCAGCGCCTCGGTGCAGTAGCGGCGCCGACTGCCGGCCTGCACTTCGACCAGCCGCTGCTGGATGCAATCGCCGCCAAGGGCGTCGAGACGGCCTATGTCACCCTGCACGTGGGGGCCGGCACGTTTCAGCCGGTGCGTGTGGATAACATCGAAGACCACCACATGCACAGCGAGTGGCTGGAAGTCACCCAGGAAGTCGTCGATGCCGTGGAGGCCTGCAAGGCCCGTGGCGGACGCGTCGTCGCTGTAGGTACCACCAGCGTACGCTCCCTGGAGAGTGCGGCACGTGATGGCGTGCTCAAGCCGTTCAGTGGCGATACCGACATCTTTATTTTCCCGGGCCGTCCATTCCATGTGGTGGACTGCCTGGTCACCAACTTCCATTTGCCCGAATCCACGCTGTTGATGCTGGTCTCGGCATTTGCCGGTTACCCGGAAACCATGGCCGCTTACCAAGCCGCCATCGCCAACGAGTACCGTTTTTTCAGCTACGGTGATGCGATGTTCATCACCCGTAACCCGGCGCCACGCGGCCCAGAGGAACAGCTATGAGTCGTATGTCGTTTGAATTGCTCGCCACTGACGGCAAAGCCCGTCGCGGCCGCCTGACCTTCCCGCGCGGCACCGTGGAGACCCCGGCGTTCATGCCGGTTGGCACCTACGGCACCGTCAAGGGCATGCTGCCACGGGATATCGTCGCCACCGGCGCGGAGATCATCCTCGGCAACACCTTCCACCTGTGGCTGCGCCCGGGCACGGAAGTGATCAAGAAGCATGGCGACCTGCATGACTTCATGAAGTGGCAAGGCCCGATCCTCACCGACTCCGGCGGTTTCCAGGTGTTCAGCCTGGGCGCCATGCGCAAGATCAAGGAAGAGGGTGTGACCTTCGCCTCGCCGGTGGACGGTTCCAAAGTGTTCATGGGCCCGGAAGAGTCGATGCAGGTGCAGCGCGACCTGGGTTCCGACATCGTGATGATCTTCGACGAATGCACGCCTTACCCTGCCGATGAAGACGTCGCGCGGATCTCCATGGAATTGTCCCTGCGTTGGGCCCAGCGTTCGAAGAACGCCCATGGCGACAACACCGCAGCGCTGTTCGGCATCGTCCAGGGCGGCATGCATGAAAGCCTGCGCAAGCGCTCGCTGGAAGGGCTCGACAAAATCGGTTTTGACGGCCTGGCCATCGGCGGTCTGTCGGTGGGCGAGCCCAAGCACGAGATGATCAAGGTGCTGGATTATCTGCCAGGCCTGATGCCGGCTGAAAAACCTCGTTACCTTATGGGCGTTGGCAAACCGGAAGATCTCGTAGAGGGTGTGCGCCGCGGTGTGGACATGTTCGATTGCGTGATGCCAACCCGTAATGCCCGCAATGGGCATCTGTTCATCGATACAGGCGTGCTGAAGATCCGTAACGCGTTCCATCGCCATGATGATTCGCCGCTGGATCCCACCTGTGATTGCTACACCTGCCAGAACTTCTCCCGTGCTTATCTGCACCATCTGGACAAGTGTGGGGAAATGCTGGGTAGCATGTTGAATACCATCCACAATTTGCGTCACTACCAAGTCCTGATGGCTGGTTTGCGCGAGGCTATTCAACAGGGTACATTGGCCGCCTTCGTCGATGCCTTCTATGCCAAGCGCGGGCTTCCTGTGCCGCCCTTGGACTGAGTTTTCCGACCCTAAGATTCACTATTTGCAACTGGAGTGCTAAATGAGCTTTTTTATCTCTAACGCCATGGCTGACGCCGCTGCGCCTGCTGCTGCCGGTCCTATGGGCGGTGGTTTCGAGTGGATTTTCCTGGTCGGCTTCCTGGTCATCTTCTACCTGATGATCTGGCGTCCACAGGCCAAGCGCGCCAAAGAGCAGAAAAACCTGCTGGGCAGCCTGCAGAAAGGTGACGAAGTCGTGACCACTGGCGGCATCGCCGGCAAGATCACCAAGGTTTCCGACGCTTTCGTGGTACTGGAAGTCTCCGACACCGTAGAAATGAAGTTCCAGAAGGGCGCCATCGCCGCCACGCTGCCAAAAGGCACGCTGAAAGCGATCTGAGTAACAACCTTTACCAATCGACGGGGCGCGCAAGGCGCCCCGCGTCATAAGCGGGCGGCGTGATGCTGAACAAATACCCTCTGTGGAAATACGTACTGATCCTGGCGGTGCTGGCGATCGGTTTTATTTATTCCGCTCCCAATCTCTATCCTGATGACCCGGCGATCCAGATTACTGGCGCCAGCACTTCGCTGCAGGTCAATCAGGCTGATCTGGAACGCGCGAGCAAAGCGCTCACCGACGCAGGTATCCAGGTCAAGGCGGCAACGTTGGCGGCTGATGCGAAGGGCGGCTTGTTGCGCCTGACCAAGCAAGAAGACCAATTGCCGGCCAAAGATGTCGTGCGCAAGGCCATGGGTGACGACTACGTTGTCGCGCTCAACCTGGCACAGACCACGCCAAAATGGCTGCGCAGCATTGGCGCGCACCCGATGAAGCTGGGTCTGGACTTGTCCGGTGGTGTGCACTTCCTGCTGGAAGTCGACATGGACAAAGCCCTCGACGCACGCCTGAAAGTCTACGAAGGCGACGTGAAGAGCCTGCTGCGCAAAGAGAAACTGCGTTATCGCAGCCTGCCGCAGCTCAACGGTGCCATCCAACTGGGCTTCTCTGATGAAGCTTCCCGCGAACAGGCTCGTGCGCTGATCCGCAAGAACTTCACCGATTTCGACATCGTACCGGCCGACCTCAATGGTCAACCTGTACTGCGTCTGGCGATGACCCCGGCCAAGCTGGCGGAAATCCGCGAATACTCGATCAAGCAGAACTTGACCACGGTACGTAACCGCGTCAACGAGCTGGGTGTGGCTGAGCCGATCGTTCAACGCCAGGGTGCCAATCGCATCGTGGTTGAGCTGCCGGGTGTGCAGGACACCGCTGAAGCCAAGCGTATCCTGGGCAAGACCGCCAACCTGGAGTTCCGTCTCGCTGCTGAGCCGGGTGCTTCCAAAGCCACTTCCGAAGAGTTCGAGTTCCGCGAAGGCAACCGTCCTCCTGCACTCATCGAGCGCAGCTTGATCATCACGGGCGACCAGGTGACCGATGCCAAGGCCGGTTTCGGCGAGCACGGTACCCCTGAAGTGAACATCCGCCTGGATGGCCACGGCGGTGAACTGATGAGCCGCGCCACGCGCAGCAACGTCGGTCGCAGTATGGCGGTGATCTTCATCGAGCAGCGCCCGGTGACCACCTACACCAAGCAGATCGTCAACGGCGTCGAGAAAGACGTGCCGGTGCAGTCGTTCAAGGAAGAGAAGAAGATCATCAGCCTGGCGACCATCCAGTCGCCGCTGGGTGCTCAATTCCGCATCACTGGCCTGAACGGCCAGGGCGAGTCGTCCGAGCTGGCACTGCTGCTGCGTGCTGGTGGCCTGGCGGCTCCGATGTACTTCGCTGAAGAACGCACCATCGGCCCGAGCCTGGGTGCCGACAACATCACCAAAGGTATCGACGCAGCCTTGTGGGGCATGCTGTTCGTGTCCCTGTTCATCATCGCCATCTACCGCTTCTTCGGCATCATCGCCACCGTGGCCCTCGCGGGCAACATGGTGATGCTGCTGGCCCTGATGTCGCTGCTGGGGGCTACGCTGACCTTGCCAGGTATCGCCGGTATCGTACTCACCATGGGTATGGCCGTAGACGCCAACGTACTGATCTTCTCGCGGATTCGCGAAGAGATTGCCAACGGCATGACCGTACAGCGTGCAATCAACGAAGGCTTCGGCCGGGCATTTACCGCGATTCTCGACTCCAACCTGACCACCTTGCTGGTCGGCGGGATTCTCTTCGCCATGGGTACCGGCCCGGTCAAGGGTTTTGCGGTAACCATGTCCCTCGGTATCTTTACCTCGATGTTCACGGCCATCATGGTGACCCGCGCAATGGTCAACCTGATTTATGGCGGGCGTGACTTCAAGAAGTTGTGGATTTAAGGGGCTGCCATGTTACGTACAATCAACTTCATGGGCGTTCGCAACGTTGCGTTCGGCGTCACTGTGCTCCTTACCGTTCTGGCGTTGTTCAGCTGGTTCCATAAGGGCTTGAACTACGGTCTGGACTTCACCGGCGGTACGCTCATCGAGCTGACCTACGAGAAGCCTGCCGACGTTACCCTGGTGCGCAACGAGCTGGTCAAGGCCGGCTATCACGAAGCCATCGTGCAGAGCTTCGGTGCAACCACCGACCTGCTGGTGCGTATGCCAGGCGAAGATCCGCAACTGGGTCACCAGGTAGCCGAGGCCTTGCAGAAGGTCGGCGGCGACAACCCGGCGTCGGTCAAGCGTGTCGAGTTCGTCGGCCCGCAAGTGGGTGAAGAACTGCGCGACCAGGGCGGCCTCGGCATGCTGATGGCGCTGGTCGGCATCATGATCTACCTGGCGTTCCGCTTTCAGTGGAAGTTCGGCGTCGGCGCGATTGTCTCGCTGATCCACGACGTGATCGTCACCGTGGGTATCCTGGCGTACTTCCAGATCACCTTCGACCTGACCGTACTGGCGGCCGTGCTGGCGATCATTGGTTACTCCCTCAACGACACCATCGTGGTATTCGACCGGGTTCGCGAGAACTTCCGTGTACTGCGCAAGGCGTCGTTGATCGAGAACATCAACATCTCCACCACCCAGACCCTGCTGCGGACCATGGCGACGTCGATCTCCACCTTGCTGGCGATTGCTGCGCTGATGATCTTCGGTGGCGACAACCTGTGGGGCTTCTCCCTGGCGCTGTTCATCGGCGTTCTGGCGGGTACCTACTCGTCGATCTACATCGCCAACGTGGTATTGATCTGGCTGAACCTCAACAGCGAAGACCTGATCCCTCCTGCCGCTACTGGCAAGGAGGTCGACGACCGCCCTTGATGGGCAGTTGTTGATCCGCTGTTACAAGAAAGGCACGAGTATTGAACTCGTGCCTTTTTTTTTGCTCCAAGGCTGGGTATAGCGCGGACGTTTCCGTCCGTTTGTGATGGTCAGGAGGTTCATGTGAACAAGTCGTTGCTGGTGGGTGCGGTATTGGGTGCTGTCGGTGTGACTGCCGGGGGTGCTTTTGCCACCTATAGCCTGGTAAAAAGCGGCCCTGAGTATGCGCAAGTGCTGGCAGTGCAGCCGGTGAAAACCCAGATCAAGACGCCACGCGAGGTCTGCAAGGACGTCGCTGTGACCCGGCAGAAGCCGGTGCAGGATCAGCATCAAATCGTCGGCACCGTGGTCGGTGCGCTGGCCGGTGGCCTGCTCGGCAACCAGGTCGGTGGCGGTAATGGCAAGAAGCTGGCTACGGTAGCCGGTGCGGTCGGTGGTGGTTATGCCGGTAACAAGGTTCAGGAAGGCATGCAGAACCGTGATACCTACACCACCACGCAGACCCGTTGTAACACTGTGAACGACATCAGCGACAAAGTCGTTGGTTATGACGTGCGTTACAACCTGGATGGCAAGGAAGGCTCCGTGCGTATGGAGCGCGATCCTGGTAGCCAGATTCCGGTCGATAAGGAAGGTCGCCTGATTCTCGGTCAGAACCAGCAGTAATCCAAAGCCTGGCGTAGATCCAAATGTGGGAGCGGGCTTGCCCGCGATTGCGGTGAGTCAGTAACAAGTGAATTGGCTGGCAGGTCGCTATCGCGGGCAAGCCCGCTCCCACAGTTGATGTGTGTCGTTGCCGAATCCCAGGCATAAAAAAAGCACCCCGAAGGGTGCTTTTTTGTGCTCGCTCGCTTAACGCTTCAGCGAAGCCGGCAGGTGCGGCTGGATCGCCGTCAGCACTGCCTTGAAGCATTTGGTGTTGCCCGCAACCACGTGGCCTTTTTCAAGGAAGTCGTGACCGCCAGTGAAGTCGCTCACCAAACCGCCTGCTTCCTGGATCAGCAGGGCGCCTGCAGCCATGTCCCACTCGGACAGGCCCGACTCCCAGAACGCATCAAACCGACCGGCGGCAACGTAGGCCAGGTCCAGGCTTGCTGCGCCAGCGCGACGGATGCCAGCGGTCTGGCCAACCAGGGCGCGGAACATGCCGAGGTAGTTTTCCAGGTTGTCCATCTGGTCGTCACGGAATGGGAAGCCGGTGCCTAGCAGGGCGCCGTCCAGGCTGGTGCGGCCGCTTACGCGCAGGCGACGACCATTCAGCTGGGCGCCACGGCCACGGCTGGCGGTGAATTCTTCCTGGCGAACCGGGTCCAGTACAACAGCGTGTTCCAGCCGGCCACGGTATTTGCACGCGATGCTCACGGCAAAGTGTGGGATGCCGCGCAGGAAGTTGGTGGTGCCGTCCAGTGGGTCGATGATCCACAGGTAGTCTTCGCCTTCGCCGCTGCCTTTGTGCAGGCCGGTTTCTTCACCGAGGATGCCGTGGGTAGGGTAGGCCTTGCGCAGCGCGTCGATGATTTTCTGTTCGGCGGCGCGATCCACCTCGGATACATAATCCTTGGCGTCTTTTTCGTCGACCTTGATGGTATCCAGGCGCTCGATGGAGCGGAAGATCAATTCACTGGCGCTGCGGGCGGCGCGCAGCGCGATATTCAGCATGGGCTGCATGGATGTGTCACCTAAGGTTGTTAAAGAAAGCCGAGCATTCTAGCAGAAACTTTCTTCAGGTGAAGGACGACGTTAGCTTTCATGGCATAACCTTAGGCGGTTCTGTAAGATTTGCTCCCCTTTCCCGTGTCCGAGAGCGCCTCCCTTGCTGCAAAACATTCGTGTCGTCTTGGTCAATACCAGTCATCCCGGCAATATCGGTGGGGTGGCGCGAGCCATGAAAAACATGGGGCTGACGCGCCTGGTGCTGGTCGAACCACGCGTGTTCCCGCATCACGAGGCCGACGCTCGCGCGTCCGGCGCCAATGACATCCTGGAAAAAGCCCAGGTTGTCGCCACCTTGGAAGATGCGTTGGTCGGCTGCAACCTGGTGCTTGGTACCAGTGCGCGTGATCGTCGTATCCCTTGGCCGCTGCTGGACCCGCGTGAGTGCGGCACCAAAGTGGTGGAGGAAGCCGCTGGCGGCGCTGAAATCGCCTTGGTGTTCGGCCGTGAAGACTCCGGCCTCACCAACGACGAGCTGCAGCGATGTCATTACCACGTGCACATTCCATCAGACCCTGAGTTCAGCTCGCTGAACCTCGGGGCAGCGGTGCAGGTGTTGACGTACGAAGTGCGTATGGCCTGGCTGGCCGCCGAAGGTCAGCCAAGCAAAGTGGAAAAGGACGAAGTGGCTTCGACCAAAAGTGGCGAGTTGGCCACCATGGATGAGCTGGAGCGGTTCTATGAGCACCTGGAGCAAACCCTGGTGGCCATCGAATTCCTCGATCCGGAAAAACCACGGCACTTGATGGCGCGCCTGCGTCGTTTGTACGGGCGTAGCTCGGTCAGCCGAGCGGAAATGAATATATTGCGTGGCATCCTCACGGAAACCCAGAAAGCGGCCCGTGGCGAGCTTCTAAAGCGGAAGGATTAAAAATGTTCGAGCGTCTGCGAGAAGATATCCAGAGTGTTTTCCACCGGGACCCGGCGGCGCGCAACGCCTTTGAAGTGCTGACCTGCTACCCGGGCATGCACGCCATCTGGATTCACCGCCTGTCCGGCGCCCTGTGGGGCATGGGCTGGAAATGGCTGGCGCGGCTGGTGTCGAACTTTGGTCGCTGGATGACCGGGATCGAGATCCACCCAGGTGCCAAAGTGGGTCGCCGCTTCTTTATCGACCATGGCATGGGCATCGTGATCGGCGAGACCGCCGAAATTGGCGACGATGTGACGCTCTATCAGGGCGTAACCCTTGGCGGTACCAGCTGGAACAAAGGCAAGCGCCACCCGACGCTGGGTGATGGCGTGGTGGTAGGGGCGGGCGCCAAGGTGCTCGGCCCGTTCACGGTCGGTGCGGGCGCCAAGGTGGGCTCCAATGCCGTGGTGACCAAGGCTGTGCCGCCGGGCGCAACGGTTGTCGGCATTCCCGGGCGGATTATCGTCAAGCCAGAAGTGGGTGACGAGCAGGAAGCCAAGCGCAAGGCCATGGCCGAGAAGATCGGCTTCGATGCCTACGGCGTCAGCGAAGACATGCCCGACCCTGTTGCGCGTGCCATTGGCCAGTTGCTCGATCATCTGCAGGCCGTGGACGGCAAGCTGGATGGGATGTGTGGTGCGTTGAAAGACCTGGGCAGTCCTTACTGTGCCAAGGAATTGCCTGAATTGCGCGAAGAGGACTTCGCCGAGATCAAGGACGAAGCGGCTACCAAGGCGGGTTAGTTCCAAAGGCCGATACATAACCCTGTGGGAGCTGGCTTGCCTGCGATAGCGGTGGGTCAGCTACCTACAAGTAAGCTGGCAGACCGCTATCGCAGGCAAGCCAGCTCCCACATTTGATCTCCATTGGTCTCGCGGTCCCTGCTCAGGCCTGAAGCTGCTGTTCCTCCCCACCCCATCCTGCTATGATTCGCGCGCCCTTTTTACGGCTAATCCTGACTAAAGTACTAGGTCTTATAGTTGACTTAAATACTCGGGAATCGCATACTCGCTCCCATTCTGAAACACCTTGGTACTTGTCCATGAGACTGACTACAAAAGGCCGATACGCGGTGACTGCCATGCTCGACTTGGCTTTGCACGCGCAAACTGGGCCGGTGTCCCTGGCCGATATCTCCGAGCGTCAAGGCATTTCCCTGTCCTACCTTGAGCAACTGTTCGCCAAGCTGCGCCGCAGCAATCTGGTTTCCAGCGTGCGTGGGCCAGGGGGTGGCTATCAGCTTTCCCGCGATATGCAAGGCATCCAGGTCGCCCAGGTGATCGACGCGGTCAATGAATCCGTCGATGCCACCAAGTGCCAGGGCCTGGGTGATTGCCACGCCGGTGACACCTGCCTGACTCACCACCTGTGGTGTGACTTGAGCCTGCAGATCCATGAGTTTTTGAGTGGTATCAGCTTGGCTGATCTTGTGACTCGCCGTGAGGTGCAAGAAGTAGCCCAGCGTCAGGACCAGCGCCGTTGCAACACCAAGGCGCCGCGTCTGGACAAGATTGAAGCGTCCGCCGTCGAGTGACAGCCGAAGAGCTAACGGCACGCCAGCCAGCCTGATTTAGGAGAAAGTCCATGAAATTGCCGATTTACCTTGATTACTCTGCGACCACCCCGGTTGATCCGCGTGTCGCGCAAAAGATGAGCGAATGCCTGCTGGTTGACGGAAACTTCGGCAACCCGGCCTCCCGTTCCCACGTGTTCGGCTGGAAGGCCGAGGAAGCGGTGGAAAACGCTCGTCGTCAGGTCGCTGACCTGGTCAACGCCGATCCGCGCGAAATCGTCTGGACCTCCGGTGCTACCGAATCCGACAACCTGGCAATCAAGGGCGCGGCGCATTTCTACGCGACCAAAGGCAAACACCTGATCACCACCAAGATTGAGCACAAGGCTGTCCTCGACACCATGCGCCAACTGGAGCGTGAAGGTTTCGAGGTGACTTACCTTGAGCCGACCACCGACGGTATCGTCACCCCGGCCATGATCGAAGCCGCGCTGCGTGAAGACACCATCCTGGTTTCCGTGATCCACGTGAACAACGAAATCGGCACCATCAACGACATCGCGGCCATCGGCGAGCTGACCCGTTCCAAGGGCATCCTGCTGCATGTGGACGCTGCTCAGTCCACCGGCAAGGTCGATATCGACCTGTCGAAGCTGAAAGTCGACCTGATGTCGTTCTCTGCCCACAAGACCTACGGCCCTAAAGGCATCGGCGCCCTGTACGTGAGCCGCAAGCCGCGCGTACGTATCGAAGCCACCATGCACGGTGGCGGTCACGAGCGCGGCATGCGTTCGGGCACCCTGGCGACCCATCAGATCGTGGGCATGGGCGAAGCCTTCCGCGTAGCCAAGGAAGACATGGCTGCCGAAAATATTCGTATCAAGGCTCTTAGCGACCGCTTCTACAAGCAGGTCGAGAACCTTGAAGAGCTGTACATCAACGGCAGCATGACCGCCCGTGTACCGCACAACCTGAATTTGAGCTTCAACTACGTCGAAGGTGAGTCGCTGATCATGGCGCTCAAGGACCTGGCGGTTTCGTCCGGTTCGGCCTGCACCTCGGCTTCCCTTGAGCCGTCCTACGTGCTGCGCGCCCTGGGCCGCAATGACGAACTGGCACACAGCTCGATCCGCTTTACGTTCGGCCGTTTCACCACCGAAGAGCAAGTTGACTACGCCGCGCAGAAAGTCTGCGAAGCCGTGAACAAGCTGCGCGTCCTGTCGCCACTGTGGGACATGTACAAAGACGGTGTCGATATCTCCAAGATCGAGTGGGCGGCACACTAAATATAGAAGCCGCCACCCCAGCTCTGTAGGCACGTGGCGGAAAACGCAGGCGTGTCTACAGGGTTCCAGAGCGGCCCTGATGAGTGAGGATTCAGTACCATGGCTTACAGCGAAAAGGTCATCGACCACTACGAAAACCCGCGTAACGTCGGCAAGATGGACGCGGAAGACCCAGATGTCGGCACCGGCATGGTCGGCGCTCCGGCGTGCGGCGACGTGATGCGCCTGCAGATCAAGGTCAACGAAGCAGGCGTTATCGAAGACGCCAAGTTCAAGACCTACGGCTGCGGTTCGGCCATCGCCTCCAGCTCCCTGGCGACCGAATGGATGAAAGGCAAGACCCTGGATGAGGCTGTCACCATCAGCAACACCCAGCTGGCCGAAGAACTGGCTCTGCCGCCAGTGAAAATCCACTGCTCCGTACTCGCTGAAGACGCCATCAAGGCGGCCGTTCGCGACTACAAGCAGAAGAAAGGCTTGATCTAAGCATTTGGCGACGAGTAAGGAGTCAACGATGGCTATCAGCATGACAGAAGCGGCTGCGCAGCACATTCGCCGCTCCCTGAATGGGCGCGGTAAAGGTGAGGGGATTCGTCTGGGTGTTCGCACCACGGGCTGTTCCGGCCTTGCCTATGTGCTGGAGTTCGTCGACGAGGTGGTTGCGGAAGACCAGGTGTTCGAAAGTCACGGCGAAAAAGTGATCATCGACCCTAAAAGCCTGACCTACCTGGACGGCACCGAACTCGATTTCGTCAAGGAAGGGTTGAACGAAGGCTTCAAGTTCAACAACCCCAACGTACGCGGTGAATGTGGCTGCGGCGAAAGCTTCAACATCTGAGGCTATTCGTGGGTACTCCTTGTCATTTCGCTTTATTCGAGCTGCAGCCGAGCTTTCGGCTGGACCTTGAGCAGCTTGCCACGCGCTACCGAGAGTTGGCGCGTGGGGTGCATCCAGACCGCTTTGCTGACGCCTCCGAGCGCGAGCAACGTGTTGCTCTGGAGAAGTCGGCCAGCCTCAACGAGGCTTATCAGACCCTGAAAAATCCGCCCAAGCGCGCGCGTTACCTGCTCGCGATGAACGGTGGAGAGCTGCCGCTGGAAGTCACGGTGCATGATCCCGACTTCCTGATGCAGCAGATGCAGTGGCGCGAAGAACTCGAAGACTTGCAGGACGAAGCCGATCTGGCCGGTGTCGCGGTCTTCAAGCGTCGTCTGAAAACGGCCCAGGACGAGCTCAACGAAAGCTTCGCAGCCTGTTGGGATGATGCAGCGCAACGTGAACAGGCCGAACGCCTGATGCGGCGCATGCAATTCCTCGACAAGCTCACCTACGAAGTGCGCCAGCTAGAAGAGCGCCTCGACGATTAACCCAGTGTGCTGCCCGTGATGCACGCCTGATAGACAGATAAGACCTGATTACCATGGCCCTACTGCAAATCGCCGAACCCGGCCAAAGCCCACAACCGCACCAGCGTCGCCTGGCGGTCGGGATTGACCTGGGCACCACCAATTCCCTGGTTGCTGCCTTGCGCAGCGGCCTGTCCGAACCGCTGCCCGATGCCAATGGCCAGGTGATCCTGCCGTCGGCCGTGCGTTATCACGCGGATCGCACCGAAGTCGGCGAGTCGGCCAAATTGGCCGCGTCTACCGATCCCTTGAACACCGTGCTGTCGGTCAAGCGCTTGATGGGTCGTGGTTTGTCCGACGTCAAGCAATTGGGCGAGCAGCTGCCGTACCGCTTTGTCGGCGGCGAATCCCATATGCCATTCATCGACACCGTCCAGGGCCCGAAAAGCCCGGTGGAAGTGTCGGCCGATATCCTCAAGGTGCTGCGCCAGCGTGCGGAATCCACCTTGGGCGGCGAACTGGTGGGGGCGGTGATTACGGTTCCAGCCTATTTCGATGACGCTCAGCGCCAAGCCACCAAGGATGCGGCGAAACTTGCCGGCCTGAACGTGCTGCGCCTGCTCAACGAGCCGACGGCTGCTGCAGTGGCTTACGGCCTGGATCAGCACGCCGAAGGCCTGGTCGCGATCTACGACCTGGGCGGCGGCACCTTTGATATTTCGATCCTGCGCCTGACCGGCGGCGTGTTTGAAGTGCTGGCCACCGGCGGCGACAGCGCCCTGGGCGGCGATGACTTCGACCATGCCATCGCTGGCTGGATCATCATCAGTGCCGGTCTGTCCGCTGACCTGGACCCGGGTGCGCAGCGCAACCTGCTGCAAACCGCCTGCGCCGCTAAAGAAGCGCTGACGGATGCTGCATCCGTTGAAGTTTCCTACGGCAACTGGTCGGCCCAGCTGACCCGCGAAGCCTTCGATGCGTTGATCGAGCCGATGGTCGCCCGCAGCCTGAAAGCCTGCCGTCGTGCCGTGCGTGATTCCGGTATCGAGTTGGAAGATGTCGGCGCCGTGGTCATGGTTGGCGGTTCCACGCGCGTGCCGCGTGTTCGTGACGCCGTCGCCGAGGCCTTTGGTCGCCAGCCGCTGACCGAAATCGACCCGGATCAAGTAGTCGCCATTGGCGCCGCGATCCAGGCCGACACCCTGGCCGGCAACAAACGCGACGGTGGCGAACTGCTGCTGCTCGACGTGATTCCGTTGTCCCTGGGCCTGGAAACCATGGGTGGCCTGATGGAGAAGGTGATTCCACGCAACACCACCATCCCCGTTGCCCGTGCTCAGGACTTTACTACTTACAAAGATGGCCAGACGGCCATGATGATTCATGTGCTGCAAGGCGAGCGCGAGCTGATCAGCGACTGCCGCTCCCTGGCGCGTTTTGAATTGCGCGGCATTCCGGCGATGGTGGCCGGTGCGGCGAAGATTCGCGTGACCTTCCAGGTCGACGCCGATGGCCTGCTCAGCGTTGCGGCGCGTGAACTGGCCTCGGGCGTTGAAGCGAGCATCCAGGTCAAGCCGTCCTACGGTCTTACCGATGGCGAGATCGCCAAGATGCTCAAGGACTCGTTCCAGTACGCCGGTGACGACAAGGTCGCCCGTGTCCTGCGTGAGCAGCAAGTGGATGCCCAGCGCCTGCTCGAAGCCGTGCAGGGCGCCCTTGAAGCCGATGGCGAGCGCCTGCTGGACGCCGAAGAGCGCATGGTCATCGACCTGCAGATGCAGGAGCTGGCCGAATTGATGAAAGGCACCGATGGTTATGCCATCGAGCAGCAGACCAAGCGCCTGTCGCAAGTGACCGATGCCTTCGCTGCCCGCCGCATGGACCAGACGGTGAAAGCCGCCCTGGCGGGACGCAACCTGAATGAAATCGAGGAATAATTAATGCCGCAGGTCATTTTTCTGCCACACGCCGAGCATTGCCCGGACGGTATGGTCGTGGAGGCTGAGACCGGCAAGTCCATCCTCGAAGTCGCCCATGACAACCACATCGAGATCGAAAGTGCCTGCGGCGGCGTCTGCGCCTGCACCACGTGTCACTGCATCATCCGTGAGGGCTTCAACACCCTGGAAGAGGCTGACGAGCTGGAAGAGGACTTTCTTGATCGCGCATGGGGCTTGGAAGCACATTCGCGCCTAAGCTGTCAGGCCAAGGTCGGGACCGAAGACATCACTGTCGAAATTCCGAAATATTCGCTCAACCATGCGGCCGAAGCGCCGCACTGATTGGTAGAACTGTCATGAGTTATGGTTGGAATGATGTACAGCGCATTGCTGAAGAGCTCGCTGAAGCCAAGCCGGACGTGAGCCCGCTGACGGTCAACTTCGTTGATCTGCAGCGCTGGATCATGGAGCTGCCTGGTTTCGACAATACTTCTGGTCGTTGTGGCGAGAAGGTCTTGGAAGCGGTCCAGGCGCTCTGGATCGAAGAAATCGACTGATCGTCCCCGCAGGTTAGGCAATACCCAATAACCCGCGTATAATTCGCGGGTTTAATTTTTCGTAAATTACCGTTTCTGGAGTTACACCATGGCTGTTCAACGTACTTTCTCCATCATCAAGCCTGACGCTGTTGCAAAAAACGTCATCGGCGAGATCACCACTCGTTTCGAAAAAGCCGGCCTGAAGGTTGTAGCTTCGAAACTCAAGCAACTGTCCAAAGCTGAAGCTGAAGGCTTCTACGCTGAGCACAGCGCTCGTGGTTTCTTCGGCGACCTGGTTGCCTTCATGATCTCCGGTCCTGTTGTTGTTCAGGTTCTGGAAGGCGAAAACGCTATCGCTCTGAACCGTGAGCTGATGGGCGCTACCAACCCTAAAGAAGCTGCTGCCGGCACCATCCGTGCTGACTTCGCTGAATCCATCGACGCCAACGCTGTACACGGTTCGGACTCCGAAGCCGCTGCTGCTCGCGAAATCTCGTACTTTTTCGCTGCTACTGAAGTAACCGCTCGCTAAGCATTGGCTTAAAGAGTGAGGGTGAATCCATGACTACATCGACTGTTAAAACCAACCTGCTGGGTCTGACCCAGCCGGAAATGGAGAAATTCTTCGACTCAATCGGGGAGAAGCGTTTCCGTGCCGGTCAGGTAATGAAATGGATTCACCACTTTGGCGTCGACGATTTCGATGCCATGACGAACGTCAGCAAGGCCTTGCGCGACAAGCTCAAGGCCATTGCTGAGGTCCGTGGTCCTGAAGTGGTCAGCGAGGACATCTCCAGCGACGGCACCCGTAAGTGGGTGGTGCGCGTGGCGTCCGGCAGCTGCGTCGAGACCGTGTACATTCCCCAGGGCAAACGCGGCACCTTGTGCGTTTCGTCCCAGGCAGGCTGTGCCCTGGATTGCAGTTTCTGCTCCACCGGCAAGCAAGGCTTCAATAGCAACCTCACCGCCGCCGAAGTCATCGGCCAGGTGTGGATTGCCAACAAATCCTTTGGCAGCGTCCCGGCAACCGTCGACCGTGCCATCACCAACGTGGTGATGATGGGCATGGGTGAGCCGCTGCTGAACTTCGACAACGTCATCGCGGCCATGCACCTGATGATGGACGACCTGGGCTACGGCATCTCCAAGCGCCGCGTGACCCTGTCGACCTCCGGCGTGGTACCGATGATCGATGAGCTGGCCAAGCACATCGACGTCTCCCTGGCGTTGTCGCTGCACGCACCCAATGACGCATTGCGTAACCAATTGGTGCCGATCAACAAGAAGTATCCGCTTAAGATGCTGCTCGAATCCTGCCAGCGTTACATGGCGACCTTGGGCGAGAAACGCGTGTTGACCATTGAGTACACCATGCTCAAGGACATCAACGACAAGGTTGAGCACGCTGTCGAGATGATCGAGTTGCTCAAGAACACCCCGTGCAAGATCAACCTGATCCCGTTCAACCCGTTTCCCCATTCTGGCTACGAGCGGCCGAGCAACAACGCCATCCGCCGTTTCCAGGATCAACTGCACCAGGCCGGCTACAACGTCACCGTGCGCACCACCCGTGGTGAAGACATCGACGCCGCCTGTGGCCAATTGGTCGGGCAGGTGATGGACCGCACCCGCCGCAGTGAGCGTTACATCGCCGGGCGTGAAGCGAATGCCGCCGACGATTTGCCGCTGATTGCTGTGAATCGAATCTGAGAGAGGATCTCTATGCCCTTGCGCCTTGCGCTGCTCTTGCTTGTTACCGGCCTCGCGGCCGGTTGTGTTTCATCGGGCCATGACAGCCCTTTGCAAACCGGTAAAGGCCGTGATGAGGCGCGAGTTGCCTATGTGCAACTGGGCTTGGGTTACCTGCAACAAGGCATGAGCGAGCAGGCCAAGGTGCCGCTGAAGAAGGCCCTTGAGCTGGACAGCGACGATGCCGACGCCAATGCCGCACTGGCCCTGGTTTTCCAGGCCCAGGCGGAACCCGAACTGGCGGATCAATACTTCAACAAGGCCCTGGCCTCACGACCTGCGGACCCGCGGCTGCTGAACAATTACGGCAGCTTTCTGTTTGCGCAGAAACGTTATGACCAAGCCTCCCTATATTTCCAGCAAGCCAGCGCCGATACCCTTTATCCTGAGCGTTCCCGTGTATTCGAGAACCTTGGTGTGACCTCAATGCGCCGCGGCCAGCGCGACAGCGCTCGCCAACAGTTGGAAAAAGCCCTGCATTTGAATGGTCGTCAGCCGCGGGCACTGCTCGAAATGGCTGAGATATCCTTTGATGACAGGCATTATGTGCCGGCACGTGACTATTACGAGCGTTTTAGCCTGCTCAGCGGGCAAAATGCACGTAGTCTATTGCTCGGCGTGCGCCTGGCGACGGTTCATGAAGAACACGATACGGCCGCACGTTTTGGCCAGCAACTCGAACGACTCTATCCCGGTACGCCGGAATATCAGCAATACCTGTCGGAGCAATGATGAAAGCGGCGCACCCGGAAGTTGTAGCAGCTAATCGCGTAAACCCAGGCGACACCTTGCGTCAGGCCCGCGAAAGCAATGGTTGGTCGCTGGCAGAAGTGGCCCTCAAGCTCAATTTGACCACCACGTCCCTGGGCAACCTGGAAGCCGGCGCGTTCGACAAGTTGCCGGGGCATACCTTCGCCCGTGGCTACATCCGCGCCTATGCCAAGTTGCTGGGCATCGACCAGGCCGTACTGGTCCAGGAATTCGACCAGTTCACCGGTACCGACTCCCAGGGCAGCAATGTCCACGGCTTGGGCCGTATTGAAGAGCCTGTACGGGTTTCCCACACGATTTTGCGTATTGTCAGCCTGTTGCTGCTGATCGCTGTGATTGGCGGCGGTTTTGTCTGGTGGCAAGACCAGACCTCACAGCGCACCAAGGACCTGACCAGTAACGCCATGGAGCACGTCGAAGTCGAAAGCGCCGACGGCACCACGCAGATTCATCCGTTGGACGAGCCGGAAGACCAGGCCGTCGCACAAGGCCAGGCTGCACCTGAAACGCCGGTCACTGCCGAGCAACCAGCACCGGAAGTGGCGCCTGCCGCAATTGCCGCCGTGCCAGCCCCAGTGACGCCGGCCGCAGCCGCTCACACCCCGGCTGCCCCCGTTGCCCAGGCACATACGCCAGCGGCACCGGTACAAGCGCCTGCTCCAGCCGCACCTGCCGCGCCAGCCATTTCCCCGCCAACCACCCCAGCGCTGATCGCCGGTGATGGTCGCGTGCAGATTACCTTCGTCGCTGACTGCTGGACGCAAGTCACCGATGGCAATGGCAAAGTGCTGTTTAGCGGTTTGAAGCGTAAGGGAGATACGCTCGACCAAGGCGGCAAGCCTCCTTTGACGCTGCGTCTGGGCTTTGCCCGTGGCGCGCAAGTGGCCTACAACGGCCAGCCTGTGGACGTGGCGCCGTTCACCAGTGGCGAGACCGCTCGCCTGAAGTTGGGACAATAGTCATGCACGGCGAATCTCCAATCAAACGTCGCGTATCGCGCAAAATCTGGGTCGGCTCCGTGCCGGTGGGTGGCGATGCCCCCATCGCCGTGCAGAGCATGACCAACAGCGACACCAATGACGTGGCCGCCACCGTTGCCCAGATCAACCGTCTGGAAGCGGCCGGCGTCGACATCGTGCGCGTCTCCGTACCGGATATGGACGCCGCCGAAGCCTTCGGCCGCATCAAGCAACTGGTCAAGGTGCCGTTGGTTGCCGACATCCACTTCGACTACAAGATCGCCTTGCGCGTAGCCGAACTGGGCGTGGATTGCCTGCGGATCAACCCGGGCAACATCGGTCGCGAAGACCGTGTGCGCGCCGTGGTCGACGCTGCCCGTGATCGTGGCATTCCAATCCGCATCGGCGTCAACGCCGGTTCCCTGGAAAAAGACCTGCAGAAGAAATACGGCGAGCCCACCCCGGCGGCGCTGGTTGAGTCCGCGCTGCGCCACGTTGAACACCTCGAACGCCTGAATTTCCAGGACTTCAAGGTCAGCGTAAAGGCCTCCGACGTGTTCATGGCGGTGGAAGCCTACCGCCTGCTGGCCAAGGAAATCGTGCAGCCGCTGCACCTGGGTATCACCGAAGCTGGCGGTTTACGCTCAGGCACAGTGAAATCTGCGGTGGGTCTCGGTATGCTGCTCGCCGAAGGGATTGGCGATACTATCCGCATCTCGCTGGCAGCTGACCCGGTAGAGGAAGTGAAAGTCGGTTACGACATTCTCAAATCCCTGCGTTTGCGTTCCCGTGGTATCAATTTCATTGCCTGCCCGAGCTGCTCGCGGCAGAACTTCGACGTGGTGAAAACCATGAACGACCTGGAATTGCGCCTTGAAGACCTGCTGGTGCCACTGGATGTCGCGGTGATCGGTTGTGTGGTCAACGGGCCGGGCGAAGCCAAGGAAGCCCATGTGGGCTTGACCGGCGGTACACCGAACCTGATCTACATCGACGGCAAGCCGGCGCAGAAGTTAACGAATGACAATCTGGTGGATGAGCTCGAAAGACTGATCCGCCAGAAAGCGGCCGAAAAGGTCGCGGCTGACGCAGCGCTGATCGCGCGCGGCTGATTGAACGAATTTAAGGATTTGATGTGAGCAAGTCTCTGCAAGCCATTCGCGGCATGAACGACATCCTGCCGGAGCAGACGCCGCTGTGGCGCTACTTCGAAAGCACCGTCGCGCGCCTGCTGGATAACTACGGTTACAAGCAGATCCGCATGCCGATCGTCGAGTTCACCGAGCTGTTCAAGCGCTCCATCGGTGAAGTGACCGACATCGTCGAAAAAGAAATGTACACCTTTGAAGACCGCAACGGCGACTCCCTGACCCTGCGTCCGGAAGGTACTGCCGCATGTGTGCGCGCCGTGCTTGAGCATGGTCTCACCGGTGCTGGCCAGCCGCAGAAGTTGTGGTACATCGGCCCGATGTTCCGCCACGAGCGTCCACAGAAAGGCCGTTATCGCCAGTTCCACCAGATCGGCCTGGAAGTCTTCAATATTGACGGCCCGGACATCGACGCCGAGCTGATCGTGCTGACCTGGCGCCTGTGGGGCCTGCTGGGCATCCGCGATGCCGTCAAGCTTGAACTCAACAGCCTGGGCACCAGCGAATCCCGCGGCCGCTATAAAGTGGCCCTGGTCGAGTACCTGTCGGCCCACCTGGACAAGTTGGACGAAGACAGCCAGCGCCGTCTGAAAACCAACCCGCTGCGCGTCCTCGATACCAAGAACGCCGACACCCAAGCCGTGCTGGTCGACGCGCCAAAAATGGCCGACTACCTGGACGACGAGTCGCGCATTCACTTTGAGGGCCTCAAGGCTCGCCTGGATGCGGCCGGCATCCCGTTCGTGATCAACACCAAGCTGGTGCGCGGTCTCGATTACTACAGCAAGACCGTGTTCGAGTGGGTCACCGACAAACTCGGCGCCCAGGGCACCGTGTGTGCCGGTGGTCGCTACGACGGCCTGGTCGAGCAGATGGGCGGCAAGCCGACCACTGGCGTGGGCTTTGCCATGGGCATCGAGCGCCTGATCCTGCTGCTGGAAACCCTGGAAAAAGTCCCGGAAGAAATCTCCCGTCAGGTGGATGTGTACCTCTGCGCCTTTGGCGAGGCCGCCGAACTGGCTGCCCTGGCCTTGAGCGAAAAGGTCCGCGACCAACTGCCGAACCTGCGCCTGCAAGTCAATGCCGGCGCCGGCAGCTTCAAGAGCCAGTTCAAGAAGGCCGACAAGAGCGGTGCGCTGTATGCACTGATCCTCGGCGATGACGAATTGGCCCAGCAAGTGATAGGTTTCAAACCCCTGCGTGGCCAGGGCGAGCAACAGAACATTGCCTTTGATGCGCTCGCTGCGCACTTGGCCACCTGCGTCGTGCAGGGTTGAAGCTGTCGAACAGCCGAATTTAGCGATTAAGGAGTATTGGGGTGTCGAGTTCTGATGATGATCAACTGGCCGAGTTCAAGGACTGGTGGCAGCGTAACGGCAAGCCCCTGGTTACTGGCGGCCTGCTGGCTTTAGTGGTGGTGTTCGGCTGGCAAGCCTGGCACAAGTATCAGGCCAACCAATCCCAAGGCGCCTCGGTCCTCTATCAGCAATTGCTGGAAACCACCCTGACGCCGGACGGCAAGCCCGACCCTGCGCAGGTTGCAGACCTGGCCGGCAAGCTGAAAAACGAATTTGGCGGTAGCACCTACGCCCAATACGGCAGCCTGTTCGTCGCGAAAGTCGCGGTCGATACCGGCAAGCTGGATGACGCTGCAGCCGAGCTGAAGGCCATCGCCGACAAGCCGACCAACCCGACCCTGGGTGAAATCGCACGTCAGCGCCTGGCTCAGGTCCTGGCGGCACAGAACAAGGCCGACGAAGCACTCAAACTGCTCGACGGCGATGCTGACAAGGCATTTGTAGCCACTCGCGAAGAGCTCAAGGGCGACCTGTTGGTCCAATTGGGTCGTACCGACGAAGCCAATGCTGCGTACCAAAAAGCCAAGGCGGCGCTGTCTGATGAAGCGGCGGTCGGTGGCTTACAAATCAAGCTGGACGACTTGGCCAAAGGGGATGCGTGACGTGATCCGTTGGAAACATGCAGCATTGCTGGCTCTGGCCGTTTTGGCCGCGGGTTGCAGCAGCAACAGTAAAAAAGAACTGCCGCCTGCGGAGCTGACCAGCTTCAAGGAAGAAGTGGTCCTGCAAAAGCAGTGGAGCCGCTCCATCGGTGACGGTCAGGGTGACACCTACAACATGTTGGTACCGGCAATCGACGGTGACAACATTGTGGCCGCTGACGTGACCGGGGTTGTGATCTCCATGGATCGCATGAATGGCGACGTGAAGTGGAAGAAAGACCTCGAATTGCCAGTCTCCGGCGCCGTCGGCGTGGGTTACGGCATGGTGATGCTCGGCACGCTGAAAGGCGAAGTCGTGGCCCTGGATTCCAGCACCGGTGAAGAGAAATGGCGCGCTCGCGTGACCAGTGAAGTCCTCGCACCGCCTGCCACCAACGGCGATATCGTCGTGGTGCAAACCCAGGATGACCGTGTGATTGGCCTCGACGCCAGCACCGGCGAGCAGCGCTGGTTGTACGACAGCACCCCTGCGGTGCTGACCCTGCGCGGTACCAGTGGTCCGGTTGTGACCAACAATCTGGCCGTTGCAGGCTTGTCGACCGGTAAAGTGGTCGCCCTCGATACCCAGAACGGCGTGCCGGCCTGGGAAACCCGTGTGGCTATCCCGCAAGGTCGTTCCGAACTGGATCGCGTAGTGGACATCGACGGCGGCTTGCTGCTGTCGGGTGAAACCCTCTACGTCGCCACTTACCAGGGCCGTGTTGCGGCGCTGGACCTGCAGAGCGGTCGTGTGAACTGGCAGCGTGATGCTTCCAGCTACGCCGGTGTCGCCCAAGGGTTTGGCAGCGTCTACGTAAGCCTGGCATCCGGCACCGTTGAAAGTGTCGACGAGCGTTCCACCACTGCACTGTGGAGCAACGACTCCCTGGCCCGCCGTCAACTGTCGGCACCGGAAGTCTTCTCCAGCTACGTAGCGGTTGGCGACTTCGAAGGCTACCTGCACCTGCTGAGCCAGGTGGACGGTCGCTTTGTCGGTCGCGAGCGTATCGACAGCGACGGCCTGCGTGCTCGTCCGCTGGTCGTGGGTAACATGCTTTATGTGTTTGGCAACAGCGGCAAGCTGGAAGCCCTGACCATCAAGTAAGAACTATGCTTGGGGTAACACCCAGGCGGCCCTGCTTCGGCGGGGCATGCGGCATCTGACGATGCTGCCCCGAGCACCAGCCGCTGCCTTGCAGCGGCTTTTGTATTTTCTGAAATAACGAAGTGGAGAGCCGCATGGTTCCCGTAATCGCCCTGGTGGGCCGACCTAACGTCGGCAAGTCCACCTTGTTCAACCGCCTGACCAGGACTCGTGACGCCATCGTCGGCGACTTGTCCGGTCTGACCCGTGATCGCCAATACGGTGAGGCAAAGTGGCAAGGGCGCTCCTACATTATTGTCGACACCGGTGGTATCTCCGGTGACGAACATGGCATGGACGAAAAGATGGCCGAGCAGTCGTTGCTCGCCATTGAAGAAGCCGATGTCGTGTTGTTCCTGGTGGACGCCCGTGCGGGCTACACCGCTGCTGACCAAATGATTGGCGAGCACCTGCGCAAGCGCAACAAGCGTTCCTATCTGGTCGCGAACAAGATCGACAACATCGATCCTGAAGCGGCCCGTGCCGAATTCAGCCCGATGGGCCTGGGCGATGCGATTCCGGTCGCCGGTGCCCACGGTCGTGGTATCACCCAGATGTTGGAAATCGCCCTGCGCGATTTCCCTAAGGATGACGCCGAGGAAGAAGAGGGCGAAGAAGAGATCGTCGCCGAAGGCGAGGAAGCCAAGCGCATTCCTGGCCCGAGCGAAAAAGACGGTATCAAGATTGCCATCATCGGCCGTCCCAACGTGGGCAAGTCCACGCTGGTCAACCGCATGCTCGGTGAAGACCGCGTAATCGTCTATGACCAACCGGGCACCACGCGCGACAGTATCTACATCCCGTTTGAGCGTAACGACGAGAAGTACACGCTGATCGACACCGCCGGTGTGCGCAAGCGCGGCAAGATCCACGAGGAAGTTGAAAAGTTCTCGGTGGTGAAAACCCTGCAGGCGATCAAAGACGCCAACGTGGTGATCTTTGTGATGGACGCCCGCGAAGGCGTGGTGGACCACGACCTGAACTTGCTGGGCTTTGCCCTGGAAGCCGGTCGCGCCCTGGTGATCGCGATCAACAAGTGGGACGGCATGACGCCGAGCGAGCGCGATTTCGTCAAGATCGAGCTGCAACGCCGGTTGTTCTTCGTAGAGTTCGCCGATATCCACTTTATCTCGGCACTGCACGGCACTGGCGTGGGCAACCTCTACGCCTCCGTACAGAACTCGTTCAAATCTGCGGTCACCCGCTGGCCGACCAACCGTCTCACCCAGATCCTGGAAGACGCGGTGGGCGAGCACGCACCGCCGATGGTCAACAACCGCCGGATTAAACTGCGTTACGCCCACTTGGGTGGTGCCAACCCGCCGATTATCGTGATCCACGGTAACCAGATCGAGAAGGTGCCGAAGTCCTACGTGCGTTATCTGGAAAACACCTACCGTCGTGTCTTGAAACTGGTCGGTACGCCGATCCGTATCGAGTTCAAAGGTGGTGATAACCCGTACGAAGGCAACAAGAACACCTTGACCGACCGTCAGGTGAACAAGAAGCGTCGTTTGATGACTCACCACAAGAAGGCCGACAAGAAGCGCCGTGACAAGAAATAACGGCAGCTTCACGTTGTGAGAGAGGGCTCCTTTGGAGCCCTTTTTTGTGCGCGGTGGTTTGTGCCTTGACCCGGTGCAATTGGCAGCTTAAAACTTGGGGCTCACCTGCAGGGGCCTTTCGATGATCACCAGCAAGCTGCCGAACGTCGGCACGACCATTTTCACCACCATGTCGCAACTCGCTGCCGAAACGGGCGCGCTCAACCTGTCCCAGGGCTTCCCCGACTTCAACGGCCCGCAGGGCTTGCTCGATGCGGTGGGCAAGCACGTTGCCAGCGGGCACAACCAATATTCGCCGATGACCGGCCTGCCGGCCCTGCGTCAGCAAGTAGCGGCCAAGATCGCCCGCAGCTACGGCGCTACCGTCAATGCCGACAGCGAAGTGACCATCACACCGGGCGCTACCGCCGCGATCTTCTGCGCCATCCAGGCAGTGATCCGCAGCGGCGATGAAGTCATCGTGTTCGACCCTTGTTACGACAGCTATGAACCCTCGGTCGAGCTGGCCGGTGGTCGTTGTGTGCATGTGCAGTTGAGTCTGCAAGGCTTTGCGCTGGATTTTGAGCGGATCAAGGCGGCGCTGTCCCCGCGTACACGCATGATTATCCTCAACACCCCGCACAACCCGACAGGCGCCTTGGTCAGCCGCGCCGAGCTGGATCAGTTGGCCGAATTGATCCGCGACCGTGATATCTACCTGGTCAG
This sequence comes from Pseudomonas sp. Marseille-Q1929, assembly GCF_017316265.1. Taxonomy (NCBI): domain Bacteria; kingdom Pseudomonadati; phylum Pseudomonadota; class Gammaproteobacteria; order Pseudomonadales; family Pseudomonadaceae; genus Pseudomonas; species Pseudomonas sp. Marseille-Q1929. Next base: position 34,080 of record NZ_JAFLWU010000003.1, read on the forward strand.
CGATGAGGTCTACGAACACTTGGTGTTCGACGGCTTGCCCCATGTCAGCGTGCTGGCCCACGAAGAGTTGTACGCGCGCGCGTTCGTGGTCAGCTCCTTCGGCAAGACCTATCACGTCACCGGCTGGAAAACCGGCTACGTGGTCGCGCCACCGGCCCTCACTGCCGAACTGCGCAAGGTGCACCAGTACGTCAACTTCTGCGGCGTGACGCCGTTGCAGTTTGCCCTGGCCGACTTCATGGCCGAGCACCCGGAGCACGTCGAGGAATTGCCGGCGTTCTACCAGGCCAAGCGGGACCTGTTCTGCGACTTGCTGGCGCCGTCGCGTTTCAGCTTTAGCCGAGTGGCCGGCACCTACTTCCAACTGGTGGATTACTCACAGATCCGCCCGGACCTGGATGACGTCGCCATGTCCCTGTGGATGACCCGCGAACACGGCGTGGCGACGATCCCGGTCTCGGTGTTCTACCAGAACCCACCGCAAGGCCAGCGCCTGGTGCGCCTGTGCTTTGCCAAACGCGAGGAGACGCTGCGCCAAGCAGCTGAAAAACTATGCGTGATCTAAGTGCATTGCCGGACCTGAACATCGCCCTGATCCAGACTACCTTGGCCTGGCATGACCGCCAGGCCAACCTCGAACACTTCGAGCTGTTGCTGGAGCAGGCCAAGGGCGCCGACCTGATCGTGTTGCCGGAGATGTTCACCACCGGCTTCTCCATGGAGTCGGCCACCCTGGCTGAACCGGAAAACGGTCCGACCCATCACTGGCTCCAGGCCCAGGCGAAAAAGCACGGCGCCGTGATCACCGGCAGTGTGATTATCGAGGCCGCCGATGGCAGCCACCGTAACCGCTTGCTGTGGGCGCGTCCGGACGGCGAAGTGTGGCACTACGACAAGCGCCACCTGTTCCGCATGGCCGGCGAGCACAATCACTACACCCCCGGCGAGCGCCAGGTGCAGTTCGAGTTGAAGGGCTGGCGCATTCGCCCGCTGATTTGCTACGACCTGCGCTTCCCGGTGTGGAGTCGCGATGCCCAGGATACGGACCTGCTGCTGTACACCGCCAACTGGCCCGGCGCGCGGCGTTTACATTGGAACCGTCTGCTGCCGGCGCGGGCCATCGAGAACCTGTGCTACGTGGCGGCGGTGAATCGGGTGGGCACGGACGGCAAGGGTTTTGCCTACACTGGGGACAGCCAGGTGCTGGATTTCCAGGGTGAGGCCCTGCTCAGTGCAGGGGAGGCGGATGGGGTGTTCCAGGTGTGCCTGGAGGCGGCGGAGTTGGCGGCGTATCGCACAAGATTCCCGGCGAACCTGGATGCCGATACTTTTCAGTTTGTCTGACACACCGCAATCGCGGGCAAGCCCGCTCCCACATTTTGATTTGTGAACACATTCAACTGTGGGAGCGGGCTTGCCCGCGATGAGGCCCTCACTGCCAACAAAAAGGCCCCTGGATTCACACCCAGGGGCCTTTCGCATTTCAGCAGCCGCTTACGCCGCTTTCGCTTCCAACTGGCTCAACGAGCGGTTCAGCGCACTGAACACCGCCTTGAAGCTCGCCGTGGTGATGTTTTCATCAATACCCACGCCATGCACCGGACGCTCACCGTTCACACGCAGTTCAATGTAGGCCGCAGCCTTGGCATTGGTGCCGGCGCCGATTGCGTGTTCGTTGTAGTCCATGATCTCTACCTTGATCGGCAGAGCGGCGACCAAGGCTTCCAGGGTGCCGTAGCCCTTGCCCTGCCAGCGCAGGTTGGTTTCGCCCTGGCCCTTGCCCGAGACTTCCACTTCCACGCTGCTGTTGCCGTTTTCTTCCTGCAGGCGATGGCTGACCAACGCGTACGGGGTGTTGGCTTGCAGGTATTCACGCTGCAGCAAGGCGTAGATCTGAGGTGCGGTCATCTCCAGGCCCACGCGGTCGGTTTCGGCCTGTACCACCTGGCTGAACTCGATCTGCATGCGGCGTGGCAAGCTGATGTCGTATTCCTGCTCCAGCAGGTAGGCGATGCCGCCTTTGCCCGACTGGCTGTTCACGCGGATAACGGCTTCGTAGCTGCGACCGATGTCGGCCGGGTCGATCGGCAAGTACGGCACTTCCCACAGGGCGTCGTCTTTCTGCTGGGCGAAGCCCTTGCGGATCGCGTCCTGGTGGGAGCCGGAGAAGGCGGTGTGCACCAGGTCGCCAACGTATGGGTGACGTGGGTGTACCTGGATCTGGTTGCACTCTTCGACGACTTTGCGCACGCCGTCGATGTCGGAGAAGTCCAGCTGCGGGTCGAGGCCCTGGGTGTACATGTTCAGTGCCACGGTGACCAGATCGACGTTACCGGTACGCTCGCCGTTGCCGAACAGGCAACCTTCGACACGGTCGGCGCCGGCCATCAGGCCCAGCTCGGTAGCGGCTACGCCTGTACCACGGTCGTTGTGGGTGTGCAGGCTGATGATCACGCTGTCACGACGGTTGATATGGCGGCCGAACCACTCGATCTGGTCGGCATAGATGTTCGGTGTGGCGCATTCAACCGTGGCCGGCAGGTTGAGGATCATCTTGTGGGTAGGCGTCGGGTTCCACACCTCGATCACGGCGTCACAGACTTCCTTGGCAAACTCCAGCTCAGTGGCGCTGAAGGTCTCAGGGGAGTATTCGAAGGTCCACTGGGTCTCTGGCTGCTGGGCGGCATATTTGACGAACAGCTTGGCCGCGTTGACCGCGATGGCCTTGATGCCGTCCTTGTCCTGGTTGAACACGATACGGCGGAAGGACGGCGAAGTGGCGTTGTACAAATGCACGATGGCCTTTTTGGCACCGCGCAGGGATTCAAAGGTGCGCGCGATCAAGTCTTCACGGCCCTGGGTCAGCACCTGGATGGTGGTGTCCGCGGGGATGTGGTTGTCTTCGATCAGGGTGCGCACGAAGTCAAAGTCGGTTTGCGAAGCAGCCGGGAACGACGCTTCGATTTCCTTCACGCCTACCGACACCAGGGTCTTCCAGAAACGCAGTTTCTTCGCGGCGTCCATCGGCTCGATCAGCGACTGGTTGCCATCACGCAGGTCGGAGCTGCACCAGATCGGCGCGGTGGTGATGGTTTTCGAAGGCCAGGTACGATCCGGGATGTCGATGGTCGGGAACGCGCGGTACTTCGAAGACGGGTCTTTGAGCATGCTCATCGGGAAATCCTTTGTTTAGGGGCCGAAAAGAGGCGGCCTGCCGTGGAACTGTTATTGGGGATAAAGCGTAGGACGAGGCAGATCGATTCAGCCTGGCAGTCGTGCGCTGACAAGGCACAGGCTGCGGTGCTGGCGGAGCTGAATGAGGGTGTGAGAGGTTTTCATAAGCTCAACCCTAACCGCCGGGGTGAAAGATGGCAAGCAGTCGGGGAAAATTGAGATAAGTTCTGCTCTTGGCGCAGAAAACAAGATTTTATGGTTGAGAATTGTCGCGAGTCTATTTTTAATTGCGCGCCATTTGGCTGGCGCGCAATTGAATCAATCAGGGCTGGAAGGCGCCGATAAAGATCGCCGGGTCGACCCGTGCATCGTTGAGGCTGACGTTCCAGTGCATATGCGGCCCCGTCGCACGGCCGGTCGCGCCGACTTTGCCGACCACGGCGCCACGGGTCAGCTGATCACCGACTTTCACATCGATCTTCGACATATGACAGAACATGCTGATAAAGCCCTGGCCGTGATCGACGAACACGGTGTTGCCGTTGAAGAAGTAGTTGCCCACCAGGATCACCTTGCCATTCGCCGGGGTTTTGATCGGCGTGCCGGCCGGCACCGCGAAGTCCAGGCCGGAGTGGGGGTTGCGCTCTTCACCGTTGAAGAAACGGCGCACGCCGAACTTGCTCGATAGCGGCCCGTTCACCGGTTTATCCAGCACCAGGTTGCTGGGCAGGTTCGGGCTGAAACTGCGGTAAGCCTTGATCTGCACCGCTAGCTCCGCCTCGATGCGCTTGAGCTGCGCCGGCTCGGGGTTTACCTGGCTTTTGTTTTTCAAGGTGATGCGCTGTTCCGGGTACTTCTTGTAGCCGACGATAAACGGCAGGTTGCGCCCGCCACTGCTGATGCGCTCGTTGCCCGGCTTGACCGTCAAGGGGATGCCGACAATCGCCAGCCAGTTGTCCTGCTCCTTTACCACCAATACTGGTTTGCCTTGGTAGCTGGCTTTCGGCGCGGCTGCCGCCGGGCCCAGATCGACGACGGCCACGCCACCGGGTACCGGCTTGTTCAAGGTGCGGGTGATGTAGCTGTCGGCGTGGGCGTTAACGGCAAGGCACAACAACATCAACAGGCTGAATAAACGTGGCATCAATCAATCCAATAACGAAAGGGTGACGGGGGTGAGGTGGTTGTCTTCCACCCGCACTTGCAGCTGGCCTTCACCGAGGCGCGCGGTCAGGCGCTGGCCGGTGTGGGTTTGCGCGGCGTTGCGAATCGCCTGGCCGCGTTCGTCCAGCAGGATGCTGTAGCCACGGCCAAGGGTCGCCAACGGGCTGACCACGTGCAGCGTCTGCACCTGGCTTTGCAGTTGCAGGCGACGCGCCTTGAGGCCTTCGCGCATGGCGCGGGGCAGGCGTTCGGCGAGGCTGTCGAGGCGCTGGCGCAGCAGGGCCAGTTGGCGGCCGGGGTGTTGGCCGGCGAGGCGGGTTTCCAGGCGGATCAGGCGCTCGCGACGGGTATTGAGGCTGCGCTCGAAGGCGCGTCGCAGGCGCATGTCCAGGTCATCCAGGCGCTGGGCTTGCTGGCGCAGACGTTCGCCGGGATGGCGCAGGCGCCGGGCCGTGCCTTCCAGGCGCAGGCGGTCGTGGCTCAGGCGGTTGCGCATCAGCATCACCAGGCGACGGTGCAGGTTTTCAACCTGGCGCACCAGATGGCTGGCGTCTGGCGCGAGCAATTCAGCGGCGGCAGATGGGGTAGGGGCGCGGACGTCGGCGACGAAGTCACTGATGGATACATCGGTTTCATGGCCGATGGCGCTGACGATGGGCGTCACGCACGCATCGACGGCACGGGCCACGGCCTCTTCGTTGAAGCACCAGAGGTCTTCCAGCGAACCGCCGCCACGGGCCAGGATCAAGGCGTCGAAGCCCCGCGCGTCGGCCAGTTTCAGCGCCCGCACGATCTGCGGGATCGCCTCGCGGCCTTGCACGGCCGTCGGGATCAGCGTCAGTTCAACGTTCGGCGCCCGGCGGCGGAACACACTGATGATGTCGCGGATCACCGCGCCAGTTGGCGAACTGATAATGCCGATGCGCCGCGGATGGGCCGGCAGCGGCACCTTGCGCTCGGCGCTGAACAGGCCTTCGGCGCTGAGCTTTTCCTTCAGCGCATCGAAGGCCAGGCGCAGCGCGCCATCACCGGCCGGCTCCACCGTGTCGAGGATCAACTGGTAGTCGCCACGGCCCTCGAACAGCGAGACCTTGCCGCGCACCTTCACCGCCAGGCCGTCTTTCAAGGCTTGGCGTACCCGCGCGGCGTTATTGCGAAACAACGCGCAACGCACCTGGGCGCCGCTGTCCTTGAGGGTGAAATACACATGGCCGGAGGCCGGGCGGGCGAGGTTGGAGATCTCGCCTTCGACCCAGATATTGGTGAACACGTCTTCCAGCAACACCCGCGCGCGGCCGTTGAGCTGGCTGACAGTGAGGACTTCGCGGTCGAGGCCCAGGCGGGCAAAGGGATCTTTAATCATGGGCGGCAGTTTATAGGCATTCGTGCAGGGTTTGGCAGAATTGCTCCACCAGTGCGCTGGGCGCTTGCGCGCAGGCCAGGGCCACGGTGCTCAGGCAGTCCGGGTCGGCCAGCGGCAAAAAACGCACGCTGGCGGGAGCGATGTCCTGCATGGATTTTGGTAACAAGGCAATACCGAAGCCGGCCTGGATCAGCTGCAACTGGGTGGTCTTGCGCGACATCACCCGTGCGGCTTTGGGGAAAAATCCCGCACGCATGCACAGTTCGGCTGACAGATAGCTCAAGCCGCCGCGCTGAGGGTGGGGGATCGAGATAAACGCTTCGTCCCTGAGCTGCGCCAACTCCACCGGCATGTCGCTACGCGCCAGCGCATGGCTCGGCGGCACGGCCAGCAACACTTGCTCGCTATATAAAGGCATCACACGCACGCCTTCACGCTGGCGCAGCACCGGCAGGCGTAACAATCCTACGTCCAGGTGGCCGTCGGCGATTTCCTCGAGTTGCGCTTCCGAGGACAGTTTGACGATGTCCATCGACACGCCAGGGCAGCGTTCCAGCCAGGCGCTGATCCCTTGCAGCAACGCGCCGCTCATCGGCACGGTGCTCGAATGGCTCAAGCGCAGTGTGCCGAGTTGGCCGTTGCCAATCTGAGTCGTCATCTCACTGGCCTTGAGCAGCTCGCTCAGCAGGGCGCGCGCCCGCGGGTAGAACGCTTCGCCCGCCGCCGTCAGCCGGGGCTGGCGCGCAGTGCGTTCGAATAGCGGGGTTTGCAGTTGGGTTTCCAGTTCCTTTATTTGCCGGCTCAGCGCCGATTGGGCGACAAACAAACGCTCGGCGGCGGCGCTGAAGCTGCCACTGTCGGCGATTTCGACGAAGTAGCGCAGTTGGCGGGTGGAGATCACGCGTCATGCCTTTTCGAGATAGGTGGATGGCTTTGAAGATATTAGTCGCAACCCTCGCCGATGGCTAAAGTGAAGGTCATCTCTTTCAAGGAATAACCCATGGGCGCGGTTGAGTTGTTGAACCAGTGGTCGTTTGGTGGTGTGGATTGGCTGGTGATTGCCGTGGGCGTGGTGGTGGCCTACATCGTGTTTGGCATCGCCGGTTTTGGCACGGCGCTGGTGGCGGGGCCGATCCTGATTCTGTTTATGCCGTTGTCGAAGATCATCCCGCTGTTGGTGCTGCTGGATTTTGTCGCGGCCTTTGGCAACCTGCTGCAATCGCGGCGCGACGTGAACAAGCCCGAGCTGCTGAGGCTGCTGCCGTGCATGGCCATCGGGTGCACCCTTGGCGTGGTGTTTTTGCTCAATCTGCATTCGGATGTGTTGCTGCTGTTGATGGGGCTGTTTATCAGTGCCTATGCGCTCTACAGCCTGGCGGTAAAGGCGCGGCCGACGCAGCTGGCGGCGGGTTGGTCGATTCCCATGGGCACCGTGGGCGGGTTATTTGGTGCGCTGTTTGGCAGTGGTGGCTTTTTATATGCGATCTACCTGAACAGCCGTTTGCCCAAGGACGCGGCGCGCGCCACCCAAAGTGCGTTGATCAGTTGCAGCACGGTGGTGCGCCTGAGCCTGTTCCTGATTGCCGGGGTGTATGCGGATTTGCCGTTGTTGCTGTTGGCGCTGTGCCTGTTGCCGGCGATGGGGTTGGGGTTGTGGTTTGGGCGCAGATTGACGATGCGCATGTCCCGCGAAGCCTTTGTGCGATTGGTGACTTGGCTGGTGCTTGCCAGCGGTATTGCATTGATTGGGCGGTACTTGAGCGCTTGACCTGATTTCTTCAGGGATTAAGCTGCCAGCCTTCAGGGCCTCATCGCGGGCAAGCCCGCTCCCACACTTTGAATTGTGAATACCTTCAAATGTGGGAGCGGGCTTGCCCGCGATGGCGCCAGTGGCCACACCGCAGGACTCCCATGAATTCCCAAAGCATCCTTGTCCCGAAAATCTCCACCTTGCCCGTCCACGAACCCCGCGCGCGGGCGATCGTGCGTTGGTTGGTGCGCAAGAACATCATCAAGGAAGAACTCACCACGTGCGGGCGCACCGGCAACCGCATGGGCTACGCCCTGGCCGACGGCGCCCGCGCCGTGGTGCTGCACCCGCAGGCGCTGCCGTTCAACGAGCCGATCAACGGCCTGGAGATCATCTACAAACGCTGCATCTACACGCCGGCCAAGGGCTTCCTTGAAGAAGCCGGCTGCCCGGAATGCCGCAAGGAAGTCGGCGAGGCGCTGTTCGAAAGCCTGGAAGACTGGATGCCCGGCCACACCGACAACTTCACCTGCCCGCTGTGTGGGCATGAAGATGACATCAACGGTTTCCTGTTCCTGCAGGAATGCGGCTTTTCCAACCTGGGCTTCATCTTCAACAACTGGGCGGAGGCGGGGTTCAAGCAGAGCTTTATCGACGAATTTGCCGATTGGCTGGACCAGAAGATGAGTTGGGTCAAAGTCGAACTCTAATCCATCTATCAGTATTACCAAGTTTGTCAGAGTTTTACATTGAGCCCGGCAGGGTGCATGTATATAATGGCGCGCTTCCATTTTCCCGCTCGGGAGCCCCCGCGATGCTGCGTATCAGCCAAGAAGCTCTGACATTCGACGACATTCTCCTAGTGCCCGGTTATTCCGAGGTGCTTCCTAACGAAGTCAGTCTCAAGACCCGCCTAACCCGTGGCATCGAGCTGAATATTCCTCTGGTTTCCGCTGCCATGGACACCGTCACTGAAGCCCGTTTGGCAATCGCCATGGCTCAGGAAGGCGGCATTGGCATCATCCACAAGAACATGACCATCGAGCAGCAAGCTGCCGAAGTGCGCAAGGTCAAGCGTTACGAAGCCGGTGTGGTCAAAGACCCCATCACTATCGAAGCCGACGCCACCGTGCGTGACCTGTTCGACCTGACCCGCCTGCACAACATCTCCGGTGTTCCGGTGCTGCATGATGGCGACCTGGTCGGCATCGTCACTTCCCGTGACGTGCGTTTCGAAAACCGTCTTGAAGTCACCGTCCGTGAAGTGATGACGCCCAAAGAGCGTCTGGTCACTGTCAAGGAAGGCGCCGACAAGAACGATGTGCGCGAACTGCTGCACAAGCACCGCATCGAGCGCGTGCTGATCGTCGACGACAAATTCGCCCTCAAGGGCATGATGACCGTCAACGACATCGAAAAAGCCAAGGCTTACCCACTGGCCAGCAAGGATGACCAAGGTCGTCTGCGCGTTGGCGCTGCGGTCGGCACCGGTAAAGACACCGGCGACCGCGTTGCCGCGCTGGTCGCTGCTGGCGTTGACGTGGTGGTGGTCGACACTGCCCACGGTCACTCCAAAGGCGTGATCGACCGCGTGCGTTGGGTCAAGCAGAACTTCCCTGAAGTGCAAGTGATCGGCGGCAACATTGCCACCGGCGCTGCCGCCAAGGCCCTGGCCGAAGCGGGCGCGGATGCGGTCAAGGTCGGTATCGGCCCTGGCTCGATCTGCACCACCCGTATCGTTGCCGGTGTGGGCGTGCCGCAAATCAGCGCCATCGCCAACGTGGCTGCTGCCCTTGAAGGCACCGGCGTACCGTTGATCGCCGACGGCGGCATCCGTTTCTCCGGTGACCTGTCCAAGGCCATCGTTGCCGGTGCTTCCTGCGTGATGATGGGCTCGATGTTCGCCGGTACTGAAGAAGCGCCAGGCGAGATCGAACTGTTCCAGGGCCGTTCGTACAAGGCTTACCGTGGCATGGGTTCGCTGGGCGCCATGTCCCAGGCGCAAGGCTCTTCCGACCGTTACTTCCAGGACTCCTCGGCAGGCGCCGAGAAACTCGTCCCGGAAGGCATCGAAGGCCGTGTTCCTTACAAAGGCACCCTGAGCGCGATCATCCACCAACTGATGGGCGGCCTGCGTTCCTCGATGGGTTACACCGGCAGCGCCGACATCGAAGAAATGCGCACCAAGCCTGAGTTCGTGCGGATCACCGGCGCCGGCATGGCTGAATCCCATGTCCACGACGTGCAGATCACCAAGGAAGCGCCAAACTACCGCGTAGGTTGATGCTTCCAGCAAAATGTTAAGTAACCGGGGCTGTTCTTCAGCCCCGAGTTGTTTCTGATTCATTAGACGAGACTGACTTCATGGCCCTCGACATTCACGCCCACCGCATCCTGATCCTCGACTTCGGTTCCCAGTACACCCAGCTGATCGCCCGCCGCGTGCGTGAAATCGGCGTGTACTGCGAACTGCATCCGTTCGACATGGACGACGAAGCGATCCGCGAATTCGCACCCAAAGGCGTCATCCTCGCCGGTGGCCCCGAGTCCGTGCACGAAGCCAACAGCCCGCGTTGCCCGCAAGCCGTATTCGACCTGGGCGTGCCCGTCTTCGGTATCTGCTACGGCATGCAGACCATGGCCGAGCAACTGGGCGGCAAGGTTGAAGGTTCCGAGCTGCGTGAATTCGGTTATGCCCGTGTCGACGTGGTCGGCAAGAGCCGCCTGCTGGACGGCATCGAAGACCACGTTGACGCCGACGGCCTGTTCGGCCTCGACGTGTGGATGAGCCACGGTGACAAGGTCACCAAGATGCCGGAAGACTTCCACATCCTGGCCAGCACCCCGAGCTGCCCGATCGCCGGCATGTTCAGCGACGAGCGTCGCTACTACGGCGTGCAGTTCCACCCGGAAGTGACCCACACCAAGCAAGGCGGCCGCATCCTGTCGCGTTTCATCCTCGACATCTGCGAGTGTGAAGCCCTGTGGACCCCGTCGAAAATCGCTGAAGACGCCATCGCCCAGGTTCGCGCCCAGGTCGGCACCGACAACGTACTGCTGGGCCTGTCCGGCGGCGTTGACTCCTCGGTAGTGGCTGCCCTGCTGCACAAAGCCATCGGCGACCAGCTGACCTGCGTCTTTGTCGACAACGGCCTGCTGCGCCTGCACGAAGGTGAGCAAGTGATGGCCATGTTCGCCGAGAACATGGGCGTCAAGGTGATCCGCGCCAACGCTGAAGATCAGTTCTTGAACAACCTGGCCGGCGAGTCCGACCCAGAGAAGAAGCGCAAGATCATCGGTCGCACCTTCATCGACGTATTCGATGCCCAGTCCAACAACCTGGACAACATCAAGTACCTCGCCCAGGGCACCATCTACCCTGACGTGATCGAGTCGGCTGGCGCCAAGAGCGGCAAGGCCCACGTGATCAAGTCCCACCACAACGTGGGTGGCCTGCCTGAGGAAATGAACCTTAAGCTGGTAGAACCGCTGCGCGAACTGTTCAAGGACGAAGTCCGCCGTCTGGGCCTGGAACTGGGCCTGCCGTACGACATGGTCTACCGCCATCCATTCCCGGGCCCGGGCCTGGGCGTGCGTATCCTGGGTGAAGTGAAGAAGGAATACGCCGACCTGCTGCGTCGCGCCGACCACATCTTCATCGAAGAACTGCGCAAGGCCGACTGGTACCACAAGGTCAGCCAGGCTTTCGTGGTGTTCCAGCCAGTCAAGTCTGTAGGCGTTGTAGGCGATGGCCGTCGTTACGCATGGGTCGTGGCCCTGCGTGCCGTAGAAACCATCGACTTCATGACTGCTCGTTGGGCGCACCTGCCGTACGAACTGCTGGAGACTGTCAGCGGCCGTATCATCAATGAGATCGAAGGCATTTCGCGCGTTACTTATGACGTGTCGAGCAAGCCGCCGGCGACGATTGAGTGGGAATGATCCTGCACTAGCAGGTGAATGCTGAATGACAACACCCCGGCCTGGTGCCGGGGTTTTGTTTTTCTTGAGTTTGTCCTCGAAGGCAGCGGTTCAGGGCTGCCTCAGAACGCGTACTTAGTCGTCAACATAAAGTTACGCGGCGCCCCATACGAGCCACTGCGAAAGTTCTCGTCCAGCGAGCTGATGTACTTCTTGTCAAACAGGTTGTTCAGCGTGCCGGTGGCCGACCACTGCGGCGTCAGTTGATAGCGGGCCATCAGGTTTACGGTGGCGTAGTCGCCTTGCTTGACCTTGGTCGAGGCCGGCAGTTGCCAATTGCTTACCGTCATGTGGATGCCGCTTTGCCAGTTCACGCCGCCACCAACGGTCAGGCGGTCCAGTTCGCCGGGCAGGCGGTAGGTGGTCCAGACCTTCATCATGTCGGCCGGGATGATGGTTTTGACGCGCTCGTTATCGGCGTCCTTGACCACGCTGTGGCTGTAGCTGGCGTTGAGGTTCCAGTCCGGCAGCAGTTCGCCGCTGACTTCCATGTCGATGCCGCGGGTCTTGGTCTTTTTCGCCGCATAGGCGGTGACGAGGTCGTTGCCGGCCACTGTGCCATCGGCGATGGCGTCGTTCTCCAGGTCAACTTCGAACAACGCGATGGCGGTGTTCAGGCGGCCGTTGTAGTAATCACTCTTCAGGCCGATCTCGTAGTTGTCGCCTTCACGCGGGTCCAGCAAATGGCCGCTGGTGTTGCGGTACGCCTGTGGCTTGAAGATGCTGGTGTAGCTGGCGTAGACCGAGTGGTTGGGCGTCAGGTCATACACCACGCCGGCATAGGGTGTGACTTTGCCGTTGATGCGTACGGTGTCGTCGGTGTTGTATGGCTGCAGGCTGGCGACGTGATAGTGAAACAGCGCGTCATAGCGGTAGTTGCTGACGCGGGCGCCGAGGATTACCGAGAGGTCGTCGACCGGCTTCAAGCGCGTCGCCAGGTAGGCGCCGTTTTGCCATTGGTCGATGTCATCGTCTTCGCGGTTGAAGTTATAGGTCGCGTTGGGTGCGTAGTTGTTCCAGCTGTAGATGTTCACCGGCTTGCCGCTGACGCCGTTGTTGTTGCTGCCGTCGGCCATCAGGTTGCCGTAGCCGTTGCGGCGGTTTTCGTAGCTCTGGTAGTTGAAACCCATTACCAGCTCATGTTCCCGGCCCAGCAGTTGGTAGGGACCGGAGAGCATCACGTCGAGGCCCTGTTGTTTTTGCGTGTTGTCGCCCTTGGTCGCGGTGTAGCTCAGGCCGTTGCCGGTTTGGGCGTTGACGAATCCGGTGGTGGTGCCGACGGTGATCGAGTCGTAGTCCCGGGTGCCGTACATGGAGTTGGCGGAGATCTTCAAGCTCCAGTCGTGATCGAGTTTGTGCTCGATCGAGGCGAAGGCATTCACCGATTCCTGGCGGTTGGTGCTGTCGCGGCTGGCTGGGTTGTCGCTGCGTGAGGTGTTCAGGCGATTGCCCTTGTTGTCCAGCAGTGGCAGCCCGGTGGTGGAGAAACCACGCGGGTCGTTGTTGAGGTATTCGGCACCGACCGTCAGCAGCGTGTTGTCGCTCAAGTCTGCTTCCAACACGCCGTAGACGATGGTTTTTTCCGTCTGCAGGTGGTCGGTAAAGCTGTTGCCTTGGGAATAGGCTGCCACCGCTCGTCCGCGTAAGTTGCCGGTCGGCGTCAATGGGCCGGAGACGTCGACTTCACTGCGGTATTGATCCCACGACCCCAGGCCGGCACTGACATAACCCTGGAAGATCGCGGTGGGTTTCTTGCGGACCATGTTGACTGTGCCGGAAGGATCGCCCGTGCCCGACAGCAAGCCGGAAGCGCCGCGCAGCACTTCGACGTGGTCGTAGATCGCCATATCCGACAGCGCTTGCGGCAACGCCTGGCTGAACGCAAATGAGGTGGTGGGCATGCCGTCGTATTGGTAGTTGTCGATGGCCAGGCCACGGGAGAACACATACAGCCGGTCGCTGCCGGGGCTTTGTACGTTGATCCCCGGGGTTTGTTCCAGCACCGAGCCGATGCTGTTCAGGTTCTGGTCGTCGATCCGTTGGCGGGTCATGACGCTGACCGACTGCGGTGTTTCTTTCAGGCTCAGGTTCAGTTTGGTCGCCGTGCTGGTGGACCCGGTGGTGTAGGAACCGCTGTTCTCGCTGATCGCCCCCAAGCCCAGGCCGGAGATGGTGGTGGCGCCCAGTTGCAGCGCGTCACCCTTGGCGGCTGGTACCAGTACATACGCGCCATTGGCCTGGCGCTGCGCTTGCAGGCCACTGCCGGCGAGCAGGCGCGCCAGGCCTTCGTCGATGCTGTAAGTGCCGGTCAACCCTGGCGTGGTCATGCCTTGGGTCTGCTCGACACTGAACGACAATGTGACATTCGCCGCCGTGGCAAACAGGCTCAGGGCTGCGCCGAGCGACCCCGCATTGATCTGGTAGGCATGGCTCTGGTTTTGCGCCAGTGCGTGGGTCGGTGCCAGGCTCAAGGCCGAAAAGACACCGAGCGCCACCGCCAGGTGAACGGCGTGGGCGAGCGGCCGGGCGGCGTTGAGGGTGAATCGTGACATACAGGTTTCCTTCCGTTGGCAGGGCAGGGGAGCAGTCGTGATTGCTGCTTTCCTGTACATGGCCGAACGAAAATTGGAATCGGCAACCCTTGATGGGAATTATTCGCAGAAAACTTCAGGCGGCTTCGACGCTGGCCCAATAACGCGTGACGAAACGCACGCTCACCGGCAGCGACTGGCTGAGGTTTTCCAGGATGGTATCGGTGTCATCGATGCGGAACGCGCCACTCAGGCGCAGGTTGGCAATCGCTGGTGCGCAGCGCAGCACGCCCGGGCGATAGCGGCTGAGCTCGGCGATAAAGTCCGCCAGGCGCCAGTCGATCACCGTCAGCATGCCTTGGCTCCAGGCGCCGGCTCCCGCCGGGGCGGGGGTTACGGCACTGGTCTGGTCGCGGTCGAAATGGGCCTGCTGGCCAGCATCCAGGTGCAGCACGCGTGACGGATGGTTCAACGGGCGCAGCTCTACGGCTTTGTCCAGCACGCACACCTCGGTGACGGTCGGCCCGCAGCGCACGATAAAGCGAGTGCCCAGCGCGCGCACGCTGCCTTGCGGCGCCTCGACGATAAACGGGCGGCTGTCGCGGGCGGTCTCCACGAGGATCTCGCCGCGATGCAGGCGGATCAGGCGCAGTTCGGCGTTGAAGGCAATGTCGATGGCGCTGTCGGTATTGAGGTCCAACTGGCTGCCGTCGTCCAGGCGCAAGTGGCGACGCTGGCCGGTGGCGGTGCGTTGATCGGCCAGCATCGCCGGGTACGGCAGGTGCCCGGCGGCCAGCCAGCCACTGCCGCTCACTGCCAGCAACAGGCCAAGGGTCTTGAGCACTGCGCGGCGGCGCGCCTTGACCCCGGCCAGGGTCGATAGGGAAACATCTGCTGGCAGCCTGGCCCATTGGCTTTGCAATTTTTCCACGCGGGCCCAGGCCCGTGCGTGCTGCGGGTTGGCCGCCAGCCACTGACGCCATGCCTGGTGGTCGGCCTCGTTCGGCGACGTGCTGTTGAGGCGCACATACCAAGTGGCGGCAGCTTCGAGGGTGGGCAGGTCCAGGGGCACGGCCATCAGTCTTCCGTCAGCAGCAGGCAGTGGGTCATGGCACGGATCACGTGTTTCTTGACGGTGGTCACCGAGACGCCGAGGCGTTCGCCGGTGGCCACATAGCTCAAACCTTCCAACTGCACGGCAAGGAAGATCTGCCGCGTGCGCTCGCCGAGGCCGTCGAGCATGCTGTCGATCGCCACCAGGGTTTCCAGGATCAGCAGGCGTGTTTCGGGGGAGACATCCAGCGGTTCCGGGCGCAGGGCCAGGGCTTCGAGGTACGCTTGCTCAAGGGCGCGGCGGCGGAACTTGTCGATCATCAATGCGCGGGCAATGGCGCTCAGGTAGGTGCGCGGCTCGCGGATCTGTTCGACATCGCGGGAGGTCAGCAGGCGTACGAAAGTATCCTGGGCCAGGTCCGCCGCATCGCTGGCGTTACCCATGCGGGCGCGCAACCAGCTTTTCAGCCAGCCATTGTGTTCGCTGTACAGCACGTGCAGGGCGCAAGAATCGGGAGCGGGCATGAGCGGCAAAACCAACGGTTCAATTGATAATGAATCGCATTGTCTGGCCCGCGATGGATTTGCGCAAGATCATTCCCGAAGGAACGCCGTCAGCGCCGCGCAATATCCGAAAAGTAAAACTTATCCAACGTATGCCGCGACTCGGTGTATTCAAACTGCCGGCCATCCTGCAAAAACGTCTGGTTACTCACCACGATCACATGGCTTTGCCCTTCGAGGTCGAGGTGCGCCTGGTCGTCCTTGCTGCGGGGCAGGGCTTCGATGGTGCGTTGGGCGTAGGCAATTTGCAGTTGCAGGGTCTGTTCGATAAACGCGTAGATCGACTGCTCGGCAATCTCGCGGTCCAGCCCCGGAATCAGCTCGGCGACGAAGTGGTTGATGTCGAGGATCACCCGTTTTCCGCCAATGCGCCGCACCCGCTTGATACGGGTAATCAGGGTGCCCGGTTCGGCTTCGATATGTTGCTGCAGTGAGCCTTCCAGGGGGAACTGGGTAAATTCAACCACTTCGGTGCGTACGTCATCGCCCAGGTCGGCGTGGGTTTCGTAGAAGCTGACGATGCCGCCCAGTTGGAACTCGATGGGGTTGGGCGACAACACGAAGGTGCCCTTGCCGTGGATCTTTTGCGCGAACCCACGCTCCTGCAATTGCTCGATGGCCCGGCGCACGGTGCCACGGCTGGCCTGGTAGCTGTGCATCAGTTCGGTTTCGGAGGGAAGGCGCGTGCCGCGTTGCAGGCGTTCAGTGGTGATGCTGGCAAGCAGATCCGTGTAGATCTGGTTGTATTTGCTCATGGGGATGGCTCTGTGCCTTTGCGTTCAGGCAGGAACCTTAGTGGCATGGGTGGGGTTTGTCCATTCGACCTACAGTCAGCCAGGTCCTGCGCGGAATAAACTTTTTCAAACTCGTCTGTACGAGTTGTTGCTTTAACTCGTACAGACGAGTACTTTTGCCCTCGGCGTGCTGCCAATGACTGCCCCCAAATAAAAAAATCAAAGTGGAAACCAAGCATGAGCCACGACTATTCGAATATTGCCCGCGAGATCCTCGAACACCTCGGGGGCAGCGACAACCTTGAGCAAGCCGCCCACTGCGTGACGCGCCTGCGTCTGGCGCTCAAGGACCCGAGCCTGGTCAACAGCAGCGCGCTGAACCAGGTCGATCTGGTCAAGGGCTCGTTCTTTACCGGCGGCCTGTTCCAGGTGGTCATCGGCCCCGGTGAAGTGGAAAAGGTCTACGCCGCCCTGCGCGAACAGACCGGTCTTGCCGCCGCCACCATCGCCGATGTGAAGAAGAAGGGCGCCGACAAGACCAACGCCATGCAGCGCCTGGTGCGGGTATTTTCCGATGTGTTCATGCCGATCCTGCCCGCGCTGATCATCGCCGGCCTGTTGATGGGCGTGAACAACCTGATGGGCGCCAAGGGCATGTTCATCGAGGGCAAGACGCTGCTGGAGGCGTACCCGAACCTGGACGGCCTGTGGAGCCTGATCAACCTGATGGCCAATACCTCGTTTGTGTTCCTGCCGGCGCTGGTGGGCTGGTCGGCGGCCAAGCGGTTTGGCGGCAGTGAAATCCTCGGCATCGTGCTCGGCCTGATGCTGGTGCACCCGGACCTGCTCAATGCCTGGAACTACGGTAAGGCCGTCGCCGGCCTCGACGGCCAAAGCCTGCCGTACTTCGATATCTTCGGCTGGTTCAAGATCGAAAAAGTCGGCTACCAGGGGCAGATCCTGCCGATCCTGATGGCCGCCTATGTGATGAGCGTCATCGAGAAATGGCTGCGGGCGCGAGTGCCCAATGCGATCCAGTTGCTGGTCGTGCCCATCACCACCATCGTGGTCACGGGTGTGCTGGCGCTGGCGATCATCGGCCCGGTGACCCGTCACCTCGGCATCCTGATCACCGAAGGCGTGGTCACCTTGTTCGACCTGGCGCCAATGGTTGGCGGGGCGATTTTCGGCCTGTTGTACGCGCCGCTGGTGATCACCGGCATGCACCACATGTTCCTCGCGGTGGACCTGCAACTCATCTCCACCCAAGGCGGCACCTTTATCTGGCCGATGATCGTCATGTCCAACCTGGCCCAGGGCAGCGCCGCACTCGGGGTGTTCTACATGACCCGCAACGCGCGGGACAAAAGCATGGCGTCCACCTCGGCGATTTCCGCGTATTTCGGCATCACTGAGCCGGCGATGTTCGGCGTGAACCTGCGCTTCAAGTTTCCGTTCTACGCCGCGCTGCTGGGTTCGGCGCTGGGCAGTATTTTCCTGTCGCTGAACAAGGTGCAGGCGTCGGCCATCGGGGTCGGTGGCTTGCCTGGGTTTATCTCGATCATTCCGCAGTACATCCCAAGCTTTGTGATCGGGATGGCGGTTGCGATCGTGGTGCCGTTTGTTTTGACCTGTGGGTTGAGCATGAAGATTGTTCGGCCGGGTTATCGCGTCGCCTGATCTATCGCCTTCGCGAGCAAGCCCGCTCCCACATGGGAATGCATTTCAAATGTGGGAGCGGGCTTGCTCGCGAAGAGGCCCTCAAGGCCAGCACAAAACTCTACTGAAGGAATCCCCATGCAAAACTGGCAACACTCGGTGATCTACCAGATCTACCCCAAAAGCTTCCACAGCCACGCGGGTAACGCCACCGGTGACTTGCTGGGCATCGTGGACAAACTCGATTATCTGAAGTGGCTGGGCGTGGATTGCCTGTGGATCACCCCGTTCCTGCGCTCGCCACAGCGCGACAACGGCTACGACATCAGCGACTACTACGCCATCGACCCCAGCTACGGCACCATGGCCGACTGCGACCGGTTGATCAGCGAAGCCGCCAAACGCGGTATCAAGCTGATGCTCGACATCGTGGTCAACCACACCTCCATCGAACACGAATGGTTCCAGCAGGCGCGCAGCAGCCTCGACAACCCGTACCGCGATTTCTACATCTGGCGCGACCAGCCGAACAACTGGGAATCCAAGTTCGGCGGCTCGGCCTGGGAGTACGAGGCACAAACCGGCCAGTATTTCCTGCACCTTTTCGACCACACCCAGGCCGACCTCAATTGGGACAACCCCAAGGTGCGCGCCGAAGTGTTCAAGCTGATGCGCTTCTGGCGTGACAAGGGCGTCGGCGGTTTCCGCCTGGACGTGATCAACCTGATCTCCAAGCCCGCCGATTTCCCCGAAGACAACACTGACGGCCGGCGCTTCTACACCGACGGCCCCAACGTGCATGAATACTTGCAGGAAATGCACCGCGAAGTCTTCGAAGGCCACGACCTGATCAACGTCGGCGAGATGTCGTCTACCAGCCTGGAGCACTGCATTCGCTATTCGAATCCAGCGTCGAAAGAATTGTCGATGACCTTCAACTTTCATCACCTGAAAGTCGATTACCCGAACCTGCAAAAGTGGGTGAAAGCCGACTTCGATTTCCTCCAGCTCAAGCAGATCTTTTCCGACTGGCAACTGGGCATGCAGGCCGGCGGCGGCTGGAACGCGTTGTTCTGGTGCAACCACGACCAGCCGCGCGTGGTCTCGCGCTTTGGCGACGACGGTGAGCATCGCGTGGTCTCGGCCAAGATGCTCGCCACCGCGCTGCACTTCCTCCAGGGCACGCCTTATGTGTACCAGGGCGAAGAGTTGGGCATGACCAACCCGGGCTTCGACCGCATCGAGCAGTACCGCGATGTGGAGACCCTGAATATCTTCCGCCTCAAGCGCGATGCCGGTGAGTCCGAAGCGTCGAGCATGGCCGCAATCATGCAGAAGTCGCGGGATAACGGGCGTACGCCGATGCAGTGGAATGCCGGGGCCAATGCGGGTTTCAGCAGCGGCGAGCCGTGGATTGGTATCCCGGCGAACGCGGCGCAGATCAACGTCGAAAGCCAGTTGGATGACCCGGATTCAGTGCTGCATCACTACCGCGCACTCATCGCGTTGCGTCGCCATGAACCGCTGATCCAGCAGGGTGTTTATCGCCAGCTCCTGCAAGACCATCTCCAGGTCTGGGCCTACCTGCGCGAAGGTCACGGCGAGCGCCTGTTGGTGCTGAACAACTTCTACGGCACGCCGTGCGAAATCCAACTGCCTGCTGACGTGATCAACGCGGCAACCGAGCAACGCCTGTTGATCAGCAACTACCCCGACTGCCCGCAGCGAACCGCGACGGTGGTGTTGCGCCCGTACGAATCGTTTGTGCTGCACCTCAAGGATTGAGACCCGTTGTACCCCCGTGTGGGAGCACGGGGCGCTGCAAAAACCATAATAAAAATATCGGAGTGCTTCATGAAAACAACTATAAAGCTGGGCCTCGTTGCATCCTGTCTGAGCCTGCCCTTTGGCGCTCAGGCCCTGGAATTTGCCGGTTACTTGCGCAGCGGCGCGGGGACGTCAACGGGCAGTGGCCCGCAGCAATGTTTCCAGTTGCCGGGGGCGCAGTCCAAATATCGCCTGGGCAACGAATGTGAGCAATACGCCGAGCTGGAACTGCGCCAGGACCTGCTGACCCTCGACGACGGCTCGGTGCTCAGCGTCGATGCGATGGCGTCGCTGTACAACAAGTACGACCGCGAGCTCAAATTCCAGGGCGAGAACAACGGCTCGGCGCGCATGCCGCAGATGTACGCGCAGTGGTCCAACCTGCCCAGCCTCAACGGCGGCTCGATCTGGGCCGGGCGCCGTTACTACAAACGTAACGACATCCATATCTCCGACTTCTACTACTGGAACCAGAGCGCCACGGGCGGCGGTATCGAAGACGTGCTTATCGGCGACCTCAAGTACAGCTACGCGATCTCGCGCAAGGACAACCTGTACCAGAAGGAATACGCCACCCGTCACGACTTCAACGTCGCCGGCTTCAAGACCAACCCCGGCGGCGAGCTGGAACTGGGCTTGAGCTACATCGAAAAAGCCGGCGGGCGCGACACCAACAGCGGTTGGGCGATCACCGCACAGCACGTGCAAAAACCCTTCCTCGGCGGCAAGAACAAGTTCGCCTTGCAGTACGGCGAAGGCCCCGGCACCGGGCTCGGTTATACCGGCGATACCTTCCTGGACAAGAGCAGCAAAAGTTATCGCGCCGTGGAGTTTTTCGACTGGCAGGTGACCCCGCGTTTTGGCGGGCAGATCGAGGCGGTGTACCAGAAGGATATTCGCCCCGGCAGCCAGGACCAGACCTGGATGTCGGTCGGCGTGCGCCCGGCGTATGCCATCAGCGAGCAGTTCAAGCTGGTGACCGAGCTGGGCCATGACCAGGTCGATGCCACTGGCGGTACGCGCAAGCTGAGCAAATTTACCTTTGCCCCGACCTGGTCGCCCAAAGGCCCGGATTTCTGGGCACGCCCGGAAGTGCGTTTGTACTACACCTATGCAACCTGGAACGAAGCGGCCAAGCGTGCGGCGAATGAGCTGGCGGCGGGGTCGGCGTTGTCCGACACGGGTTCGTACGGTACGGCGCGGCATGGGTCGAACTTTGGTGTGCAAGTCGAATACTGGTGGAAGTAACGCGGACTCAAGTGGATGAGCTTTATGTGGGAGCGGGCTTGCCCGCGATGGCGGTGTGTCAGTTGCAGATGCTCTATCAGATGTACCGCCATCGCAGGCAAGCCAGCTCCCACAGGGGCCCTCGCTGAATCTGAAATATGTTTCCACCCTATGATTTTTACAGAACACAACAACAGGTGAAGTCATGACCCCATCCAACCCCCTGGAACTGCTGGCACCGTTATCCGGTGTACTGCTGGCGCTAGACTCGGTGCCCGACCCGGTATTCTCCAGCCGCCTGATCGGCGACGGCCTGTGCATCGACCCGACTTCGCAGACCCTCTGCGCGCCGCTGGCCGGGGTGATCAGCAATATCCAGGACAGTGGGCATGCCGTCAGCATCACCAACGACCACGGCGTGCAGGTGCTCCTGCACATCGGCCTGGACACCGTGAACCTCGCAGGCAAAGGCTTCACCCGCTTGGTGCAGGAAGGCCAGCAGGTGGAGGCCGGGCAAGCGCTGATCGAATTCGATGCCGACTACGTGGCGCTGCATGCCCGCAGTTTGCTGACCCTGATGCTGGTGGTCAGCGGCGAGCCGTTTACCTTGCTGGCGAACGGTCTGGTCGAGGTGGGCCAGCCATTGATGCAGTTATCCCCAGGCGCGCCGGTTGACGCAGTGGACGAGGAGGAGGGCGATGCGCTGTTCTCCAAGCCCCTGACGCTGCCCAACGCCAACGGCCTGCACGCGCGCCCGGCGGCGGTGTTGGCCCAGGCGGCGAAAGGCTTCAACGCGAGCATCTACCTGCACAAGCAAACCCAGAGCGCCAACGCCAAGTCGCTGGTGGCGATCATGGCGCTGCAAACCGTGCACGGCGACACGCTGCAAGTGAGCGCGGCGGGGGCGGATGCCGACGCTGCGATCAAGGCCTTGGTGGCGTTGTTGGCTGACGGTTGCGGCGAGACGGTCGCGGCACCGGCTGAAGTGATCGTGCCGCTGGCGTCGGCGACATTGCTGCGCGGCGTGTGCGCATCGCCGGGCTCGGCATTTGGCCAAGTGGTGCAAGTGACCGAACCCGTGCTGAACATCACGGAACCGGGCAGCGGTGAAGCGGCTGAGCGTGGCGCTTTGCAGCGCGGCCTGCTAGCGGCAAGCGAAGCGCTGCAAGCCTTGCAAGACAAGGCCAGCGGCAGCGCCCAGGCGCAGATTTTCCGCGCTCATCAAGAGTTGCTCGAAGATCCGACCTTACTCGAACACGCCCACGACCTGCTGGCGCAAGGCAAGAGCGCCGCCTTTGCCTGGAACAGCGCCACGCTGGCCACCGTCAAACTGTTCCAGGGCCTGGGCAATGCGCTGATTGCCGAACGTGCGGCGGACTTGGCCGATGTTGGCCAGCGTGTGCTCAAACTGATCCTCGGCATTCAGGACAGCGCCTGGGATTTGCCGGAGCGTGCGATCCTGATCGCTGATCAACTCACACCCTCACAAACTGCCAGCCTAGATACGCGCAAGGTGTTGGGGTTTGTCACCGTCGGTGGCGGTGCTACCAGCCATGTCGCGATCCTCGCTCGTGCCCTGGGTTTGCCGGCGATTTGCGGTGTGCCGGTGCAGGTGCTGGCGCTGGCCAACGGTAAGCAAGTGCTGCTGGATGCCGACAAAGGTGAGCTGCACCTGGACCCGGACCTGGCAGAAATCGAAAAGCTGGAAACAGCGCGTCAACAGCAAATCCTGCGACGTCAGCGCGAGGTGGCGCAGGCTGCTTTGCCGGCGACGACCCGCGATGGTCATCATGTCGACGTCAGCGCCAACGTCGCCTCGCTGCAAGAAGTCGAGCAGTCGTTGACGTTGGGCGGCGAGGGCGTCGGTCTGTTGCGCTCTGAATTCCTCTACCTGGACCGCAACCGCGCGCCAAGCCCCGAAGAACAAGCGGCGACCTACACCGATATCGCCCGTGCCCTGGGCAGCGAGCGCAATCTGGTGGTGCGTACCCTGGACGTGGGCGGCGACAAGCCGCTGGCCTATGTGCCGATGGACGCCGAGACCAACCCCTTCCTTGGCCTGCGCGGCATTCGCCTGTGCCTGGAGCGCCCGCAACTGTTGCGCGAACAATTTCGCGCGATCCTCGCCAGCTCGGGTTTTGCGCGCCTGCACATCATGTTGCCGATGGTCAGCCTGCTGTCGGAGCTGCATCAGGCGCGGCAAATTCTGCAAGAGGAAGCGCTGGCGCTGGGGCTCACCGAGCTGCCCAAGCTGGGCATCATGATCGAAGTCCCATCCGCCGCCCTGATGGCGGATGTGTTCGCGCCCCATGTGGATTTTTTCTCCATCGGCACCAATGACCTGACCCAATACACCTTGGCGATGGACCGCGACCACCCGCGCCTGGCCAGCCAGGCCGACAGCTTTCACCCGGCGGTGCTGCGCCTGATCGCCACCACGGTCAAGGCCGCCCATGCCCATGGCAAGTGGGTCGGTGTGTGTGGCGCGTTGGCCTCCGAAGCGCTGGCGGTGCCGGTGTTGCTCGGGCTGGGGGTGGATGAGTTGTCGGTCAGCGTGCCGTTGATCCCCACCATCAAGGCCACCGTGCGCGAGCTGGACATGGCCGACTGCCAGATCATCGCCCGCCAAGTGCTGGGCCTGGAAGAAGCCGCGCAAGTGCGTGAGGCATTGCGCCAGTACCACGCGGCTACCGTTGAAACCTCACCTGTCGTGGAGCTTTGAGCATGTTCGAGAAATTGCAGCGGGCGTTCTGGAAGGCCTTGACCCCGGATTTGGTGGCTGAGACGGTGGCAACGCCGGGGTTGTTGTCGGCGCAGGTGCTGAAGGCGTTGGGTGGAGCGGATAACCTTAAGTTGCAGCAGCGGGTTGCGCTGACGCGGGTGAGGGTGCAGTTGCAGGATGCGACCCGATTGGACGAGCAGGCTTTGACGGCGGCCGGTGTGCCAGGGGTGATGGTGTTGACGGGCGGCGTGGTGCACCTGCTCACCGGCCTCTAAACCAAACGCAGATCAAAATGTGGGAGCGGGCTTGCCCGCGATAGCGGTGGATCAGTCAACTCATGTGGCGACTGACCAACCGCTATCGCAGGCAAGCCAGCTCCCACACAAGCCCGCTCCCACATGGGTTCGGTGGTGTTCTTAGAGTTTCGGGTTGTCTTCTGGCGGCTTGGTCTTGTCCACACCCGGCACATGCAAGTTGCCCTCGACCACCTGGTTGCCTTCCAACTGCGGCTGGGTCACCCAGGTCAAGATGTCGTAGTAGCGCCGGATGTTCGCCACAAAGTGCACCGGCTCACCCCCACGGGCATAACCGTAGCGGGTCTTGCTGTACCACTGCTTCTGCGACAGGCGTGGCAGCATCTTCTTCACGTCCAGCCACTTGTTCGGGTTCAGGCCTTCGCGCTTGGCCAGGGTGCGCGCATCGTCCAGATGGCCGCCGCCGACGTTGTAGGCGGCGAGCGCGAACCAGGTACGATCCGGCTCGGCGATGCTGTCGTCGAGTTCACTT
Source organism: Pseudomonas sp. Marseille-Q1929 (assembly GCF_017316265.1). NCBI lineage: Bacteria > Pseudomonadati > Pseudomonadota > Gammaproteobacteria > Pseudomonadales > Pseudomonadaceae > Pseudomonas > Pseudomonas sp. Marseille-Q1929. The sequence goes on from NZ_JAFLWU010000003.1 coordinate 58,615, forward strand.
TTGATCCGGGCCAGGTACTTGGCGCCACCCATGATGCTTTGCTTGGGGTCCAAGCGGTTGGACACACCCATGGCCTGGGCGGTGTTCTGGGTCAGCATCATCAGGCCGCGCACGCCGGTCTTGGAGGTGACCGCCGGTTGCCAGAGCGATTCCTGATAGCCGATGGCCGCCAATAAACGCCAATCGACCTTTTCTTCCTTGGCATAGGCGCGAAAGTGCTTCTCGTACTTGGGCAGGCGCTGCTGCAAATGCTGGGCGAAGGTATAGGCACCTACATAACCGAGTACATCGACGTGCCCGTAATAGCGATCTTTCAGACGTTGCAAGGTGCCGTTTTTCTCGACCTTGTCCAGGTAGCTGTTGATTTCGTTGAGCAGGCTGTTGTCTTCACCGGCGGCCACGGCCCAGCTCTGGTTGCTGGCGTTGCCGAGGTCGAACGCCACGCGCACGTTGGGGAAGTACACCTGGTTCATCGCCACTTCGTTGGAGTCCACCAGGGTCAGGTCGATTTGCCCCTCGTCCACCATGCGCAGCAGGTCGACCACCTCAACGGCATCGGACTCTTCGTATTCGATTGCAGGATTCTGCTGTTTAAGCGCCGCCAGTTGTTCGGCGTGGGTGCTGCCCTTGAGCACCATGATCTTCTTGCCCACCAGGTCCGCCGCGTTTGTCGGACGGGACTGGCCATTGCGATAGATGATCTGCGGGGTCACTTCCAGGTAAGGATGGGAGAAACGTACCTGCTGCTGGCGCTGCTCGCTGCTGACCAAGCCAGCGGCAGCCAGCACCGGGCCGTTGGTCTTGCCCAACTGGCCGAACAGGTCATCGAGGTTGTCGGCGGTCTCGATCTCCAGCTTGACGCCCAAGTCATCGGCAAAGCGCTTGACCAGTTCGTATTCGAAACCGGTTTCACCGTTGCGGTCCTGGAAATATGTCGCCGGGCTGTTCCGGGTAATCACCCGCAATACGCCATCCTCCTTGATTCGCTCGAGCGTGCTGGGTTTATCAACACAGGCGCTGAGCAGCAGGAAGAGTCCGGTTGCGAAGAGCCATTTGGCACATCGCGGGCGCAAAGCAGTTGGGGAGAACATCTGCGCAGTATACGCAAACGGCCCACGGCGCCATATCTCGACAGCGTGGGCGTTGTCTGCTAGACGCCGCAAAAGCGTGCTGCAGCCCGCAGAAATGGGGCTTCGCGCGGGATTGTGACGGTTAAAATAACTGCGCGACATCGCGCGGATTTTGCCCCGATAGCATGCAAACCCGGCCAACTGACGTTCGGCAGCGGCCAGCGGTGCCGTTTCGGGTGCCGTTGGCGACGGTTTACGCTAGAATGCACGGCCTCAAAGCACACCCCTTCCCGAGGCTGTCCCGAAGATGTTGATCCTGCGCGGCGCTCCTGCCCTTTCTGCCTTTCGCCACAGCAAACTCCTTGAGCAACTGAGCCAGAAGGTTCCAGCGGTTACAGGCCTGTATGCTGAATTTGCTCACTTCGCCGAAACCACCGGCGTCTTGACCGCCGACGAACAGCAAGTGCTGGCACGCCTTCTGAAGTACGGCCCAAGCGTTCCCGTTCAAGAGCCGACCGGCCGCTTGTTCCTGGTTCTGCCACGGTTCGGCACCATCTCGCCCTGGTCGAGCAAGGCCAGCGATATCGCCCGCAACTGCGGCCTGGAAAAAATCCAGCGCCTGGAACGCGGTATCGCCTTCTATGTCGCTGGCCAGTTCAGCGATGCCGAAGCCGAGCTGATCGCCAGCAGCCTGCACGACCGCATGACCCAGATCATCGTCAGCCAGCTGGAACAGGCTGCCGGTCTGTTCAGCCACGCCGAGCCCAAGCCGCTGACCGCGATTGACGTGCTCGGTGGCGGTCGCGCCGCCCTCGAGAAGGCCAACACCGAGTTGGGCCTTGCCCTGGCCGACGACGAGATCGACTACCTGGTCAATGCCTTCAACGGCTTGAAGCGCAACCCGCACGACATCGAACTGATGATGTTCGCCCAGGCCAACTCCGAGCACTGCCGTCACAAGATCTTCAACGCCAGTTGGGACATCGACGGCGAAAGCCAGGAAAAAAGCCTGTTCGGCATGATCAAGAACACCTACGTGATGCACAGCGAAGGCGTTCTGTCGGCTTATAAGGACAACGCCTCGGTTATCGTCGGTTCCGTCGCCGGTCGTTTCTTCCCGGACCCTGAAACCCGCCAGTACGGCGCGGTGCAGGAACCGGTGCACATCCTGATGAAGGTCGAGACCCACAACCACCCGACCGCGATTGCCCCGTTCCCGGGCGCAGCCACCGGTTCCGGCGGCGAAATCCGCGACGAAGGCGCTACCGGCCGTGGCGCCAAGCCAAAGGCGGGCCTGACCGGTTTCACCGTGTCCAACCTGCAGATCCCGGGCTTCGAACAGCCGTGGGAAGTGCCGTACGGCAAGCCTGAGCGCATCGTTACTGCGCTGGACATCATGATCGAAGGCCCGCTGGGCGGCGCCGCGTTCAACAACGAGTTCGGTCGTCCGGCCCTGACTGGCTACTTCCGCACCTTCGAACAATCCATCACCACCCCCCGTGGCGATGAAGTGCGCGGCTACCACAAGCCAATCATGTTGGCTGGCGGCATGGGCAACATTCGTGAAGAACACGTCAAGAAAGGCGAGATCCTGGTCGGCTCCAAGCTGATCGTGCTCGGCGGCCCGGCGATGTTGATCGGCCTGGGCGGCGGCGCCGCTTCCTCCATGGCCACCGGCACCAGCTCGGCAGACCTGGACTTCGCTTCCGTACAGCGCGAAAACCCAGAGATGGAGCGTCGCTGCCAGGAAGTCATCGACCGTTGCTGGCAGTTGGGTGACAAGAACCCGATCAGCTTCATCCACGACGTCGGCGCGGGCGGTTTGTCCAACGCCTTCCCGGAACTGGTCAACGATGGCGACCGTGGTGGCCGTTTCGAACTGCGCAACATTCCAAACGACGAGCCGGGCATGGCCCCGCACGAAATCTGGAGCAACGAATCCCAGGAACGCTACGTTCTGGCCGTCGGCGCTGAAGACTTCGCACGCTTCCAAGCCATCTGCGAACGCGAGCGCTGCCCGTTCGCCGTGGTCGGCGAAGCCACTGCCGAGCCACAGCTGACCGTCACCGACAGCCACTTCGGCAACAGCCCGGTGGACATGCCGCTGGAAGTGCTGCTGGGCAAAGCCCCGCGCATGCACCGTTCGGCTGTGCGTGAGGCTGAATTGGGCGATGACTTCGACCCAAGCACGCTGGAACTGGCCGATAGCATCGAACGCGTGCTGCACCACCCGGCCGTGGCGAGCAAAAGCTTCCTGATCACCATCGGCGACCGCACCATCACCGGCCTGGTGGCCCGTGACCAAATGGTCGGCCCGTGGCAGGTTCCGGTGGCCGACGTTGCCGTCACCGCCACCAGCTTCGACGTCTACACCGGTGAAGCCATGGCCATGGGCGAGCGTACGCCGCTGGCCCTGCTGGACGCCCCGGCGTCGGGCCGCATGGCCATTGGTGAAACCCTCACCAACATCGCGGCGTCGCGTATCGGTAAATTGTCTGACATCAAACTGTCGGCCAACTGGATGTCCGCTGCCGGTCACCCAGGTGAAGATGCGCGCCTGTACGACACCGTCAAAGCGGTCGGCATGGAACTGTGCCCGGAGCTGGGTATCACCATTCCGGTGGGCAAGGACTCCATGTCCATGGCCACCCGTTGGAACGAAGACGGCACCGACAAGAGCGTCACCTCGCCGCTGTCGCTGATCGTTACCGGTTTCGCACCGGTCACCGACATCCGCCAGACCCTGACCCCGCAACTGCGCATGGACAAGGGCACCACCGATCTGATCCTGATCGACCTGGGCCGTGGCCAGAACCGCATGGGCGCGTCGATCCTCGCGCAAACCCACGGCAAGCTCGGCAGCCAGGCACCGGACGTCGACGACGCTGAAGACCTCAAGGCCTTCTTCGCCGTGATCCAGGGCCTCAACGCCGACGGCCACCTGCTGGCTTACCACGACCGTTCCGACGGTGGTTTGCTGACCAGCGTGGTCGAGATGGCCTTCGCCGGTCACTGCGGCCTGAACATCGTGCTCGACAGCGTTGCCGAGGATGCATCCGAGATCAACGGCATCCTGTTCAACGAAGAGTTGGGCGCGGTGATCCAGGTTCGCCAGGACGCTACCCCAGACGTGCTTGCACAGTTCAGCGCTGCCGGCCTGGATGACTGCGTGGCGGTGATCGGCCAGCCGATCAACAACGGCGAGATCAACATCTCGTTCAACGGCGACACCGTGTTTGCCGGCCAGCGCCGTCTGCTGCAACGCCAGTGGGCCGAGACCAGCTACCAGATCCAGCGTCTGCGCGACAACGTGGAGTGCGCCGAGCAGGAATTCGACGTGATCCTGGAAGAAGACAACCCGGGCCTGAGCACCAAGCTCAGCTTCGACGTCAACCAGGACATCGCCGCGCCTTACATCAAGAAAGGCATCCGCCCACAGGTTGCTGTACTGCGTGAGCAGGGCGTCAACGGCCAGGTGGAAATGGCGGCTGCGTTCGACCGTGCGGGCTTCAATGCGATCGACGTGCACATGAGCGACATCCTCGCCGGTCGCGTTGACCTCAACGAGTACAAAGGCCTGGTGGCCTGCGGTGGTTTCTCCTACGGCGACGTGCTGGGTGCCGGTGAAGGCTGGGCCAAGTCGGCGCTGTTCAACAGCCGTGCCCGCGACGCGTTCCAAGGCTTCTTCGAGCGCAACGACAGCTTCACCCTGGGTGTGTGCAACGGTTGCCAGATGATGTCCAACCTCAGCGAACTGATCCCGGGCAGCGAGTTCTGGCCGCACTTTGTGCGCAACCGTTCCGAGCAGTTCGAAGCCCGCGTCGCCATGGTGCAGGTGCAGGAGTCCAACTCGATCTTCCTGCAAGGCATGGCCGGTTCGCGCATGCCAATCGCCATCGCCCACGGTGAAGGCCATGCCGAATTCGCCAGCGAAGAAGCGTTGCTGGAAGCCGACTTGTCCGGCACCGTCGCCCTGCGTTTCGTCGACAACCACGGCAAGGTCACGGAGACCTACCCGGCCAACCCGAACGGCTCGCCGCGCGGGATCACCGGCCTCACCAGTCGCGACGGTCGCGTCACCATCATGATGCCGCACCCGGAGCGCGTGTTCCGCGCCGTGCAGAACTCGTGGCGCCCGGAAGAGTGGAACGAAGACGGCGCGTGGATGCGCATGTTCCGTAACGCTCGCGTGTGGGTGAACTAAGACGGTGTACAAGCTCGCCTTCTTTGTGCCCGACAGCCATGTGGAGACGGTGAAAACCGCCGTCTTCACTGCTGGCGGCGGGCGCATCGGCAACTACGACAGCTGCGCCTGGCAAGTGCTGGGCCAGGGCCAATTCCGCGCGTTGGACGGCAGTCAGCCGTTTATCGGGCAAGTGGGCCAGGTTGAAGTGGTTGAAGAATGGAAGGTGGAGTTGGTGGTGGCGGATGAGTTGATGGTGGCTGTTGTGGCTGCGTTGAAACTGAGCCATCCGTATGAGACACCGGCGTATGAAGTGTGGCAGTTGGCGGATTTCTGATTCGTACGCTGCAAAAACAAGAAACCCGCTGGGCCAGTTTGGCCGGCGGGTTTTTTGTTGGCTGTGAGGGCCTCATCGCAGGCAAGCCAGCTCCCACATTTTGAATGTATTCACAGATCAAAAATGTGGGAGCGGGCTTGCCCGCGATGGCGTCCGTACAGGCGCTTCAGACCTTTCCGACAAGCCTTTCAGGTTGTCCCTCGGAACCTGCCTCAATAGCCTTTATCGGTCGCTGTCGGTTCAGTGATCGGGATCTGAATTCAAGGCCCGTCCAGCAACATGGCTTACGGGTTTGACATTCAATGATGGCATTACCAGATACCGTCGTTCCGCGCATCAAGACAAGTACTTCACTAGGGCGAGCTTTGGTTGCGATGTTCAAGTCAATCGAAGAGGAGTTGATACTTGAAGGCGCCAAGCCGGGGGCGGTCAAGGTGATTGTCTTCGGCGGCTGCGCTGTTCACTTATATACGCACCATCGTATTTCCACGGATGTGGATGCGGAGATCTATTCCTCGGATTGTCGAAATACACTGCGCCTTCAAACCCTACTGGCAGAGTTTCCCGAACAGTTTTTCGATGAGCACTCTGGCCGTGTCATGGAGCTGAACTATGACCTTCAATACAACACCGGTTTTGGTCCGCTTCACGAAGACTATTGGGAGCGAAGCATCCCACTGGAAGACTTTCCGCTTGAATCCGCGCTGCATCTGCATATAGCGGCACCTATCGATATTGCTATCTCAAAGCTGGGTAGAGCTACAGAGCAGGACGTGAGTGACATCATGGCGTTGCTCAGGGCGGGCTTCATCGTGACCGCTGAGCTCCGTCGGCTGGCAATGCAGGCGATTGATATGTATGTTGGCAACAAAGAGCCGCCCAAATCTATTCTGACCAATATCTTGCACGAATATCTGGAGACTGCAGATGGCGAAGCCGATTAACGGTCCCGTCCTCTCGTCCGCCTTGGACACACTGGTTAAAAATCCGCTGAATCAGGCTGACGACGACGCTCTCGTGAGTGCCGCGAAGGCTGTGTGGTACTCGGATGTGAACCTTGTGGGCGAAGTGAGAAACTTTCTGGATGGCCACTCCAGTGAGTTGGAGGTGCGTCGCGCAGGGTATCTGCTTGAGCGTTTTACGCGCTTTTCGTGTGTTACGGATAGCCGGGTTCTCGAGGCGCTGGAAGCGCTTGAGCTGTTTTCGGCATCGGCTTCCAAACCGTATGTGAAACCGCTGGGCACTGTTGCGTTGCGCAGTCGACGTGATGAGTTGGCCGTGTCTTGGGGACTTAGTGAGGGGTTGGGTTTGAAGGCGCAGGCGTTGATGCCATTTCAGACGCGCCATTACGAAGCGCAACAGCGTAGGGCGTCTGCCTAGGCGCAGATTGCGAATAAAAAACCCGCTGGGCCAGTTTGGCCAGCGGGTTTTTTGTTGTCTGTGAGGGCCTCATCGCAGGCAAGCCCGCTCCCACAGTTTTGAATGTATTCACAGATCAAAAATGTGGGAGCGGGCTTGCCCGCGAAGGGGCCGGTCCAGGCACTGACGCGTTAAGCCCCAGCCCCAATCTGCCGACCACTGACCAACCGCTCCAACGCCTCACCCAACCCCGAAGCCTTGTCACCAATCAGCAAGTGCCAAACACCGCTGTCCAGTTGGCTCACACCTTGGCAACCCAGTGCAGTCAGATCCGCTTCCGACAGTACCGAATCATCCCCCAGTTCCACCCGCAACCGCGTCATCGCCACGGCTTCCAACTGCCGCACATTCCCCCGGCCACCCAAGGCATCCAGCCACTTCTCGGCCTCCTGCACGTTCACCGCCACCAGCTTATCCACAGGCGCAACCATCACCGGTGCACTGGCAACAAACGAAGGCATCGCCAAGCGAATCTCATCGGCAATGCTATCGGCCATCGGCCCAACCACCACCTGCAAACTGCCGCCATTCCCCGGTCGAACCACGGCCATGGCGCCCAGCGCTTTCAAGTCCGCATCCACCGCCTTGTTGCGGTCCACCATGTCCAGGCGCAGGCGCGTCGTGCACGCGCCCACACTCAACAGGTTCGAAGCGCCGCCCAATGCACGGATGTATGCGCTGGCCCGCTGGTTATCGGTCATCACCTCGGCCTGCACCACCTGGATATCCTCACGCCCCGGCGTCTTCAGATTGAACCGGCGAATGCAGTAGCTGAACACGCTGTAGTAGATCAGCGCATACGCCAACCCCACCGGAAATACGAGCCAGCCATTGGTGGACTTGCCCCAACCCAGCACCATGTCGATAAACCCACCGGAGAAGGTAAACCCGAGGTGGATATTCAACATGTTGGTGACAGCCATCGACAGCCCGGTAAGCAGCGCATGGATCAGGTACAGGAATGGCGCAAGAAACATGAACGCAAATTCAATCGGCTCGGTCACCCCGGTCAAGAACGAGGTCAGTGCCATCGACAGGAAAATCCCGCCCATTACCTTGCGCCGCTCCGGCAGCGCGTTGCGGTACATCGCCAGACACGCCGCCGGCAGGCCGAACAGCATCACCGGGAACATGCCGGTCATGAACTGGCCGCCTTTCGGGTCGCCGGCGAAGTAGCGGGTCAAGTCGCCAGTCACTACTGCGCCGGTTGCCGGGTCGGTAAAGCTGCCAAACACAAACCACGCCATATTGTTGAGGATATGGTGCAGCCCGGTGACGATCAGCAGGCGGTTGAACACACCAAACACGAACGCGCCGAGGCTGCCGCTTTCCATCAGCAACACGCCAAAACCATTGATGCCGTGCTGGATCGGCGGCCAGATCAAGCCAAAGATCACCCCCAGCCCGACCGCGCTGAACCCGGTGACAATCGGCACAAACCGTCGCCCGCCAAAGAACGCCAGGTACTCCGGCAGCTTGATGTCCTTGAAGCGGTTATACAGCCCGCCCGCCATCAGGCCGCTGGCGATACCCGCGAGCATGCCCATGTTGATGCTCGTATCCATCACCTTGAGGGTGGAGATCATCACCAGGTAACCAATCGCCCCGGCCAGGCCCGCCGTGCCGTTGTTGTCGCGGGCGAAACCCACGGCAATGCCGATGGCGAAGATCAGCGCCAGGTTGGCGAAGATCGCCTGCCCGGCATCGTGCATCACCGCGATGTTCAGCAGATCGGTGTCGCCCAGGCGCAGCAGCAGGCCGGCGATGGGCAGGATCGCAATCGGCAGCATCAGCGCGCGGCCGAGGCGTTGCAGGCCTTCGATAAAGTGTTGGTACATGGCGTGTCTCCTTTTTTCTTGTTGTTGTCAGCTCAGCGGCCAGTGGTGTTGACAGGCTTGGCGAACGGCCTTGGCGCTGCTCAGGTCGAGCAGGCCCTGGCTCAGTTGCCGGCATTGCGCCGCGTCCAGGTGGCGGACGCGGTCCTTGATTTCACCGATTTGCGGCGGGCTTACCGACAACTCGCTGACGCCCAGGCCGATCAGCACCGGCGTAGCCAGCGGGTCGGAGGCGAGGGCGCCGCACACGCCGACCCAACGCCCATGCTTGGCCGCACCCGCGCAGGTCTGGGCGATCAGCCGCAACAGCGCCGGGTGCAGCGCGTCGACGCGGGCGGCGAGGCCGGCGTGGTCGCGGTCCATGGCCAGGGTGTACTGGGACAGGTCGTTGGTGCCGATGGAGAGGAAGTCCGCGTGCTTGGCCAGTTGTTCGGCCAGCAGCGCGGCGGCGGGCACTTCGATCATCACGCCGAGTTCGGGGCGTTGGGTCAGTTCCAGTTCGACGCACAATTCATCCAGGCGCTGGCGGATCTGCAACAGCTCATCCACTTCGCTGACCATCGGCAACAGGATGCGGCAACGCTCCAGCGGCGAGACTTGCAACAGCGCGCGCAGTTGTTGATCGAGCAGTTCGGGCCGCACCTGGGCCATGCGGATACCGCGCAGGCCCAACACGGGATTGGCCTCGACGGGTAACGGCAGATAGTCCAGTTGCTTGTCGCCACCCACGTCGATGGTGCGGATGATCACCGCCTTGTCGCCCATGGCATCGAGCACCGCTTGATAGGCCTGGCGTTGTTCCTGTTCATCCGGCGCGGTGCGGCGGTCGACGAAGAGGAATTCGGTGCGCAGCAGGCCGACGCCGTCGGCGCCATTTTCGTACGCCACTTGGGCCTCGTTGCTGGAGGCGACGTTGGCGGCGACTTCGATGCTCACACCATCTGTGGTGCGTGCCGGTTGGTGGGCTTGGGCATGTTGCTGCTGACGGCGCAGTTGTTGTGCGTCGCGAATCTGGTGCACCTCGGCGTGGCGCGCGTCGCTGGGGGCCAGTTCCAGGCGGCCATTGGCGGCGTCCAGTACCACGCGTTGGCCTTGGGGCACGTCGAGCACTTCGCTGCCCAACGCCACGACGCAGGGCAGGCCTTTGCCGCGCGCGAGAATAGCCACGTGGGACGTCGCGCCACCTTCGGCCATGCAGATGCCGGCGGCCTGTTGCGCAGTCAGTTGCAGCAGGTCAGACGGGGTCAGCTCATGGGCACTGACAATCGACCCGGCGGGCAATTCGAAATGCCAGGCTTCACCCAGCAGCGCGCGCAATACCCGTTGTTGCAAATCCCGCAGATCATTGGCGCGTTCGGCAAACAGTGGTTTGCCCAGGGCCAGCAACACCGCGCATTGCGCCTGGATTGCATCGCGCCAGGCGTGGGTGGCTGCGCTGCCTTGTTCAATGGAACCGGTCGCGGCTTCCAGCAGGTTAGGGTCTTCCATCAGTGCGAGATGGGCGGCGAAGATGTCTTCTTCTTCGACGTTCTTGCGCTGGCGCGCTTGATCCAGAGTCATGCGGATTTCGCTGCGTACTTGCTCCAGGGCGGTGTCCAGTCGTTGCAGTTGCTCATCGGCAGCATGGTGGCCGGTGTCTGCCGGCAGTTCGATACCGGTCAGGCGGAACAGCGGCCCGCACACCAGGCCCGGCGCAGCACACACACCTTGCAAAACGCCGGCTTCAGTATTGGCTCGGCGTGGGGTGGCAACGACCGGCGCGTGGTGTTCTTCCTTGATAACGGCTGATAAAGCCGCGATCAGTGCCTGCAACGCTGCCTCCGCATCTTTGCCACGACAGCTCACACGGATTTCATCACCTTCTCCAATTCCCAGGCCCATCAAGCCGATCAGGCTGTCACATGACGCCGACTTGTCGCTGAAATGCAGCTGTGCCTGGCTGCTGAAACCCTGGGCCGTCTTGCGAATCAACGCCGCAGGACGCGCGTGCAAACCGCCTCGGTGAGTGATGCGCACGTGGGCGCTGACTTCAGTGTCCGAGTTATCCACAGCGGTTTGCATCGCTGCCGCCGAGCGCGCCACGATCTGCAACAACGGCTCGCCGACCTTCACCGCTTTCCCGGCCACCGAACGCAACTCAAAGCGCTCGCCATTGGTCAGGATGATCAGGCTGACCAGGCTTTTGCACTGGCGCGCAATGCGGTCCAGGTCAAACTGCACCAGCGCCTGGCCCTTGCTCACCTTTGTGCCTTCCTTCACCAGCAAGGCAAAGCCTTCGCCATTCAGTTCCACCGTATCGATGCCCACATGCATCAGCACTTCGGCACCGTTCTCGGCGCGAATCGTCAGGGCGTGCCCGGTGCGCGCGACATGGATGATCACACCGTCACAGGGCGCATGCAGGCAATCGTTCAGCGGGTCGATGGCAATACCATCGCCCATGGCGCCGCTGGCGAACACTTCGTCGGGAACGTTGCCCAGGGTCAGCACGGGCCCGCTTAACGGGGCGCTGAGGGTCAATTCATTATTGTTGTAGGACATGGGCACGGTACTCATCAGGAAAGCGCGACTCAGTGAGTGCGGGTAACTTTGCTCAGGTGACGCGGCTGGTCCGGGTCCATGCCCCGGGCTTCAGCCAGACCTGCCGCCATCACGTAGAAACTCTGGATCGCCAGGATCGGGTCCAGGCTTGGGTGTTCGGCGCGGCTCAGGGTCAGGTCGCGCTCGGCGATATCGTCCGGCGCGGCCAGCAACACACGGGCACCGCGTTGGCGCATATCGGCGGCCAGGCTCAACAGGCCGGCCTGTTCGGCGCCGCGTGGGGCGAAGACCAGCAGCGGGTAGTCGGCGCCGATCAAGGCCATCGGCCCGTGGCGCACTTCGGCGCTGCTGAAGGCTTCGGCCTGGATCGCCGAGGTTTCCTTGAGCTTGAGCGCGGCTTCCTGGGCGATGGCAAACCCGGCGCCACGGCCGATCACCATCAGTTGCTGGCAACCGCTCAAGGCGTCTATGGCGGCGCTCCAGTCTTGCTTGGCGGCTTCGCGCAGGCCGTCGGGCAGCGCTTGGCAGGCTTGCAGCAAGTCCGCTTCGCCGTTCCAGTGGCCGACCAACAACGCGCTGGCGCTTAGGGTGGCGATAAAGCTTTTGGTCGCGGCGACGCTGTGTTCCGGACCGGCGCACAGCGGTACGTGGAACTCACAGGCAGCTTCCAGCGGTGAGTCTTCGGCGTTGACCAGCGAGATGCTCAGCGCGCCGCGTTTGCGCAGCAGGCGCAGGCTGTTGACCAGGTCCGGGCTCTGGCCGGACTGGGAGAAGCCGAACGCGACTTGGCCGCTGACTTTCATCGGCGCCTGCAACAAGGTCACCACCGACATCGGCAGCGACGCTACCGGGATGCCCACGTGCTGCATCGCCAGGTAGGCAAAGTAGCTGGCGGCGTGGTCCGAACTGCCGCGCGCGATGGTCATTGCCACTTGCGGCGGCTGGCGGCGCAGGCGGCCGGCGATTTCTGCAAGCTGTGGTTCCAGGCGTTGCAGCTGTGCCGCGACGGCGTCGCAGGAGGCCAGGGCCTCTTCAAGCATTTTTGAAGTCAATGGTTTCTCCTTCGACCATTACGTCGGTGAGTTGCAGGGAGCGGTCCAGGCGCACGCAGTCGGCAAAACTGCCGGGTTGCAGGCGGCCGCGTTCTTCCAGGCCCAGATAGTCCGCAGGAAATTGCGACAGGCGTTGTGAGGCTTCGCTGATCGGCAGGCCGATTTTCACCAGGTTGCGCAACGCCTGATCCATGGTCAGGGTGCTGCCGGCCAGGGTGCCGTCGGCCAGGCGCACGCCGCCCAGGCATTTGGTCACGGTGTGGCTGCCCAGCTTGTATTCACCGTCGGGCATGCCGGCGGCGGCGGTGGAATCGGTGACGCAGTACAAACACGGGATCGCACGCAAGGCCACGCGCATGGCGCCGGGGTGCACGTGCAGCAAGTCGGGGATCAACTCGGCGTACTTGGCGTGGGCCAACGCGGCGCCGACGATGCCCGGCTCACGGTGATGCAGCGGGCTCATGGCGTTGTACAAGTGGGTGAAGCTAGTGGCGCCAGCGGCGAGGGCGGCGACGCCTTCTTCATAGCTGCCCAGGGTGTGACCGATCTGCATGCGCACGCCGCGCTGGCTGAGGGAGCGGATCAACGCGTCATGGCCGGCGATTTCCGGCGCGATGGTGATCACGCGGATCGGTGCCAGGCGCAGGTAGGCTTCCACTTCATCCATCAGCGCGGTGTGGGCGAAGTTGGGTTGGGCGCCGAGTTTTCCCGGATTGATGTAGGGCCCTTCCAGGTGCACGCCGAGAACCCGGGCGCAGCCGGTAGGGCGTTGTTCACAGAAGGTGCCAAGCTGGTCGAGCACGCTGGAGATCTCGTCCACCGGCGCGGTCATGGTCGTGGCCAGCAGTGACGTGGTGCCAAAGCGCACGTGGGTGCGGGTAATGGTCTCGAAGGCGGCAAAGCCTTCCATGATGTCCTTGCCGCCACCGCCGTGTACGTGCAGGTCGATAAAACCCGGCAGCAGGTAGGGCAAATCGTTGTCGGCCGGGTCGCAAGGCGTGCCTTCGATGGCGATCACCTTGCCGTGTTCGTGCACCAGGCGGCCGCGCATCCAGCCGTGGGGCGTGAGGATATTGTCTTCGGACATGGCAGTTCTCTAAGGCCGCAGCTCGGCGGCAAAGTCATAGCGGCGCAGCTCTGCGACAAAGTCGTAGTAGTCGTTGCGGCAATAGGTGTCGGTGATTTCGATCGGCGTGTTGTCGGCGGTGTAGCCCACGCGGGTCATCAGCAACATGGCGGTGCCGGGAGCGATGCCCACCAGCTTGGCGAATTCGTCCGAGGCGTTGATCGCCTGGATATGTTGCAGGGCGCGCACGATGGGTTTGCCGATGCCTTCGAGGTATTCGTACAGCGAACTGCCGACCACCTGCGGGTTGGGCAAGATGGCGGCGGGCATGGCGGTCATCTCAATGGCCATCACCGTGTCGTCGGCTTTGCGCAGGCGCTTGAGGCGCGCCACTTTGTCGGTGGGCGACAGGCACAGGCGGATCAGTTCTTCGTGGGTCGGCGGGGTGATGTCGCGCTCCAGCCATTGGGAGCTGGGCACAAAGCCCTTCAGGCGCAGCATCTCGCTAAAGCCCGAGAGACGTGACAGCGGCTGTTCCAGGCGCGGCGTGATAAAGGTGCCGGAGCCTTGGCTGCGGCGGATCAGGCCTTGGGCAAACAGCACTTCCAGGGCTTTGCGGGCGGTAACCCGCGAAATGCTCAACTGCTCGCATAGCGCACGTTCCGAGGGCAGCGCCTGTTCAGACGTCCACTGGCCGGCGTGGATCGCCGCTTCCAGTTTGCGCGCCAATTGCAGGTACAGCGGCGTGGATTGTTTGTCGTCGGGGCGCAGGGCCAGGATGGGGTTCATCTGTTGGGTTTCCGATGCGGTTATTGGAGTGTTGTCGCCCGGTATTGGCCGGAAATTAATACCACTTAAATACCATGTCAATGCGGCCAAAATGGTGCAGGCCAAGGTTTTAGAGCCCTGTAATGGGGGCTGGTATCAAGTGGTATTAGAGAGGTCTTTATCGCGCGCAGAACAGTGCAGCCCGGCGCGGTGAACTGGTATTCACCGGCAGGCGTTGCTGGGGGCAGGAAAAAAAATCGAATTATTTTACGAACGGTACGAGATTACGGACGAATCTCGATGAGGGTGCCGTCCTTGACCAGGTTCCACACTTCGCGCATATCCACGTTGCGCATACCGATGCAGCCGTCGGTCCAGTCCAGGGTGTGGAACCACTGCTCCGGGTACTCCTCGGTGTCGGGGGTGCCGTGGATCATGATCATGCTGCCGGGCTTCACGCCTTCACGGCGGGCGCGCGCGGCGTCGCTGATATTGGGGTAGGAAATGTGCATGGCCAGGTTGAAGCGGTCGCTGGTCTTGCGCCAGTCGAGCCAGTAGAGGCCTTCTGGCGTGCGGCGGTCGCCTTCGATCAGCTTGTGGCCCTTGGGGTTCTTGCCGAGGGAAATGCGGTAGGTCTTGAGGGGCTTGCCGTCGTTGATCAGTTGCAATTGGTGGGCGGACTTGAGGACCAGGACTTTTTCGACGGTTTTGCCGCCGATGGTTTCCACCGTGGAGGCTGATGACAAGGTAGCGAACGACAGGCAGATAAGGGCGAGCAACAGACGCATTAAAACGATTTCCTGCCTGGAGTGTTATTTGGGCGATGGCATCATCGGCGGCACCGCTTCGCTGCGCACCGGGAACTGCTGTTGCCGGCGGTCAGCGAAAAAGCATTCTAAGGTACGCCCGACCGTGCGGAAAGCCAGCTCGGACCAAGGGATGTCGGCTTCGTCGAATAGCTGCACTTCAAGGCTTTCGGGGCCGGCGGCGAAGTCCAGGTCCACCAGGTCGGCGCGGTAGAAGATGTGCACCTGGTTGATGTGCGGCACGTCGATCAGGGTGTAGATGCTCAGGTTGCGCACGCGGGCGCAGGCTTCTTCCAGGGTTTCGCGGGCGGCGGCCTGTTCGACGGTTTCGCCGTTCTCCATGAAGCCGGCAGGCAGGGTCCAGTAACCCAGGCGCGGTTCGATGGCGCGGCGGCACAGCAGCACTTTGTCGCCCCACACTGGCACGGTGCCAGCGACGATATTGGGGTTCTGGTAGTGAATGGTCGAGCAGTGATCACACACAAAACGCAGGCGGCCGTCGCCTTCGGGGATACGTTGGGTAACCGGTTTACCGCACTGGCTGCAGAAATTCATGCTGGGGTTCCTGGAAAGTGCGTCTATCTTGGCTTGGCGGGCAGGGCCCTGCAAGTTGTCGTTTAGCGACAGCCCCTGGGTTTTGGGGTTGGGCGCCCGCACGCTTTGGTGCATGATGCAAGGTAGCCAACAGACCGAGATGACTCATGCTGGACGAGCTACTTCGCCGGGTAAGCAATCACACTCCCCACACCCTGGAGACCGACGGGCGTTTCCCCGAGGCCGCGGTGCTGGTGCCGATTACCCGCAGTGACGAACCTGAGCTGATCCTGACCCTGCGCGCCAGTGGCCTGTCGACCCACGGCGGCGAAGTGGCCTTCCCCGGCGGGCGCCGCGATCCCGAAGACCCGGACCTGATCTTTACCGCGCTGCGTGAAGCCGAAGAAGAAATCGGCCTGCCGCCCGGCCTGGTGGAAGTGATTGGCCCGTTGAGTCCACTGATCTCCCTGCATGGCATTCGGGTGACACCCTATGTCGGCGTTATCCCCGATTACGTCGAGTACCTGGCCAACGATGCCGAGATTGCTGCCGTGTTCAGCGTGCCCTTGGAGTTTTTCCGACAGGACCCGCGCGAACATACCCATAGGATCGATTACCAGGGCCGCAGTTGGTACGTGCCCAGCTATCGGTTTGGCGAATACAAGATCTGGGGCCTGACGGCGATCATGATCGTCGAGTTGATCAACCTGCTCTATGACGACGCCAAGATCAGCCTGCACCAGCCACCGAAAAGCTTCATCAACATCTAATAAGCCATCGTTTGAATGGCGAGCCGTGAGGAAAAACCATGAAATACCGCCTGGGCGACGCCCGCGTCGAGACGCACCCCAACAGCTGGGTGGCCCCCAATGCCACGCTGGTGGGCAAGGTCAAGCTGGAGGAGGGCGCCAACGTCTGGTTCAACGCGGTGTTGCGTGGCGACAACGAACTGATCCTGATCGGCAAGAACAGCAACGTGCAGGACGGCAGCGTGATGCACACCGACATGGGCTACCCGCTGACCCTGGGCACCGGCGTGACCATCGGCCATAACGCCATGCTGCACGGCTGCTCGGTGGACGACTACAGCCTGATCGGCATCAACGCGGTGATCCTCAACGGCGCCAAGATCGGCAAGCACTGCATCATCGGCGCCAACTCGCTGATCGGCGAGGGCAAGGAAATTCCTGACGGGTCGCTGGTGATGGGTTCGCCGGGCAAGGTGGTGCGTGAGTTGACCGAGGCGCAGAAGAAGATGCTCGAAGCCAGCGCCGCGCACTATGTGCATAACTCGCAGCGTTACGCGCGTGACTTGGTTGAGCAGGAAGAATGAACCCGATTGAACGCCCCGTTGCCTCGCCGTGCGTGAGTATTTGTGCGCTGGATGACGACGATATCTGCACGGGCTGCCAGCGTACGGTGGACGAGATCACGCGCTGGGGGCGCATGGACAATGCCGAGCGCCGGGTGGTGTTGGGGTTGTGTCATGAGCGGGCGGTGGCGGGGGGGATGGTGTTTATGGTTCCTGGGAAATCTGGCGCCTGATAGATTGCTATCGCAGGCAAGCCAGCTCCCACATTGGACCGCGTTTATCCTGTAGGAATGCGGTCAAAATGTGGGAGCTGGCTTGCCTGCGATGAGGCCCTCCCAGACGACATATTTCCAATTGTGAAGTACCCTGTGCGGCATAACCCACAGGTCCACTTTCCCATGCTCTTCCTGATCGCCTACATCAGCAGCGTCGTGCTGATCAACTTCGCCTTCTCCACCGCCCCGCACCTGGATGTCATCTGGTCCGCTTGGGGTGGCCTGGTCTTTATCCTGCGCGACATGGTGCAAACCCGCTTCGGCCACGGCGCAATCGTGGCCATGCTGGCCGCGCTGGTGCTGTCGTATGTAACCTCCGACCCGGCCATTGCGTTGGCCAGCGCCACGGCGTTCGCGGTGTCCGAGTGCATCGACTGGCTGGTGTTCAGCATCACCAAGCGCCCGCTCCACGACCGTCTGTGGATCAGTTCGGCGCTGAGCATTCCCCTCGATACCTTTATCTTTTTCGGCCTGATCGGTGCACTCACCCCGGCCGTGGCCGGCACTGCGCTGGCGTCGAAATTCGCCGGGGTCACGGTGGTGTGGCTGGTCATGGCCTGGCGCGTGCGCAAGCGCGCCGTCGTCAACTGAGGCCAATTTTTACAGTTCATGTAAAATGCCGGCCTTTCTCCAAACGATCCGCTCCCCTGAGGACCTGAGATGACCCGAATCGGAACTCCATTGTCGCCAACCGCGACCCGCGTTTTGCTGTGTGGCTGCGGTGAGCTGGGCAAGGAAGTGGTAATCGAACTGCAACGCCTGGGCGTTGAAGTGATTGCCGTGGATCGCTACGCCAACGCCCCTGCCATGCAGGTTGCGCACCGTAGCCACGTGATCAACATGCTCGACGGCGCCGCCCTGCGTGCGGTGATCGAGGCCGAGAAGCCGCACTTCATCGTGCCGGAAATCGAAGCCATCGCCACCGCCACCCTGGTGGAACTGGAAGCCGAAGGCTTCACCGTGATCCCGACGGCGCGTGCCACTTCGCTGACCATGAACCGCGAAGGCATCCGTCGCCTGGCCGCCGAAGAGCTGGACCTGCCAACCTCGCCGTACCACTTCGCCGATACCTTCGAAGACTACAGCAAGGCCGTGCAAGACCTGGGCTTCCCGTGCGTGGTCAAGCCGGTGATGAGTTCGTCGGGCAAGGGCCAGAGCCTGCTGCGCAGCGCTGATGACGTGCAGACAGCCTGGGATTACGCCCAGGAAGGCGGGCGTGCCGGTAAAGGCCGGGTGATCATCGAAGGCTTTATCGACTTCGACTACGAAATCACCTTGCTGACCGTGCGCCACATTGGCGGCACCACCTTCTGTGCACCGGTTGGTCATCGTCAGGAGAAGGGCGATTACCAGGAATCCTGGCAGCCGCAGGCCATGAGCCCGATTGCCTTGGCCGAATCCGAGCGCGTCGCCAAAGCCGTGACCGAGGCCTTGGGTGGCCGTGGTCTGTTTGGCGTGGAGCTGTTCATCAAGGGCGATCAGGTGTGGTTCAGCGAAGTGTCGCCGCGCCCGCATGACACTGGCTTGGTGACCCTGATTTCCCAGGACCTGTCGCAGTTTGCACTGCACGCGCGCGCTATCCTCGGCCTGCCGATTCCGTTGATCCGTCAGTTCGGGCCTTCGGCGTCGGCGGTGATTCTGGTGGAAGGGCAGTCGACCCAGACGGCATTCGCCAACCTTGGCGCGGCCTTGAGCGAACCGGACACGGCGCTGCGCCTGTTTGGCAAGCCAGAAGTGAATGGTCAGCGGCGGATGGGTGTGGCGTTGGCGCGGGATGAGTCGATTGAAGCGGCTCGGGCCAAGGCTACTCGTGCTTCCAAGGCTGTTGTAGTAGAGCTGTAACCGAGTCGCGCCCATCGCAGGCAAGCCAGCTCCCACAGTTTGAATTGTGAATACCTTCAAATGTGGGAGCGGGCTTGCCCGCGATGGCGGTCTGTCAGGCGACCTTGTTCAAATCATTATCCCGCGTCTCTTTCAGGCACAGCACCGCAATCAAGCTCAGCAACGCTGCCGCCGACACATACCCGCCGACATAACTCAGCCCACCCATCGCCACCAGCTTGGTCGCGAAGAACGGTGCCGCCGACGCGCCCACGATCCCACCCAGGTTATACGCCGCCGATGCGCCGGTATAACGCACGCGGGTCGGGAACAGTTCCGGCAGCATCGCGCCCATCGGTGCAAACGTCACGCCCATCAGGAACAGCTCCAGCGCCAGGAACAGTGCCACGGCCCAGGTTGAGCCGTGGGTCAGCAGTGGCTCCATGGTAAAGCCCGACAGGATCGCCAGGATTGCGCCGACGATCAGCACCGGCCGGCGCCCGTAGCGATCACTGGCCAGGGCCGCCAGCGGTGTGGCCAGCCCCATGAACAACACCGCGAAGCACAGCAGGCCGAGGAATGTCTCGCGGCTGTAACCCAGGGTCGACACGCCGTAGCTCAGGGAAAACGCGGTGGTGATGTAGAACAGTGCATAACACACCACCATCGACGCCGCGCCCAGCAGCACCGGCAGCCAGTGCTGGCTGAACAGCTCCACCAGCGGCACTTTGACCGGGGCTTCCTTGGCCACGGCATTGGCGAACACTGGGGTTTCATGCAGTTTCAGGCGCGCGTACAGGCCCACCATCACCAAGGCTGCGCTGAGGATGAACGGGATACGCCAGCCCCAGCTGCGGAACTGCTCGTCGCTCAGGCTCATGGCCAGGATCAGGAACAGGCCGTTGGCCGCGAGGAAGCCAATCGACGGGCCCAATTGCGGGAACATGCCGAACCAGGCACGTTTGCCTTTCGGCGCGTTCTCGGTGGCGAGCAAGGCGGCACCGCCCCATTCCCCACCAAGGCCCAGGCCCTGGCCGAAGCGCAGCACGCACAACAGGATCGGCGCCCAGGCCCCGATGCTGTCGTAGCCCGGCAGTAAACCGATCAGCGTGGTGCACACGCCCATCAACAGCAGCGAGGCGACCAAGGTGGATTTGCGGCCAATACGGTCGCCAAAGTGGCCGAACAACGCCGAACCCAGCGGGCGGGCGATAAAGGCGATGCCGAAGGTCAGGAACGACGCCAGCATCTGCGCGGTGCCGGAGGTCTGCGGGAAGAACACCGGTCCGATCACCAGCGCGGCGGCCGTGGCGTAGATATAGAAGTCGTAGAACTCGATGGCGGTGCCGACGATGCTGGCCGTGGCGACCCGTGCGGTCGAGTTGGTCGGGGCGGCGTCGGTCGCGGCCTCGTTATAGGTGGTGCTCATGGCGGTATCCCTAGCGGTCATTGCGCGTTTGGACGCGGATTATTATGGGTCGAACACCCATGGATCATGGGTTGTGCGCGGGGCGGCTCGGGATGGGAGCGAACACCGGTCAGACACGGTAAAGCGGTGCCTGGACGCTTTGAGTGCGGGTAGCACGCGGACGGGCGGGGCTTTGGTAAGCCGCAGGGATTATAGGAAGGGGTTTTGAAATACAACAAGAGGCTGGTGGGCTGAAACTGGATCTCTGTGGGAGCTGGGCTTGTGTGGGAGCTGGCTTGCCTGCGATAGCATCGCCTCGGTGCAACTGATGAACCGAGTCGCCTGCATCGCAGGCAAGCCAGCTCCCACACAAGCCAACTCCCACAGGTTGATCGAGTGGGTTCAGGCGGCGACAGGCACCCGGCTGGTGTGCCAGATCAGCACTTTGCTGACCCGGTTGTCTTCGGTCTCGAGGATTTCCAGGCGATAACGCCCGATCTTCAGGCACACCGCGCAATCGGGAATTGTCTCCAGCGCTTCGGTGACCAAGCCATTGAGGGTCTTGGGGCCGTCGCTGGGCAGGTGCCAGTTCAGGCTCTTGTTCAGTTCGCGGATCGACGCCGCGCCATCGACAATGTAGCGGCCATCGGGCTGCGGTTCGATGTGAGGATTGTCTGCACCCTGTTCGCTTTCGAATTCGCCGACGATTTCTTCAAGGATGTCTTCGAGGGTGACAATGCCCAGCACTTCGCCGTATTCGTCCACCACCATGCCCAGGCGGCGCTGTTGCTTGTGGAAGTTCAGCAGTTGCAGTTGCAGCGGCGTGCTTTCCGGGACGAAGTAGGGTTCGTGGCACGCCGCGAGCAACGCTTCCTTGGTCAGGCTGGCGTTGGGCAGCAGGTGCTGGATCTGCCGGGTGTTGAGGACGGCTTCGACCTGGTTGATATCGCTGTGGAACACCGGCAGGCGGGTGCGCTGGGACGTGCGCAGTTGCTCGATGATTTCTTCGATCGAATCATCCAGGTTGATGCCGTCCACTTCGCTGCGTGGCACCAGGATGTCGTTGACAGTGATGTTGTCCAGCGCGTGGATGCCCGGCATGCCCGGCGTGCGGTCTTCATCGGCCTGGGGCTCGGGCTCGTCATCATGATCCGGCAACGGCTCGTCGCTCTTTTTCACCACGCCGGACTTGCGGGCAAACGGGCGCAGCAACAACAGGCTGATGCCATTGAGCAGCCAGGCCAGCGGGTAGAGGATTTTCAGCGGCACGCCCAGCAGCGTGTTGCCAAAGCCCAGCACCGCCTGCGGATAGCGCGTGGCGAGGGCGCGGGGCAGATAGTCGGCGAGGATCAGCAGGATCGCGCAGGAAATCATCCAGCCCAGCCAAGGGCCGTTTTGCGCCCAGGCGTAGATCGCCAGCAGCGTGCAGAGAATCACCACTGCCGCGCGGCACAAGCTGTTGCACAGAATCAGGCTGTTGCGCGGGAAGTTCAGGCGCGCCGCCGCCTTGTCACCCTGGCGTGTACCGGGGCGCAGGGCCAGCAGGTGTTGTTGTGCGGCTTCGATGGCGGTAAACAGCGCCGCCCATAACACCAGCAAGGCGATTACCGCGAGCATCGGCCCCAGGGGCAAGTTGTCCATGATCGCTGCCCGTCAGATATGCAGGATGTATTCGCGAACCAGCTTGCTGCCGAAATAGGCCAGCATCAGCAGGCAGAAACCGGCCAGGGTCCAGCGGATCGCCTTGTGCCCGCGCCAGCCAAGGCGGTTACGGCCCCACAGCAGCACGCTGAACACCACCCAGGCCAGGCACGCCAGCAGGGTCTTGTGCACCAGGTGCTGGGCAAACAGGTTTTCGACGAACAGCCAGCCGGAGATCAGTGACAGCGACAGCAGCGTCCAGCCGGCCCAGAGGAAACCGAACAGCAGGCTTTCCATGGTTTGCAGCGGCGGGAAGTTCTTGATTAGCCCGGACGGGTGCTTGTGCTTGAGCTGGTGGTCCTGCAGCAGCAGGAGCAGGGACTGGAACACCGCGATGGTGAACATGCCGTAGGCCAGGATCGACAGCAGGATGTGCGCGAGGATGCCCGGCTCCTCATCGATCACCTGTACGGTGCCGGTGGGGGCGAATTGCGACAGCAGCACCGTCAGCAGGCCCAGGGGGAATAGCAGGACGAGCAGGTTCTCCACCGGGATGCGCGAGCAGGCGATCAGCGTCAAGGCGATCACGGCCGCGGCGATCAGGCTGGCCGCGCTGAAAAAATCCAGGCCCAGGCCGACCGGCGTCATCAGGTGGGTAAACAGGCTGGCCGCGTGGGCCAGCAGGGCAGCGACGCCGAGGCCAACCAGCAGGCGCTTGTCCGCCTTGGTGCCTTGGGCCAGACGAGTGCCCTGATAGAGAGTCGCAGCGGCATACAAAAGGGCGGCGGCGAGGCTGGGTAGCAAACTGGGTGACAAAGGGAGCATAAATCCTGTTAGGCAAGCCCGAAAGACGCTGAGTTTGGCATACCCCCGCGTAACACGAAAGACTCTCAGGCCAGACAGCGGGTGTGCATGGCGGCAGTCTTCGCTATAATCCGCGACCTGCCCACGCCGCAGGCTCGCCGAGCGCTGTTTTTAATAGCGATTTACCACAGCCTGGGCCGTCATTACCTCGGTCTACCACTGCATTTCGATGAGTAGGGCCTGAAAGGAACGCGCATGTTTGAAAACTTGACTGACCGTCTCTCGCAGACGCTGCGCCACGTAACCGGCAAGGCCAAGCTGACCGAGGACAATATCAAAGACACCCTGCGTGAAGTGCGCATGGCGTTGCTGGAAGCCGACGTGGCCTTGCCAGTGGTGAAGGACTTCGTCAACTCGGTCAAAGAGCGCGCAGTGGGCACCGAAGTGTCCCGCAGCCTGACGCCGGGCCAGGCCTTCGTGAAGATCGTCCAGGCCGAACTCGAAAGCCTGATGGGCGCCGCCAACGAAGACCTGAACCTCAGCGCCGTGCCACCGGCCGTCGTGCTGATGGCCGGTCTGCAAGGTGCGGGCAAGACCACCACCGCCGGCAAGCTGGCGCGCTTCCTTAAAGAGCGCAAGAAGAAATCCGTGATGGTGGTGTCGGCCGACGTCTACCGTCCGGCGGCGATTAAACAGCTGGAAATGCTCGCGGGCGAAGTGGGCGTGACCTTCTTCCCGTCCGACCTGAGCCAGAAGCCGGTCGATATCGCCAACGCGGCTATTAAAGAAGCCAAGCTGAAGTTCATCGACGTAGTGATCGTCGATACCGCCGGTCGCCTGCACATCGATGAAGAGATGATGGGCGAGATCAAGGCGCTGCATGCCGCGATCAACCCGGTCGAGACGCTGTTCGTGGTCGACGCCATGACCGGCCAGGATGCGGCCAACACCGCCAAGGCCTTTGGTGATGCGCTGCCGCTGACCGGCGTGATTCTCACCAAGGTCGACGGCGACGCCCGTGGCGGTGCCGCGCTGTCGGTACGTGCCATCACCGGCAAGCCGATCAAGTTCATCGGTATGGGCGAGAAGAGCGAAGCGCTCGAACCGTTCCACCCGGAGCGTATCGCGTCGCGCATCCTTGGCATGGGCGACGTGCTCAGCCTGATCGAGCAGGCCGAAGCCACGCTCGACAAGGACAAGGCCGACAAGCTGGCCAAGAAGCTGAAGAAGGGCAAGGGCTTCGACCTCGAAGACTTCCGTGACCAGCTGCAACAGATGAAGAACATGGGCGGCCTCGGCGGCCTGATGGACAAGCTGCCGAGCATCGGCGGTGTGAACCTGGCGCAAATGGGCAATGCCCAGGGCGCGGCAGAGAAGCAGTTCAAGCAGATGGAAGCCATCATCAACTCCATGACCCCGGCCGAGCGCCGCGACCCTGAATTGATCAGCGGTTCGCGCAAGCGTCGGATCGCCATGGGTTCCGGCACCCAGGTGCAGGACATCGGTCGCTTGATCAAGCAACACAAGCAGATGCAGAAGATGATGAAGAAATTCTCCGCAAAAGGCGGAATGGCCAAGATGATGCGCGGCATGGGCGGTATGTTGCCCGGCGGCGGCATGCCGAAAATGTAAAGTATTCGAGCGCAAGCACGCTTGCGCTCCGACCCACATGGACGTGGGATCTCCAGCAAACCCGCGGTTAGCGGGAGCTGACTTGCCGTTTTAACCGACGGCTCTATAGCAGATCTGAATGGCACGCCGATAGGCGCCAGAAAAAGACATTTGCAAAAGTCCGGATATTCCTTAGAATATGCGGCCTTTCGGGCACCTATGCCCGCTGTGCATTTAGATTTGCAGCACCGACTACAGGAACGATGTTCACATGCTAACAATCCGTCTTGCCCTTGGCGGCTCCAAAAAGCGCCCGTTTTACCACTTGACCGTAACTGACAGCCGCAACCCGCGTGACGGCTCTCACAAGGAACAAGTTGGCTTCTTCAACCCGATCGCTCGTGGTCAAGAAGTTCGTCTGTCCGTGAACCAAGAGCGCGTAGCCTACTGGCTGAGCGTTGGCGCACAGCCATCCGAGCGCGTTGCCAAGCTGTTGAAAGACTCGGCTAAGGCCGCAGCCTGAGCAATATGAACGCGACGCCAGCTGTTGCTGATGATTTGATCGTTATCGGCAAGATCTACTCTGTTCATGGCGTTCGCGGCGAAGTGAAGGTGTATTCCTTTACTGATCCGACTGAAAACCTGTTGCAGTACAAAACCTGGACGCTCAAGCGCGAAGGGAGTGTGAAACAGGTCGAGCTGGTCAGTGGACGCGGGAGCGACAAGTTCCTGGTCGCAAAGCTCAAGGGTCTTGATGATCGTGAAGAAGCTCGTCTTCTGGCTGGTTATGAGATCTGCGTGCCGCGCAACCTGTTCCCTGAATTGACCGACGGCGAGTACTACTGGTACCAGCTGGAAGGTCTGAAGGTTATTGATCAACTCGGGCAATTGCTCGGGAAAATCGACCATCTTCTGGAAACCGGCGCCAATGATGTAATGGTGGTCAAGCCTTGCGCTGGCAGCCTGGATGATCGCGAACGCCTGTTGCCCTATACGGAGCAATGCGTGTTGGCCGTCGACCTGGCCGCAGGCGAGATGAAGGTGGAATGGGATGCGGACTTCTAAGCGTGGCTAATTTGCGCATTGAAGTGATCAGTTTGTTTCCCGAGATGTTTTCCGCCATCAGCGAGTACGGCATCACCAGTCGGGCGGTGAAACAGGGGCTGTTGCAGCTCACCTGTTGGAACCCGCGAGACTACACGACGGATCGACATCACACTGTGGACGATCGCCCATTTGGCGGTGGCCCGGGCATGGTGATGAAGATCAAGCCCCTGGAAGACGCGTTGGCCCAGGCCAAGGCCGCAGCCGGGGAGAAGGCGAAGGTAATTTACCTGTCCCCTCAAGGCCGTCAGCTGAAACAGGCTGCGGTACGCGACATGGCGAATGAGGAAGCATTGATCCTGATTGCCGGTCGCTACGAAGGCATTGACGAGCGTTTTATAGATGCTCATGTCGATGAAGAGTGGTCGATTGGGGACTATGTCCTGTCTGGCGGCGAGCTGCCGGCGATGGTCCTGATAGATGCGGTTACACGACTGCTGCCTGGAGCTTTAGGGCATGCGGACTCCGCGGAGGAAGATTCCTTCACGGATGGTTTGCTGGATTGCCCGCACTACACCCGACCGGAGGTGTATGCGGATCAGCGTGTTCCCGACGTATTGCTAAGTGGCAATCACGCACACATCCGGCGTTGGCGTTTACAGCAGTCCCTTGGTCGGACCTATGAACGACGCGCCGATCTTCTGGAAAGCCGCTCGCTTTCTGGAGAAGAGAAGAAGCTGCTCGAGGAATACATCCTCGCGCGGGACGATAGTTAACAACGTATCGATGGTAGGTCCATTGACTTACCTTAGGAGCACAGCATGACTAACAAAATCATCCTTGCACTCGAAGCAGAGCAGATGACCAAAGAGATCCCTACCTTTGCCCCGGGCGACACCATTGTCGTTCAGGTGAAAGTGAAGGAAGGCGACCGTTCGCGTCTGCAAGCGTTCGAAGGCGTGGTAATTGCCAAGCGTAACCGTGGTGTGAACAGTGCTTTCACTGTTCGTAAAATCTCCAACGGTGTTGGCGTAGAGCGTACTTTCCAGACCTACAGCCCGCAAATCGACAGCATGGCCGTTAAACGTCGCGGTGACGTACGTAAAGCCAAGCTGTACTACCTGCGTGACCTGTCCGGTAAAGCAGCTCGCATCAAGGAAAAACTGGCTTAAGTCCAGCTTCCCGATGCAGGAAAAAGCAGCCTACGGGCTGCTTTTTTGTGCCTGAAATTTGTCTATTTGCCGGTATTTGTTAATGACCACTCGCCTTGAAGAAATCCAGCGCCGCACCGACCTTTCCGTGACCCATGTGACCAAGGCGGTGTTCCCGCCGACCACCAACCACCACAACACGCTGTTCGGTGGCACGGCGTTGGCCTGGATGGATGAAGTGTCGTTCATCACGGCTACGCGGTTTTGCCGATTGCCGTTGGTGACGGTTTCCACCGACCGTATCGACTTCAATCATGCGATCCCTGCCGGCTCCATCGTTGAACTGATCGGCCGGGTGATCAAAGTGGGTAACACCAGCCTCAAGGTTGAAGTGGAAGTGTTTGTCGAGAGCATGAGTGCCGATGGCCGTGAAAGGGCGATCCAGGGTGTGTTCAGTTTTGTGGCCATTGATGCCGATAAGCGGCCGGTGCCGGTGTTGCCTGGGTTTGTAGACTGACTTGAGACCGAGTCGCGGCTATCGCAGGCAAGCCAGCTCCCACAATTGATCTGTGGTGGGTAGAAATCAGTGACCCGACACAAAACCCCTGTGGGAGCTGGCTTGCCTGCGATAGGATCTAACAGACACTACAGAAACCCGCCTGAGCCCCCATGCCCGCCATCGACCACCCCTTGATCGACCGCTTCCTCGACGCCCTCTGGCTGGAAAAAGGCCTGTCGGACAACACCCGCCAGGCGTACCGCAGCGACTTGGCCCTGTTCAATGGCTGGCTGCAGGAAAAAAACCTCGAACTGCCCAATGCTGGCCGCGAGCTGATCCTCGATCACCTGGCCTGGCGCCTTGAGCAGAACTACAAGCCGCGTTCCACTGCGCGATTCCTCTCCGGTGTGCGTGGCTTCTATCGCTACCTGTTGCGGGAAAAACTGATCGCCCTCGACCCGACCCTGCAAGTCGATATGCCACAACTCGGCAGGCCGTTGCCCAAGTCTTTGTCGGAAGCCGACGTCGATGCCTTGCTCGCCGCCCCGGACCTGAGCGAAGCCATCGGCCAGCGCGACCGCGCCATGCTGGAGGTGTTGTACGCCTGCGGCCTGCGGGTGACGGAGTTGATCAGCCTGACCCTGGAGCAGATCAACCTGCGTCAGGGCGTGTTGCGGGTGATGGGCAAGGGCAGCAAGGAGCGGCTGGTGCCGATGGGGGAGGAAGCGATCGTGTGGGTCGAGCGTTATATGCGCGACGGACGCAGTGAGTTGCTCGGTGGGCGCCCCAGCGATGTGCTGTTTCCCAGCCAGCGTGGCGAGCAGATGACGCGCCAGACGTTCTGGCACCGCATCAAGCATCAGGCCAAGGTCGCGGGTATCGGCAAGAGCCTGTCGCCCCACACATTACGTCACGCTTTTGCCACCCATTTGCTCAACCACGGGGCGGATTTGCGCGTTGTACAAATGCTGCTCGGTCACAGCGACTTATCCACAACCCAGATCTACACCCACGTGGCGCGGGCACGTTTGCAGGATATGCACGCCAAGCACCACCCACGAGGCTGAAAACCGCCAATTTGTCCCGCTGCGGGCTGCCCTTGCGCCCAACTGTGGTAGGCTTTGCCGGTTAGCAAAGGGGACGGCCCAGGCCTGTGTTTCCAAGCGGCGTTTATGCCCGTCCCTGTATCTGCCTTCAGGAGTTCCCATGCGCTTGACCCAGATTATTGCCGCCGCAGCCATTGCGTTGGTTTCCACCTTTGTTGTCGCCGATGACGCTGCCGAGCAGACCATCCGCAAGAGCCTGGCCAACCTGCAACTCGACACGCCAATCGAAAGCATCAGTGCCAGCCCGATGGCCGGCCTGTATGAAGTCAAGCTCAAGGGCAGCCGTGTGCTGTACGCCAGTGCCGATGGCCAGTACATCGTGCAGGGCTACCTGTTCCAGTTGAAAGACGGCAAGCCGGTCAACCTCACCGAGAAAGCCGAGCGCCTGGGCGTGTCCAAGTTGATCAATGGTATTCCGGTGGCCGAGACCGTGGTTTACCCGGCCATTGGCGAGACCAAGACCCACATCACCGTGTTTACCGACACCACCTGCCCGTACTGCCACAAGCTGCACGCCGAAGTGCCTGCGCTGAACAAGCTCGGCGTGGAAGTACGCTACGTAGCGTTCCCGCGCCAGGGCCTGGGCTCGCCGGGTGACGAGCAGTTGCAAGCCGTCTGGTGCTCGGCTGACAAGAAGGCAGCCATGGACAAGATGGTCGATGGCAAGGAAATCAAGGCGGCCAAATGCGCCAACCCGGTTTCCAAGCAATTCGCCTTGGGCCAGTCCATCGGTGTGAACGGTACACCGGCCATCGTTTTGGCTGACGGCCAAGTGATTCCGGGCTACCAGCCGGCACCACAAGTTGCCAAACTGGCGCTCGGTGCCAAATAAACCAGCATCGTCGAAGCATCGACGATCAAGGCTCGCTGACACGTCGGCGGGTCGTTAATTGCAAGCCGCAGTCGTGCGGCTGTTTTCCACGGCCGACCTAGTGTCGGCCGTTTCATGGGGAGTTCTTCAGTGAAACCGGTCAAAGTAGGCATCTGTGGGTTAGGGACCGTCGGTGGCGGCACCTTCAACGTACTTCAGCGTAATGCTGAAGAAATTTCCCGCCGCGCAGGTCGCGGGATTGAAGTGGCGCAAATTGCCACGCGTTCGCCAAAGCCTCAGTTCGAAACGACCGGTATTGCGATTACCAACGATGTCTTCGCCGTTGCCACCAACCCTGAAATCGATATCGTCATCGAGCTGGTGGGCGGCTACACCGTGGCCCGCGAGCTGGTGCTCAAGGCCATCGAGAACGGCAAGCACGTGGTTACCGCCAACAAGGCGCTGATTGCCGTGCACGGCAACGAGATCTTCGCCAAGGCCCGCGAGAAGGGGGTGATCGTGGCGTTCGAAGCCGCCGTGGCCGGTGGTATCCCGGTGATCAAGGCGATCCGTGAAGGCCTGTCCGCCAACCGCATCAACTGGGTTGCGGGCATCATCAACGGCACCGGCAACTTCATCCTCACCGAAATGCGCGAGAAGGGCCGCACCTTCGAAGACGTGCTGGCCGAAGCCCAGGCCCTGGGCTACGCCGAAGCCGATCCAACCTTTGACGTGGAAGGCATCGACGCGGCGCACAAGCTGACCATCCTGGCGTCCATCGCCTTTGGTATCCCGCTGCAGTTCGACAAGGCCTACACCGAAGGCATCACCAAGCTGACCACCGCCGACGTGAACTACGCCGAAGCCCTGGGCTACCGCATCAAGCACCTCGGTGTCGCGCGCAGCACCCCAGCCGGTATCGAGCTGCGTGTGCACCCGACACTGATCCCGGCCGACCGCCTGATCGCCAACGTCAATGGCGTGATGAACGCCGTGATGGTCAACGGTGATGCTGCCGGTTCGACCCTGTTCTACGGCGCCGGCGCCGGCATGGAGCCGACCGCTTCGTCGGTGATCGCCGACCTGGTGGACGTGGTTCGCGCCATGACCAGCGACCCGGAAAACCGCGTGCCGCACCTGGCCTTCCAGCCGGACTCGCTGTCGGCCCACCCGATCCTGCCGATCGAAGCCTGCGAAAGCGCCTACTACCTGCGCATCCAGGCCCAGGACCACCCGGGCGTGTTGGCCCAGGTCGCCAGCATCCTGTCGGAGCGCGGTATCAACATAGAGTCGATCATGCAGAAGGAAGTCGAGGAGCAAAACGGCCAGGTGCCGATGATCCTGCTGACTCACCGCGTGCTTGAACAGCATATGAACGATGCCATCGCCGCCCTGGAAGCCTTGCAAGGCGTGGTCGGCCCTGTGGTGCGCATCCGCGTCGAGCACTTGAACTAACCGATTTGTTCCAGGGGCCCCGTGTGTGCGGCGGCCCCTGTTCGAGAATGTTTTAGAGGAGCCAGTCATGCGTTACATCAGCACCCGCGGCCAGGCACCGGCCCTGAATTTCGAAGACGTCCTGCTGGCAGGCCTTGCCACTGACGGCGGCCTGTACGTGCCGGAAAACCTGCCACGCTTCACCCAGGAAGAAATCGCGTCCTGGGCCGGCCTGCCGTACCACGAGCTGGCGTTCCGGGTGATGCGCCCGTTCGTCACCGGCAGCATCCCGGATGCGGATTTCAAGAAGATCCTCGAAGAAACGTACGGCGTGTTTTCCCACAGCGCCATCGCGCCATTGCGTCAGCTGAATGGCAACGAGTGGGTCCTGGAACTGTTCCACGGCCCGACCCTGGCGTTCAAGGACTTCGCCCTGCAACTGCTGGGTCGCCTGCTCGACTACGTGCTGCAAAAGCGCGGCGAGCGCGTGGTGATCATCGGTGCTACCTCCGGTGATACCGGTTCGGCCGCCATCGAAGGCTGCAAGCACTGCGAAAACGTCGACATCTTCATCCTGCACCCGCACCAGCGCGTGTCGGAAGTGCAGCGTCGCCAGATGACCACCATCTTTGGCGAGAACATCCATAACATCGCCATCGAAGGCAACTTCGATGACTGCCAGGAAATGGTCAAGAACAGCTTCGCTGACCAGAGCTTCCTCAAAGGCACGCGCCTGGTAGCGGTGAACTCGATCAACTGGGCGCGGATCATGGCCCAGATCGTCTACTACTTCCATGCCTCGCTGCAGTTGGGCGGCCCGGCGCGTTCGGTGTCGTTCTCGGTGCCGACCGGCAACTTCGGCGACATCTTCGCCGGTTACCTGGCGCGCAACATGGGCTTGCCGATCAACCAGTTGATCGTCGCCACCAACCGCAACGACATCCTGCACCGCTTCATGAGCGGCAACCGGTACGTCAAGGAAACCCTGCACGCCACGCTGTCGCCGTCGATGGACATCATGGTCTCGTCGAACTTCGAACGCCTGCTGTTCGACATGCACGGTCGCAACGGCGCGGCAATTGCCGGCTTGATGGACACCTTCAAGAGCGGTGGCGGTTTCAGCGTTGAAGAAGAGCGCTGGACCGAAACCCGCAAGCTGTTCGACTCCCTGGCCGTGGACGACGCCGAAACGTGCGAAACCATCGCCGAAGTCTACGCCCAGACCGGCGAGCTGCTGGACCCACACACCGCCATCGGTGTGAAGGCCGCCCGCGAATGTCGTCGCAGCCTGGACATCCCGATGGTGATCCTCGGCACCGCGCATCCGGTCAAATTCCCGGAAGCAGTGGAAAAGGCCGGTGTTGGCAAGGCGCTGGAATTGCCAGCGCACTTGGCGGACCTGTTCGAGCGTGAAGAGCGTTGCACCGTGTTGGCCAATGACCTGAAAGCCGTGCAGGCGTTTGTGAGCCAGCACGGCAATCGTGGCAAGCCGCTCTGATCCAACGGCTTTGCAAGGTTGCTCAAGCCCGTCTTCGTGACGGGCTTTTTCATTGGGGCACGCCATACTCCAGTGGGCAATCGACTAAAAAAGAGAGGAAACCAACCCGGTGCGTTTATTGAGCCGAAGGTGCGTGTGGCTGCTGTGTTTGCTCTTGCTTGGTCAATCGCCGGCAAGCCTGGCCGCCGTCAGCCTGCCGTTCAAACTGGTGCCGGCGTTTACCCCGTTGGCAGCCTTGCCGTTGACGGCCGCCGAGCAGCAATGGCTGGCGAGCCATCGAACGTTGAAGGTCGGCATTTCCATTGCTGACTACCAGCCGATTGATATCACCCGTGACCACAATCGCTACCAGGGCATCAGCGCCGACTACCTGAGCCTGGTCGGCGCGCGCCTCGATGTGCCCATGCAGGTGATGGGCTTTGCTGAGCGGGCGCAGGCGGTGGAAGCCTTGCGCAGTGGGGCCATCGATATTCTGACCAGCGCCAATGGCTATGAACGGGATGTGCCGGGTTTGCGCTTTACCCGCGACTACATGCCGGACCGTTCGGTGGTGGTCGTGCGCCGCGACGACACCACGCAGAACGACGACCTTGAGGGCAAGAAGGTGGTCTTGCTGGAGGGCTATGCCAATGTCGGCAACGTGCATCGGGCTTATCCCGCCAGCCATATCATGCTGGCCCCGAACCTCTACAGCGGCCTGGAAGCGTTGAACCAAGGGGATGCCGATGCATTTATCGGCAATGAAGTGATTGTGCGCGCCTACAAGTCGCTGCGTCCTTACCTGGGGTTGCAGATAAACGTGGAGAGCCGGCTGGCGCCGATTGGCTTTGCCTTTGCTTCCCGCACGGCCGACCCGCTGTTGGGGGGCATGCTGGACCGGGCCCTGGCGAGTATCGACGAGTCGATACAGCGTGAAATCCTCGCGCGCTGGACCACCGGCCTGGGGGTGGGCATCGCCGCCGACCGCATTGTGTTGTCGGCCGAGGAGCAAGCGTGGCTATTGCACCATCCCCATGTGGTGGTGGTGTCCCAGCAACAGTCGCCGTACATCTTCAAGGACAAGGACGGTCAATGGGTCGGCTTGAACGTCGATCTGCTGAACCGGATTTCACGCATGACCGGCTTGCAGTTCGTGATGGAGGAAGTGTCTTCCACCGCGCAGACCCTGGAATTACTGGCAGCGGGCAGGGCGGACATGAACACCACGCTGGCGGAGAATCAGGAACGTAGGCAGTTCCTGGATTTCAGCCATGGTTTTGGCGGCGCCGGTTGGGTGTTTGTCCAGCGCAGCGACACGCCGTTAGTGGCCAGCTTGAGTGAGCTTTCCGGCCAGGTGTTGGCGTTGCCGGCCCGGCATGTGCTGGAAAACTTTATTCGCCGTGAACACCCGGACATCGAGATTCTCTCCGTCGACAACTACACCCAGGCCCGTGAGCAGGTGATCCAGGGGCGTGCGGCGGCGACGATCCAGAATGAAGTGGAGGTGCAAAGCTACCCGTCCGACGGCTTGCGCATCGGGCGCAGTGTCGAGGGCAAGTGGTCGTCCAACAGCCTGGTGGTGCGCAAGGACCAGCCCGAGCTGTTGAGCATTGTGAACAAGGCGTTGGAAGCGATGCCGGTGGCAGAGTTGAGCGCGCTGCGCTTGCGCTGGCTGGGCACGGTGCCGATCCCGACGTCGGCTTGGCAACGTGTGCCGCCATGGGCCTACTGGACGGTCGCCATGGCGCTGTTGTGTGTATTGGTGTCGTTGGTCTGGAATAGCCGGCTCAAGCGGCAGATCCAGCAGCGCCTGGTGGCCGAGCAACGGCTGAGCGACCAGTTGGCCTTCAAGCGGGCCCTGCTCGATGGCATGCCCAATCCGGTCTTCGTACGGGACCTGGCTGGCCGGTTGGTGACCTGCAACACCCGTTACGAACAGCAGTTGGCCACCCGACGCGAACTGATCCAGGGCCTGACCTTGATGGAAAGCGGCTTGCTGCCAGAAGCCACGGCCGCACGCCTGCACGCCGGGCACATGGAGCAGTTGGCCACACAGCAATCGTTGTTTGTTGATCGGCAACTGGAGTTCAACAGCGGGACGTTCCACGTTTACCAATGGACGGTGCCGTTTTTCGATGCGCGCGGCCAATTGCAGGGGCTGCTGGGCGGCTGGATCGACATCAATGAGCGCAAGGTCCTGGAGCGTCAGCTGATGGACGCACGCCAGGCCGCCGATGACGCGAACTACGCAAAAAGTGCGTTTCTCTCCACACTCAGTCACGAAATCCGCACCCCCATGACCGCCATCATCGGCCTGCTTGAGTTGGAGCAAGAACGCGCACTGGCTGAAGGCAAGCGCGTCTCCGAAGCTTTGCAGGTGGCCCATCGCTCGGCACGTGAGCTGATTGAGTTGATGGGCGATAGCCTGGACCTGGCCAAGATCGAAGCTGGCCATTTGCAGCTGGTGCCGCAGACCACTGACCTGAAGGTTTTTTTCGACGGCATCCAGCGGCTGTTTGCGGCGATGGCGAGTCAAAAAGGCCTGGATTTTACCCTGGCGTTCGACCCGGCGGCGCAAGGGGATTATTGGTTCGACCCGCTGCGCTTGCGGCAGGTCATGCATAACCTGGTGGGCAATGCGTTGAAGTTTACCGAGCGTGGTGCGGTGCGCCTCAGCGTCGATACTCGGCGCGATGAGTCCGGGGCAGAGTTCCTGCATCTGTGTGTCGAAGACACCGGGCCGGGAATCGGCGCTGAACAACAGGCTGGGGTGTTCAAGCCGTTTGTCCAGGTCAGCCCGCTGACGGCGGCTCAACATGGCGGCACGGGGTTGGGCTTGAGCATTTGCCAACAACTGGTGGAGTTGATGGGCGGCACGATCTCCCTGAGCAGCGCGGCGGGCGAGGGCACGACGATTTGCATTGACCTGTACCTGCAGCGGGTCAGCGGCGACGACAGGCCAACTGAGCCTGCGGCGGTCCTGCCGGCTGCCGGTCGCCGTTTGTCGGTGCTGATCGTCGATGACCTGGCGGCCAACCGCCTGGTGCTGGCTCAGCAGCTTCAATTCCTCGGCCACCGGGTGGTGGCCTTCGACTCGGCTGAGTCAGCCTTGCAGCGCTGGCGCGATGACGCTTTTGACGTGCTGGTGACGGATTGCAACATGCCGGGCATGTCCGGCTACGCCTTGAGCGAAGCCGTGCGCGGTATTGAAACCCAAGAGCAACGATCGCGCACGGCGCTGGTGGGGTGTACCGCCAATGCCCTGGAGGATGAGCGCCAGCGTTGCCTGGCGTCGGGGATGGATGAGTTGTTGGTCAAGCCGGTGACCCTTGAACAGTGGGCCCGGGTCCTCGCCCGCGTGGCGCCGTTGCGCACCTTCAATATCCACACCTTGCAGGCGATGACCCAGGCCGATGGGCCGGTCCTGCAGCGCATGTTGGAGGAGTTGGCGAAGAGTCTTGAACATGAGCACGATGGGATCAAGACGGCGTTGGCGTGTCAGGACTTTCCAGGGGTAATGGCCTCGTTGCATCGCCTCAAGGGGATTTGCTGCCTGGTGGATGCGCTGCCGCTGGCCAAGGCGTGTGTGGGGCTTGAGGGCTGCCTGCGTGAGCAGCGCATTGACGAGGTTGAAGCGCTGTGGCGCGTGCTGAGTGAAGCGCTGGCAGCATTCAGGGTTGAGCTGGGCACCCATTTGAGTCCGCAAGAATAGGACGTGTCCTATGGGGCGCGCATGACCTTTTGCGTAGCCTGCGCAACCTTGCTTCTGCGTCTCAGAGTTTGCCATGCGCTCCCTCAATGTCTTGATCCTCGAAGATCACCCGTTCCAACTGATGGCCCTGCACCAGATGCTCAACGCCAACGGTGTGTTCAATGTCATGACCGCCGAAACCGTAGACGCCGCCCGGCAGTCATTGGCGAGCAAGGGGCCGGTAGACATTGCCATTTGCGACCTCTATCTGGAGCAAGGTGATGCCCTTGAACTGATTCGCGAACTGGGCGAACTGCGCCAGGCTCAGGTGCTGATCCTGTTGAGCAGTGCTCAGCCTGACGTATTGGAAGGGGTCGCCAGCATGGCGCGCCAGGCTGGGTTGAATGTGCTCCGGTGTTTGCCCAAACCCGCTTCGGCCCAGTTGGTTGGGCAACTGCTGAGCGCTTGCCTGCAACACTTGCGTCCGGGGCCGCAGGTCGTGTCCTGGGATAAGGTGCGCCAACTGTTGGGTTTGAATGAGCTGGATGAGTTGCCGCCTTCGGTGGATGCCTGCCAGGTGGCCATTGCGCGCTACGCCAGCGCCAGCTTCCAGCCTATCGTTTGCCAGGCAGGTGTATTGCAGGGGGTTGAGGTGTTGGCGCGCTGGTATCTGCCTGACGGGGAAGTGTTACTGCCCCATGAATTCCTGCCGGTGCTGGAGTTTGCCGGCATGGAGGAGGCGTTTACCTGGCATGTGCTGGAAGAGGCCCTGAGCTTTGTCAGCCAGATCGTGTGGGACACGGGCGAGATCCTGCCGGTGGCGGTGAACATTCCCGGGCGAATGCTGGAGCATGCGCACTTCCCCCAGGCGCTGCAGCGCTTGCTGCAACGCCATGCCGTGCCGGCCCATAGCCTGACGCTGGAATTGGTCGAAACCACGCGGTTGAACACCGACAGTGCGCATGTCAGCAGCTTGCTGCGTTTGCGCATGATCGGGTGCAAGTTGTCTATCGGTGACTTCGGCGTCGGCGGTACCAGCTTGCAGCGTTTGCTGGAGTTGCCGTTCACTGAGCTGAAAATACCACCGGCCTTTGCCTGTGGCATGGCCCGTGATGAGCGCAAAGTGGCCGTCGTCGCGGGCGCCATGAGCATGGCCAGCCGCATGGGCATGAACGTGGTGGTGACGGGTATTGAAACCCCTGCCGATCGTGATGCAGTCGCTCTGCTGGGCCCTGCCTGGTTGCAAGGTTGCCTGATTGCACCGCCGATGGACGCCCAGGCACTGAAAGCGTGGATCTGCCGCCAGGTCAGGCCAACCCATGCTCCTGCACGTAGATAAACAGTGAGGCGTCGGTACTGAGCCCAAGCTTGCGCATGGCGCTGACTTTTTGCGCGCTGACCGTCTGCTTGCTGCGATGCAGATGGGCCGCGATCTCGCCAACGGTCAGGCCTCTCGCCAGCAGGCGAATCACCTCCAGCTCGCGGGGCGACAGCTGCTCGTGGGACTGTAATCGATCAGTGCCCAGTGCGCTCAGCGCCTGGCGAATGGTGTGGGCCACATAGCAGCGCTGCAGGCGTACCTGGCGTACCGCTTCAGGCAATTCGTTCGCGAGGCTGGCTTTGCTCAGCAAGCCCATGACACCCAGCTCCAGGATGGCGTGAAACAACCCCGCATTGTTGAGCATGGTCACCACGACGATAGGCAGCGACGGGTGATGGCGGCGCAGTTGGTCGATCAGGCGCAAGCCGTCGGCCTGGGGTTCGTCAGGCATCATGAAATCGGTGATCAACAGGTCGCA
The DNA here is from genome assembly GCF_017316265.1 of Pseudomonas sp. Marseille-Q1929. Taxonomy (NCBI): domain Bacteria; kingdom Pseudomonadati; phylum Pseudomonadota; class Gammaproteobacteria; order Pseudomonadales; family Pseudomonadaceae; genus Pseudomonas; species Pseudomonas sp. Marseille-Q1929. The sequence goes on from NZ_JAFLWU010000003.1 coordinate 96,110, forward strand.
GGCACAGTGTTGCAGCAATTGGGTCAGGGATTGGGGAGAGTTGGCTTCGCCGACTATTTCCAGTTGTTCATCGCGCTCCAAGACCGCCCGCAGACCAATCAGGAAAATCGGATGGTCGTCGGCAAGGATGATGCGCAAGGGTGTTTCAGGTGCGCTTCTCAAAGTAGGTTCCCCGGGCAATTCGGGGATTCTAGCCTGTTAACCCGGTGGTGGTTGAATGTGGGTTTTTAACTGTGTGGAAACACGCCGCTTTCCGTTCCTTGGGTTGGCGGCGTTTTTTGTTTTGGCAGGCCCGGCCGAGCGTTATGAGAATAGCTTCTGCACGACCACGATCACGGTGCCGACAGCGGCATAAAAGCCTGTTGCGATACCCACCGGGTACCAGAAAGTCTCACAGGTTATCTTCAGCGATTCTTTGTTGAGTTTGTTTTGCTCTGCATTCATCTTGTTTTGCTCTGCATTCATGCGTGCTATTTCAGCAAAAATACGTGATACCTCGGCGTGCATTCTGTCTGTTGAAGTCTGCTGTTCATTTTGTTCTGCCATCGTCTTCATCCTTCGCAATAAGGGCCTTTTGACATGCGCTTTTATCTGCGTAGCCGCGTCACCAGCGCTCACCGAGTATAGGATTCACCCCCGGCCTCAGCCGTCGGCAACCCCCAAAACAGTCGCCCATTGCGTAAGCATTTATGTGCGCCGTTTTTTGCTTGTCATGTTGAAAGCGCATGCTGGAATCCGTCACCCCTGGCGGCCCCATAAAGACGATAAAGCGAACTTTCCTACGTCACAAACAGTCACTTAGGAGAGATGCAGCTCCCGTTGAACCGATTGTTCCTGAACTATTGAGTGGTGATCGAGATGGAAAGTATCAGCCTATTGCTCGAAGAAGCACTGAGCCCTTATCAGGTTACGCTGACCACCTCCGGTGTGCAGGACGAGTGCCTGGTCACCGTGAAGAACCCTGCTGGCGCCATCGTGGTCGAGCGAGAAGTGGACCGCACACAGTTGCTGGATAAACGCGTGCTGGTGGATGTGGTGGACTGCCTGCTGCGTGACATCAAGATTGCCGAAGGGCGTCTGGAACCCTCGGTCATTGCGGCGTTGCGCAACGCTGCCCAGACCCGCAGCGCGGCCGCCGCATGAAGAATTGTTTAATCATGGAAACTTCCTACAACATGGCCGGTCAGATTTTGTAACAGCAAGAGCAAACATTGTGCTCCGGTGTTTGTACCTTGTTGTACTGGTCTTTGTAGGCCACGTTTAACCCCGAAGTGTCTCCCCACTCTTCGGGGTTTCTTTTTGCCTGCGATTTGTCAGGGCTCTGGTGAGTCCTGGAAGAAGCTTGGGTTATCCCGCAGATAGTGCTCGCGCATCACCGGGTCCAGCCACGAAGCGTAGGACTGCTGCACCTGTTCCAGTGGGATGTTCAGCAGCACCTGATTGATGCGTTGAATGATCTGACGCCCCCGAGGCGTATCCGAGCAACCGATATGCGTGCGTTGGTAGGGCGCCGAGCCTTTGATCGGATAAAAGCTCAAGTCAGCAGCCGGGATGCCCTGCTGCATCGCGTGATAGCGGATTTCCGGCCAATAACCCAACACCGCCTCCAGTCGCCCTAGACGTTGCATTTGCAGCAGGCTGCCGAGGGCATCGTTGCCGTAATGAAGGGCAAGTTTGTGCGCATCGGCCTGCTTGAGCTGTCGATCGACGACCGGCCCATAACTGCGTTCGGCAATGGCGCCCGCCCGTGCTTTATGCGCATCGAAAAACGCTTGCAGGTCAAACTGGCCATCGACGATATAGGGCGCCATCGCGTCCTCCTGGCTCTGCCGGATCATGATGCCGTTGCTGGCGACCACAAACGCCTGGCTGGAAAACACGATGTATTTGGCTCGCTCTGCCGTCCACAGCAATGAGGGGTCGCAGGTGAGTGTCGTCGGCTCGCGCATCATCTGTATGCCGCGCGCGCGATTGACGTGCAGGACCTGATGTTGATAGTCCGGCAGGTGCTCGATGAGGATCGGCAACAGCTGGTCCAGTGCGCCCTGGCCCTTGCGCGGCCCCTCGAAAATGGTCAGCGGTGGCAGGTCGCGCAACAGCCAGGTCAACGTCTCGCCGGCGTGGGCCGACAGGGGCCAGCCACCGAGCATCGAAGCGACAAGGCAGAGCTGCACCCACCCGCGTTTGCACCGAAGCACCATCAGATCGCGCCTTCCTCACGCAAACGGGCAATGGCGGCGGCGTCGTAACCCAGGCTCTCCAGCAGCACGCCATTGTGCTCGCCCAGCTGCGGGCCTACCCACTCGCAGCTGCCCGGGGTGTCCGACAGCTTGGGCACGATGCCGGGCATCTTGAAGTCCTTGCCATCGGGCAACTGAGCCTTGAGGAACATTTCCCGGGCGAGAAATTGCGGGTCGCCCAGCATGTCTTCGGCACTGTAGATCCGGCTGGCGGGCACCTCGGCTTTATTCAAGGCCTCGACCACCTGCTCCAGCGGCAATGAATTGACCCATCGATCAATCACGCCATACAGCTCATCGCGACGGCTATCGCGCCCGTCATTGCTGGCCAGTGCCGGGTCGTTGGCCAGGTCTTCGCGCCCGATGGCGAGCATGAAGCGTTTGAAGATCGCATCACCGTTGGCGCCGATCTGCACATGCTTGCCGTCGGCGCTGGTGTGGATAGAGGACGGGGTAATGCCGGGCATGATGTTGCCGGTGCGCTCGCGGATGAACCCGAACACGTCGAACTCGGGAATCATGCTTTCCATCATGGCGAAGATGGCTTCATACAGCGCCACATCCACCACCTGGCCCAGCCCGCCGTTGACTTCGCGATGCCGCAGGGCCATCAGCGCGCCGATCACCGCCCACAGCGCGGCAATCGAGTCGCCGATGGAGATCCCGGTGCGCACGGGCGGGCGGTCCTCGAAACCGGTGATATAGCGCAGCCCGCCCATGGATTCGCCCACCGCGCCAAACCCTGGCTGGTCCTTCATCGGCCCGGTCTGGCCGAACCCCGACAGGCGCACCATCACCAGCTTCGGGTTCAGCGCGTGCAGGGTCTCCCAACTCAAGCCGAGCTTTTCCAGCACGCCGGGGCGAAAGTTCTCGATGAGGATGTCGGCATCCGCCAGCAACTGCTTGAGGATGGCCAGGCCGTCCGGGTGCTTGAGGTTCAGCGTCAGTGACTTTTTGTTGCGTGCCTGCACAAACCACCACAGCGAAGTGCCTTCATACAACTTGCGCCATTTGCGCAGCGGATCGCCGCCGTCCGGGGATTCGACCTTGATCACCTCGGCGCCGAACTCGGCGCAGATCCGCGAGGCAAACGGGCCGGCGATCAGGGTGCCCAGTTCGATGACTTTCAGGCCGGCAAGGGGTTTGGCATTAAGCGACATGGGGATCCTTACAAACACGGGACGGTGGTGTGATGCCTTTTAACATAGGCGAGCGGCCCATGGATAAGGATGATGCAGCGCAGTATTCGTTGAATGGCCTCGCCATCGGTTAGACTGGCCGCCTTTCCCTGTCTCTAGAAGCCCGTTCATGGCCCAGCCGTCCACGACCTACAAATTCGAACTCAACCTCACCGACCTCGATCGTTCGGTGTACGAGAGCGTCAAACAGACCATCGCCCGCCATCCTTCGGAAACCGAAGAACGCATGACCGTGCGCCTGCTGGCCTACGCCCTCTGGTACAACGAGCAGTTGTCGTTCGGCCGTGGCCTGTCAGATGTAGACGAGCCAGCCCTGTGGGAAAAAAGCCTGGATGATCGGGTTTTGCATTGGATCGAAGTCGGCCAGCCGGATGCAGACCGCCTGACCTGGTGCTCGCGTCGTACCGAGCGCACCAGCCTGCTGGCCTACGGCAGCCTGCGCGTGTGGGAAGGCAAGGTGGTGCCGGTGGCCAACAACCTGAAAAACGTGCACATCGCTGCCGTGCCGCAGGACATCCTGGAGACCCTGGCCAAGGACATGCCGCGCGTGATCAAGTGGGATGTGATGATCAGCGAAGGCACGATCTTCGTCACCGACGACCGCGGCCAGCACGAAGTGCAACTGCAATGGCTGGTCGGCGAGCGCGGCTGACCCTGTAGGAACTGGCTTCTGTGGGAGCGGGCTTGCCCGCGATTGCATCACCGCGGTCCAACTGTTTGACCGAGGTGCCTGCATCGCAGGCAAGCCAGCTCCCACATTAAATTTGTACCGTTCTCAATATTCCTGTTTAACCGTTGTATCGAAGAGAAGCCTTCCTCACCCCATGCGTATCGATCCCCGCCCGTTGCCCGCCGTCTTGCCGTTCCTCGGTGAATTGCCACCGCTGTTGACCCGTCTCTATGCCGCTCGCGGCGTGCAGTCAGAAGCCGAGCTGGATAAAAGCCTGGCGCGGTTGATTCCCTATCAGCAGCTCAAAGGGATCGACGCGGCCGTGGACTTGCTGGTGACGGCCCTGGAGCAACGCCAGCGCATCCTGATCGTCGGTGACTTCGACGCCGATGGCGCCACCGCCAGCACCGTGGGCACCCTGGGCTTGCGCTTGCTCGGCGCGGCCCATGTGGATTACCTGGTGCCCAACCGCTTCGAGTACGGCTACGGCCTGACCCCGGAAATCGTCGCGGTGGCGTTGCAGCGCGAGCCGCAGTTGTTGATCACCGTGGATAACGGCATCTCCAGCGTCGAAGGCGTGGCGGCGGCGAAAGCGGCGGGGCTGCAAGTGCTGGTCACCGACCACCACTTGCCGGGCGATGAATTGCCGGCGGCGGATGCGATCGTCAACCCCAACCAGCCGGGCTGTGGCTTCCCGAGCAAGGCCCTGGCGGGCGTGGGCGTGATCTTCTACGTGCTGATGGCCCTGCGTGCGCGTTTGCGCGACCTGGGCTGGTACACCAACAAACCGCAGCCGAACATCGGCGACTTGCTCGACCTGGTGGCCCTGGGCAGCGTGGCGGACGTGGTGCCCCTGGACGCCAACAACCGCATCCTCGTGCACCAGGGCCTGGAGCGCATTCGTGCCGGTCGTGCGCGGCCGGGGATCAAGGCGATCCTTGAAGTGGCCAAGCGCGACGCGGCGCGTATCACCTCCACCGACCTCGGTTTCATCCTCGGCCCACGGCTCAACGCCGCCGGGCGCCTGGATGACATGAGCCTGGGCATCGAATGCCTGCTCACCACCGACGTCGCCGCCGCGCGGGAAATGGCCGCACAACTGGACGGCATGAACCAGGACCGCAAATCCATCGAGCAAGGCATGCAGCGCGAGGCCCTGGCCCAGCTCAAGGACTTGCCGGTGGAGTCGATGCCGTTCGGCTTGTGCCTGTTCGACCCGGAATGGCACCAAGGTGTGATCGGCATCCTGGCGTCACGCATGAAGGAGCGTTACTTCCGCCCGACCATCGCCTTCGCCGACGCCGGTGATGGCTTGCTCAAGGGCTCAGGGCGCTCTGTGCCGGGCTTTCACATCCGTGACGCGCTGGCGGTGGTCGCGAGCCAGCATCCCGACCTGATCGCCAAATACGGCGGTCACGCGATGGCGGCGGGGCTGACACTGCCCGAGGAAAACTTCCCACTGTTTGCTGAAGCCTTTGATGCTGAAGTGCGTCGGCAATTGCGCGAAGAAGACCTCACCGGTCGTCTACTGTCTGACGGCACCCTGGCAGTGGAAGAATTTCACCTGGAACTGGCTCGCGCCCTGCGCCACGCCGGCCCATGGGGGCAGCACTTTCCCGAGCCGTTGTTTCACGGGGTGTTTCAGTTGGTGGAGCAGCGCGTGGTGGGGGAGCGGCACCTGAAGGTGGTGCTCAAGAGTGAATGCGGATCGGTGAAGCTCGATGGCATTGCGTTTGGCGTGGACCGTGAAGTCTGGCCAAACCCGACGGTGAAGTGGGTGGAGTTGGCCTACAAGCTGGATGTGAATGAGTTTCGGGGGAATGAAACGGTGCAGTTGATGATTGCGCATATCGAGCCGCGCTAGTTATCAGCCACACCATCAAACAAATGTGGGAGCGGGCTTGCCCGCGATTACGGAGTGTCAGCCAACGATGTTGTGACTGACCCACCGCTATCGCGGGCAAGCCCGCTCCCACAGTTTGTTTTGCATATGGCTAAAATTATTCGGCTTTGTCCTTGGCCTGATGCTTCACGATGATATCCACCAACCGCTGCGCCAGCGCCGGGTAGTTCTCGTCAAAGTGATGCCCACCTGGCAGCTTCAACGCTTCACCCACCGCCGTCTTGTCGGTGCAACCACTCTCGTCGACTTCTTCCGCACCATAGATGCACACCACCTTCTCCGGCGGCAGCTTGGCCATTTCCGGGCCGGTCGCCGCTTCTTTGCCGGCGTTGCCCAGCCAGCCTTCCACTTCGATTTCAAAGCTGCCGGTGCGGGCAAAGGCCAGCAGGATGATCGCGTCAACCCGCTGCTGTTCGTTTTCCGGCATGCGGTTGTAGATCGCGGGCAGCACGTCGGCGCCGAACGAGTAACCGGTCAGGACGAAACGCTTGGTGCCCCACTTCTGCCGGTAGTGTTGCATCAGTTCGGTGAGGTCCTTGGCGCTTTGTTCCGGGGTCTTGTGCTGCCAGTAGTAGCGCAGGGTGTCGATGCCGACCACCGGGTAGCCGATCTTGGCCATTTCGCCGGCCACGTCGCGGTCCAGGTCGCGCCAGCCGCCGTCACCGGAGAGGAACAGGGTCACGGTGTCCTTGGCTTGGCCTGCCGGTACTTCGACCACCGGGATTGCCAGGCCGCCGTTGTCCGAGCCCACCAGTTGCTTGCGCAGCTCGTTGTTCAGCACTTGCGGGTAGTGAATGTCGTAGTCGCTGATGCTGGTGGTGGCGCGCGGTGTGTCACGTACGAAACTGGCGCTTTCGTCGTCAGGGTTGTCGTTCCACGCCACCAGCCAGTTGCCATGGGCTGAAGTTTTTGGCAGTGGATCCTTGCAACCTTCCTGCACCAGGGCGAAGCCAACGGAGATGGCATTGGCCTTGTCGTCGTTCTGGGTGGCCAGCCAGCGCCAGGCAAGGCCTGCGCCAGGGCCGATGCCGCTGACCAGCGTTGCCGGGCCCTTGAGCTGAGCCAGGGCGCTTTGCAGTGCTTGTTCCTGCAGCTTGCAGTCATCCTTTGGCAGGACAACCTGTACGATTTGTGCCTTGCCGCCCTGGCTCAGGGCAATCAGTTGGCTATCGGTCAGGGTTTCATCTGCCATCACGGCCACGACGACGCGGGCTTTGGGTGTGCCGTTTGGCGTCACGCGGGTGATCGCCGAGCCGTCCGCCTGGGGCAGTTGCTCCAGGGTCGGCTGCGGGGCAGGGCGGTTCCAGTACCAAAAGCCACCGCCTGCGATCAGGGCGAGCAGCACTACAGCGACCAATACATACCGCCAGGAACGTCGAATCATCAGCGTTTCACCAATCCAGTCAAGCCGCCCGCGATCAGGGCGGCGGTATCGGCCAGTGCCACCAGCGGATCAAGTCCTGCGGGCACGGCCATGTAACGGGGTTCCCAGTCAGGCTGGAACTTGTCTTTGAAGCGGCGCAAACCTTGGAAGTTATACAGTTGCTCGCCACGACGGAACACCATCGAACCCAGGCGTTGGGTCAGTGGGGCGCCGCGTCGTGGTTGCAGGCCCGACAACGGCACCATGCCGAGGCTGAAGCGGGCGTAGCCGTGACTCTTATAGTGTTGAATCAGGCCGACCATCATGAACTCCATGGTCAGCTTGGGCGCGTCCGGGTGCGCACGCATCAGGTCGAGGCTGGCCAGGTCGTGGTTGTAGGTCTCGAGCAGGTTGGCGAAAGCCACTGGGCGCCCTTCGAAGCGAATGATCGCGATACGAAAGTGCTTGAGGTAGTCGTCGCTGAATCGTCCCAGGGAAAAGCCTTTTTCCCGCACGTTCTTACCGGTCAGCCAGGCGTCGGAGATGACTTTGAGTTCATCCATCGGCGCCGTGCCCGGTTCATGGATCTCCAGGGACAGGCCGTCCCGGGTGCCACGGTTCCAGGTGTAGCGCAGGTCCTTCATCTCTTTGCCCTTGGCTTCCAGGTCAAAGCGTTTCAGGTCGACGCGGGCTTCTTCGCCCAGCTTGATCGCGGTGAGGCCGATGTCCATGTAGTACGGCAGGTTTTCCGCCCGCACCTGGTAGAACACCGGGCGCGCATGGTGGATGTCGCACAGGTCGCGGAACTGCCAGATCATCTCGGCACGCGGTTGGGTCGGGCCGATCGGGTCGTACAAGGCTACCAGGCTGCGGCCGCGACGGGCGTACATGAGGAAAGCTTCATCATTGGGATGGAACAGCAGCGCTTTGTCGCCAGTCAGCGCCAGGCCGCCGTCGGGCTGGGACGAGGCCATCAGGATCTTGCTGGCGCGCTCCAGTTCTTCCGGGGTCGGCAGGTGGATGATCGGGCGTGCGGTGCGCAGCAGCCAGGTCAGCGACACGATCACCAGCAGCACGGCGGCACCCAGCAACGAGCGCAGGCCGCGTGGGGCGTTGGCGTCGAGGGTGAACTGCCACCACAGTTGGTGGCTGTAGGGCACGTCTTGATAGGCGAACAGCAGCAGCCAGATCGACGCGCCGAGCACGCAGACGCTGGCCACCAGGTACAGCGGTGAGAACGGCAGTTCGGTCAGGCGGCTGGCGCGGTAGAACGAGCGGCGGAAGATCGCCAGCAGGATCGCGGTCATGGTCATCAGACTGGCTTCTTCCCAGTCGAAACCCTTGAGCAGCGAGAGCAGGGCGCCGGTCAGCAGCAACACCATGGTCAGCATCCAGGCCGCCGACAAGCGTCGGCGCAAACCCTGGGCCAGCAACAGGCACAACACACCGATCAGGCTGGCGCCGAAGTGCGAGGCGTCAATCAGGCGGTGGGGAATCAGGAAGCCGATGTTTTCCAGGCGTGAGTCGATTTCTGGCGTGGCGCCGGAAAACAGCAGGACCACGCCGGACAAAAAAACCAGGACGGCCAACACTGGTGCCGCCAGGCCAGAGGCGACCCGCAGGCTTTGCTGGGTCTGGAACAGGCGCTGCGCTTCATTGACCAGCAGGAACACGCAGGCGATCAGCAATGGCAGCACCACATAGATCATGCGGTACAGCAGCAGGGCGGCAGCCAATGGCGCAGCACCGAGTTTGTCGGCGAAGGCGGCGAGCAGGATCGCTTCGAACACACCCACACCGCCCGGCACATGGCTGAGCACGCCGGCCGCCAGGGCCAGCAGGTATACCAGCAGGAACGGGCCGAAGGGTGGCGCTTCCGGCAGCAACATATAGAGGACAGTGGCGGCGGCAGCGACGTCCAGTGCGGTGATGATCAGTTGCAAGAAGGTCAGGCGACGGCCCGGCAGGCGCAGGGTGCGCCGGCCGGCTTTCACCAGCAGATTGTCCGGGTAGGGTTGCTCAGGCAGGCGGCGACGATAAATGCCGATGCACAGCACCGCCGACAACAGCAGCACCGCGCCAGCAATTCCGCCCAGCACCGCTTGCGGCAAATGCAGGTAGGTCGAGGCGGCCGGCAGGTTGCTCAGCGTCGCCAGTGCAGCCAGTGGTGGCAGGGCGGTGCCCAGGGCCAGGCTGGCAAACACGGTCATGTGGGCGACTTCTGAAGCCCCGATGCCATGCCGTGCATATAAACGGTAGCGTACCGAGCCGCCGGAGAGCATCGACAGGCCAATGGCGTTGCCAATGGCAAAGGCGGTGAAGCCGCCGAGGGCCAGGGTCTTGGCCGGCAGGTTCACGCCGGCGTAGCGCGCACCGGAAAACTCATAGCCCAACAGAATGACGAAACCGGCGACGGCTGCAGCAAACGCGCCGAGTAGGGCGGGTTTGGGCACTTCCAGGATTGAGTCATGCAGGGCGTAAAGGTCCAGTTCCAGCAGCAAGTGCCGGCAGGCGATCAGGGCGATTGCGAACAGCAGCAACGTGACGGCCAGCCCGATAGGTTGGCGGTATTTGCTCAACAGATCCAGCCAGCGCAAACGGGCGGGAGCGATCGGTTGTTCTGCTGTGACGGTGTCTAGTGGTTCAGACGAGTTGGCGCGCATCAATCACCTCGTGGATTGTGCGCGACAGGATGGAGGTATCCAGCCAAGTTACCAATCCCTATGGACAAAATAATTACAAATATTAACGCGGATCGCCGGGGGCGGCGACTGCGGCCATTGGTCGTAGAGGGCAGCGCTTGAGCATTGAGCATAGCTTGCAATGAGATGGACTCTACAAACCGTCTACGGTTTCATGAAAGATGCCATGCCATTGTTTCAGAAGGACTTTTTCACCGGATACAAAAAAGGCCACTCTTTCGAGTAGCCTTTTTTGATGTTTGGTTGCGGGAGCCGGATTTGAACCGACGACCTTCGGGTTATGAGCCCGACGAGCTACCAGACTGCTCCATCCCGCGTCTGTGGGCGGCATTCTACAGCCAAGCGGCGGGGTGTCAACCGTTAATAGATGTATCGGTCAAATAAGTGTGAATTAGCCGTTGAATGGCCGCCCGCGAGCGGTAAGTGCGCGATAGACAAAGATTTTTGTCCGACAATCAAAAACAGACGTGCACAAAAAAGGCCACTCTTTCGAGTAGCCTTTTTTGATGTTTGGTTGCGGGAGCCGGATTTGAACCGACGACCTTCGGGTTATGAGCCCGACGAGCTACCAGACTGCTCCATCCCGCGTCTGTGTGTCGGCATTCTACAGAGGAACGCTGGGGTGTCAACCGCTTAATCGAAGAAAAGCGCTTGTGGTTCAATCGGTTAGCTCTCCAAGGGGGTTGCGTAAAGCCTTTTGGCCCAGTCTGGCTAAGGGTTTCAGCTCTATCGGGAGGCTAGATTCGATTGAAAAAATAAATTCATCCGCGAATCTTCCTATCGCTCAAGCGGAAGATTCAAACTACTGGTGCTATATACAGGTGCGGGTGCGATACTGGCGATCCGTTGAATCAACCCTCTGTTTATATGACGCAGCGCAAAATCATCCACGTCGACTGTGACTGTTTCTACGCCGCCATCGAGATGCGCGACGACCCGAGCCTGGCGCAAAAGCCGTTGGCGGTAGGCGGCTCGGCTGACCGGCGCGGAGTGATCGCCACCTGCAACTACGAGGCGCGGGCGTATGGGGTGCGTTCGGCCATGTCTTCACGCCACGCCTTGAAGCTGTGCCCGGACCTGACCATCGTCAAGCCGCGCATGGATGCTTATAAGGAAGCGTCGAAAGAAATCCACACGATCTTTCGCGACTACACCGACCTGATCGAGCCGCTGTCGCTGGATGAAGCCTACCTGGATGTGTCCGACTGCCCGCACTTTGGCGGCAGTGCCACGCGTATTGCCCAGGATATCCGGCGTAGGGTTTCCAATCAGTTGCACATCACCGTCTCCGCTGGCGTGGCGCCGAACAAGTTCCTGGCCAAGATCGCCAGCGACTGGAAGAAACCCAACGGCCTGTTCGTGATTACCCCGGACCAGGTCGAAGACTTTGTGTCCCAATTGCCGGTGAACAAATTGCACGGTGTCGGCAAAGTCACGGCGGACAAGCTGGCGCGCCTGGGCATTGAAGACTGCTTGCAGTTGCGCGAATGGAACAAGCTGGCGCTGGTGCGCGAATTCGGCAGTTTTGGCGAGCGACTGTGGAGCCTGGCGCGTGGGATTGATGACCGGGTGGTGCACAACGACAGTCGTCGGCAATCCATCAGCGTGGAAAATACCTACGATGTCGACCTGCCGGATCTCTCAAGCTGCCTGGCGAAACTGCCCGAACTGATGGAAACCCTGGCTGGGCGCATGGCGCGTATCGACAGCAGCTACCGTGCGGGCAAGCCGTTCGTTAAAGTGAAGTTTCATGATTTTACCCAGACGACCCTGGAACAGGCGGGGGCAGGGCGGGATCTGGAGAGTTATCAACAGCTGCTGACGCAGGCGTTTAATCGGGGTGGGAAGCCGGTGCGGCTATTAGGCATTGGTGTGCGGCTGCTGGATTTAAGCAGCGGCAACGAACAACTCGAATTCTCCTGGTAGAAACCGAATAAAACTGTGGGAGCTGGCTTGCCTGCGATGCAGGCACCTCGGAGTGTCAGTAACACCGAGGTGATGCCATCGCAGGCAAGCCAGCTCCCACACAAGCCCACACATTTATATCTGTGGCAGGCTTAAGGTCTCAGCGAGCGCCGGGATCTGCGACGAGTCGCCCGGCATCCTTGGTCAATGCCTGCAAAAATTCCTGCTGCAACTCCGGATCATTGCGCGTCAGTTCAATCAAGCTCTGTTCCAACTCACTGGCTTCCTCTTCCAAACCCAACTCCGACAAGCGCTTGACCCGGTGCACCCACTGGTTCACCTCGTCATCTTCCAGGTCGTCGTAGATCAGGCCATGGGCTTCCAGCAGCTTGCCGCGCAATGTGCTGCTGATCGCCAGGGTCGAGTCCGAATGCACGTCGTCCTGGCCATCTTCCACGCTGATTTTCAGGGTGGTGATGCGGTTCAGGTCCTGCTCGGCAAACGGGCTGTCCAACAGGTTCAGGCGCAGGACGCCGTTGCGGTCGGTGCTCAGCTCATGGGTTTGCTTGCCGGCGGTGACTTGTACCGGGCGCTCGCTCCAGGGCAGGCTCGAATACTCCACGCGCTTGTCGCGCTGGACTTCATCGATACCCGCCAGGTTCTGTTGCGCGCGGCCATGGGACTGCACGTTCATGAACGGGTTGAGACCGTCCACGCCATAGGTCAACCAATCGCGGGTAACGCTGGTCGGCAGGTTGCCAAGGGCGAAGATATTCACCACGTTGGCGCCCGCGCCGGCCACCAGGGCGACGGCACCCAGAGGCATCTCATAGAGTTTGCGCCAGGGCTGGTAGGGGGTGTAGCGGTCGTAACGACGGGTGACTTCGAACTCGGTGACCTCAAAGGTCTTCTGCTCGTGAATGCGTACCCGGCGTTGCGGCAGCTCCAGCACTTTGGGTTCGCCTACATCGATCTGCAGGCTGTGGTCGAGCAACTTACGCTCGACCCGCTCCTCGTGCTCACTGCGTTGCGACATCTGGTTGGCGCAGCCGCTGACCAGCAGGGCGCCGCACAAGGCGGCGCCCCCCAGGGCTCTGGTGTTTCGCTTGAACATGACTTCTCTTGATCTGGTTTTCAGCGACGAATACGCGCCTGAAGGAAAGACAGCACGTCAGCCACCGGCAACGGTTGGGCTTCGGCTTCGGTCCGGCTCTTGTATTCCAGATTGCCATCGGCCAGGCCGCGGTCACTGACCACGATCCGGTGCGGGATGCCAATCAGTTCCATGTCGGCGAACTTGATACCCGGGCTGGTTTTCTTGTCCCGGTCATCCAGCAGCACTTCAAAACCGGCGGCCGTCAGTTCGGCATACAGTTTGTCGGTGGCTTCGCGTACTTGCTCGGTTTCGTAGCGCAGGGGCACGAGGGCGATCTGGAACGGCGCCAGGGTGTCGCTCCAGATGATGCCGTTTGCGTCGTTGTTCTGCTCGATGGCAGCGGCAACCACGCGGGACACACCAATACCGTAGCAACCCATTTCGAGGATCACCGGCTTGCCGTTTTCGCCCAGCACCTTGCAGTTCATCGCCTGACTGTACTTGTTGCCCAGCTGGAAGATGTGCCCGACTTCGATGCCGCGCTTGATTTCCAGGGTGCCCTTGCCATCCGGGCTTGGGTCGCCAGCGACGACGTTGCGCAGGTCGGCCACGGTCGGAACCGGCAGGTCACGCTCCCAGTTCACGCCGAAGTAGTGCTTGTCGTCGATGTTCGCGCCAATCCCGAAGTCGCTCATCAGCTCGACCGAACGGTCGATGATGATCGGCAGCGCCAGGTTCAGCGGGCCGAGGGAACCGGCGCCAGCGCCAATGGCGTCGCGCAGTTCGGCATCGGTGGCCATGACCAGCGGGCTGGCCACGCCAGGTTGCTGGGCCGCCTTGATTTCGTTGAGTTCGTGGTCGCCACGGATCACCAGGGCGATCAGCTTGCCTTCTTCCTCGGCGCGCACGATCAGGGTCTTGATGGTCTTTTCAATCGGCAGATTGAATTTTTCCACCAGGGCCGCGATGGTCTTGGTCTCAGGCGTGTCCACCAGACGCAGCTCTTCGCTTGGCGCTGGGCGGGAAGTTTCCCGTGGCACGGCTTCGGCTTTCTCGATGTTCGCCGCGTAGTCGGAACCGTTGCTGAACACGATGTCGTCTTCGCCGGATTCGGCCAGTACGTGGAATTCGTGGGAGCCGGCGCCGCCGATGGAACCGTTGTCCGCTTCAACCGGGCGGAATTTCAGGCCCAGGCGCGTGAACACGTTGCAATAGGCCTGGTGCATGCGGTCGTAGGTGACCTGCAGGGACGCCTGGTCTGCGTGGAACGAATAGGCATCCTTCATGATGAATTCGCGGCCGCGCATCAAGCCGAAGCGTGGGCGGATTTCATCACGGAACTTGGTCTGGATCTGATACAGGTTCAGCGGCAGCTGCTTGTAGCTGCTCAGCTCGTTGCGCATCAGGTCGGTGATCACTTCTTCGTGGGTCGGGCCTGCGCAGAAATCGCGGCCGTGACGATCCTTGAAGCGCAGCAATTCCGGGCCGTACTCTTCCCAGCGCCCGGATTCCTGCCACAGTTCAGCCGGTTGGGTGCTCGGCATCAACACTTCCAGAGAGCCGGCGGCGTTCATTTCTTCGCGAACGATGGCTTCGACCTTGCGCATCACCTTCAAGCCCATGGGCAGCCAGGTGTACAGGCCGGAGGCCAGTTTGCGGATCATACCGGCGCGCAGCATCAGCTGATGGCTGATCACAACCGCGTCGGAAGGCGTTTCTTTCTGTGTGGCGAGCAAATATTGACTGGTACGCATGGTAGGCCGTTGTCGGTTGCTTGGACTTGAAATGACTTGGGATTGTACGGGCGGTTGCTGCCGGAGTACAGGCGCGAGGGCGCAGTGTGTGTTTGTGGGAGCTGGCTCCCACATTGATCGGGGTGTGTCAGTCTTCTTGCGGTGGATTCAACCGCGCCCGCCGGTTCTCCTGGAACCAATGCAGTGCAATCAGAAACAACGTCGGCACACCCAGCAGGCAGGTGATCAGGAAGAAGTTGTGATAGCCGAACTTCTCCACCATCACCCCTGAATACCCGCCGATCAGGCGCGGCAGTAGAAGCATGATCGAGCTGAGCAGGGCGTATTGGGTGGCGGAGAACTTCAGGTTGGTCAGGCTCGACAAGTAGGCGACGAACGCCGAGGTCGCCATGCCCGAGCTGAAGTTATCCAGGGAAATGGTGAAAATCAGCATCTGCAGGTCGGGGCCCATGTCGGCCAGCGCGACGAACAGCAGGTTGGTACCGGCCGAGAACACACCGCCGATAAACAGGATCGGCAAGATACCAAACCGCACAATCAGCAGGCCGCCCATGCCGGCGCCGAGCAGGGTCATGATCAGGCCGAAGATCTTGCTGACCCCGGCGATCTGGTCCTTGGTAAAGCCCTGGTCGATGTAGAACACGTTGGCCATCACGCCCATTACCGTGTCGGACATGCGGTAGGTGGCGATCAGCCCGAGCAGCAGCAGCGCCTGCCAGCGGTAACGCAGGATGAAGTCGTTGACCGGCGTCAGCACCGGTGCCAGGCCGCGGCGGCCCATGGCCGAGAGGCATAGCGCGGTGAGGGTGATATAGAGGATGGCCCGCAGGAACGCGCGGTCGTCCATCAACAGGTCCCACAGGCTCATGCCGTGGAACAGCACACTCTCGAAATCGGTGTTGTACAGCTGGGTGAACATCGCCGGCACCGACACCAGCAGCACAATCAGCACAAACACCGAGACCAATTGATGCACAAAACTGTAGCGCCCGGCCTGCAACTGGGTGCGCAGTGGCACATTCGGTTCGCGCATGAACAGGGTGGTCAACAGCGCCGGCACCATCAGTACGCCGAACAGCACATAGGTGCCGAGCCACGCCGAGTGTTGGTAGTTGAAACCGGTAGAGCCGAAACCTTCGGCAAAGAACAGCGCACCGGCCGTGGCCAGCAGGGCGGCGATGCGGTAGCCGGACATATAGCTGGCAGCCAGGGCGGCCTGGCGGCTGTCGTCGGCGATTTCCAGGCGGTAGGCGTCCACCGCAATATCCTGGGTGGCCGACGCGAAGGCCACGACCACGGCGATGGCTATCAGCCAGGACAGGTGTTTCTGCGGATCGCAGAAACCCATGCCGATCAATCCGAGGATCACCAGCGATTGGGCAAGCACCAGCCAGGAACGTCGACGCCCGAGTTTGCCGAGGATTGGCAGGCGCCATTGATCGAGCAGCGGCGACCAGACCCATTTGAAGGCGTACGCCAAACCGATCAGGCTCGCATAGCCGATGGTCTCGCGGGCCACACCGGCCTCACGCAGCCACACCGAAAGCGTCGAGAACACCAACATGTAAGGCAAGCCGGCGGCAAAGCCGAGCAACAACAGGACTAATGTCGAGGGGCTGGCATAGGCGGCGAGCGCGGCGCGCCAGGTTTTACGGGGCATGGGCTGGAGTCTGCCTCAGGATTGCGAAAACAAAGCGCGCACTCTAACCGCTGTGCTCTACCGGGCGCCAGCCATGACGCTGAATATCCACGCGATTGTTCAGGATACTGACGCCTTCGCTGCGTAAACGCGCACGTTGTTCGTCGCCCGAGGCGCTGCCCACTGGCAGGCTTATCCGACCACCGGCAGCCAGCACCCGGTGCCAGGGCAACCGCGTGTCTTGCGGCAACTGGCTCAACGTGCGCCCGACCCAGCGCGCCGCCCGACCCAATCCGGCCAGCTGTGCCAGCTCGCCGTAACTCACCACGCAGCCTTCGGGCACCTGGGCCAGCGTCAGGTACAGCGCCGTACGGCGCATTTCGGCGGGGCTTTGCGGGGGGGCGGCGGATTGATTCACTGTGGGGGCATCCGTTGAGATTCTCGGTCTGTCTGTAAGAAACATCTGTAAGTATGCCGATGAGAATTGAACTCAATTTTAATCCTTGAGTCAGTCCTAGCTATCTAACACGATAACGCGCCCTTTTCGCCAATCCTGAGCCCCGAATCCGCTTATGTTGTCCAGAACCCTGCTGTGCCTTGCTGTTTTCAGCGCCTCCACGCCCTTGCTGGCTGACACCGTCTGGTTGAAGAACGGTGACCGCCTGAGCGGCAAGATCAAAGTCTTCGATGGTGGCAAGCTGCTGATTCAGACCGATTACGCAGGGGCCATCCCGATCGACTGGAAACAGGTGAAAACCCTGGAGAGCGACCAGGAGTTGCTGGTCAAGCAGGACGCCTACACCGGCGAGAAGGCCAAGTCGTTGAAAGCGGCGGATGACGGCAAGGTGGTGCTGGCCAATGGCGAGGCGCCGAAAACCGTCGACCTGGCGAGCATCCAGCAGATCATCAAGCCCAAGCCGGTGATCGAAGACCTGGTGTGGAAGGGCAATGTCGATCTGGCGCTGGACTACAAGCGTGCGGAAAAAGACACCAACGACTACGACATCGACTTCAAGACCTCTGCCCGTCATGGCCAATGGCGCCACACCGGGCAGGGCGAGTACAACCGCGAGTTCCAGGATGACGTGACCACTACCGACAACTGGGCGCTGGAATATGACCTGGACCGATTTATCACCGAACACTGGTTCTGGCAGGGCCGTCTGACCTACAAGCGCGACAAGGTTGAAGACCTCTCGCGCCAGCGCACCGTCGGTACAGGTCCGGGCTACCAGTTCTGGGATGATGAACTGGGCGCGTTCTCCCTCGGTTCCCTGGTCAACCGCACCGATTACGAATATTCCGAGGGTGGCAAAGACCATTTCTACTCGCTGGCCATGAAGTGGAACTACAACCGCTACCTGGTGGGCAAGACCGTTGAATTCTTCACCACCGGTGAAGTGGGCAAGCCTGTCGACGGTCCGATCGACTACTCCCTGGATGCGGAAATGGGCCTGCGCTACAAAGTCACCGAATGGGCGTCCCTCAACCTCAAGGCCGAGCGCGACATCATCAGTGGCGATTCCGACAGCAGCTTGAGCAAGACCCGCTACACCGCTGGTTTTGGCGTGGCCTGGTAACACGGTCGAACAAAACCTGCTTGGCAACCTCTGCGGATATTGATTACCTTGTGTTGAGATCCATTCCCATATGCTATGGGCGGCTGAATACCCCGAGGAGTCATACGTTGAGCGCACAGGTTGCCAAGAACGCCCGAGAGCTTTTGCTCAAGGAATACCGTGGGGCTCTCGCCACACAATCCAAAGCCATGCCCGGGTTTCCTTTCGGCTCAGTGGTGCCGTACTGCCTCGACGAGCAGGGCCGCCCGCTGATCCTCATCAGCCGCATCGCCCAGCACACCCACAACCTGCAAAAAGACCCCAAGTGTTCGCTGCTGGTCGGCGAGCGCGAGGCGGATGACGTGCAGGCGGTAGGGCGCCTGACCTACCTGGGTGAAGCCGAGAAGATCGAAGACCCGGCTGCGATCGAAGCGGCGGCAGAGCGTTATTACCGCTACTTCCCCGACTCGGCCAACTACCACAAGGCCCATGACTTTGATTTCTGGGTGCTCAAGCCGGTACGCCATCGCTACATCGGCGGGTTTGGCGCGATTCACTGGGTTGATCAACTGACTCTGGCCAACCCGTTCGCTGGCAAGGCTGAGCGCAGCATGATCGAACACATGAACAGCGATCACACCAAGGCCATCGCCCACTACGTCGCCTTGACCGGCTTGCCCACTTTCGAGCCAGCGCAGTTGGCAGGCATCGACAGCGAGGGCATGCACTTGCGTGTCGGCCAATCGTTGCATTGGCTGCCGTTTGCAGAACCCTGCAACACGCCGACACAAGTGCGCGAAGCCCTGGTTTCATTGGCTCACGCCGAGGCCTGGCCGAAAAAAACCGTGGCCAGCGCTTGAATTCACGAAACGGCGACGTCATCTAAGGTGGACTAGCAAGGCATTCTTGCGTTGAGGAACCAGTTGATGCGCCCTTTTTTATTGCTCTTTCTGCTATTTCCAGTGTTGGAGCTGTTTGTCTTCGTTCAAGTCAGCAGTGCGATCGGGTTTTTCCCGGCGTTGCTGCTGATTATTCTCGGCTCGATGCTTGGCGTGTTGGTGCTGCGCGTCGCCGGCCTGGCCACGGCACTGCGTGCTCGTGAAAGCCTGAATCGTGGCGAACTGCCAGCTCAGACCATGCTTGAAGGCTTGATGATGGCCCTGGCCGGTGGCCTGTTGATCCTGCCGGGTTTCATCAGTGACGTGATCGGCCTGCTGCTGTTGCTGCCGTTCTCCCGCAAGCTGCTCGCCGGCAAGATGCGCCAGCGTGCTGAAGAGGCTGCACTGCGCCAGCGTGCGTTCGCCGACGACCTGCAACCCCGTGGCGGCCCGGCCCCGCGTCAACCGCTGGGGCGTGAAGGTGATGTGATCGAAGGCGAGTTCGAACACCGCGACAGCAAATAACGCTTCACGGGCACGGCACCTCTGGGTGCCGTGTTGCTTTCAGGCGTCGGCACAGGTAAAAAAATTCCGCCGAGGCCCCTTGTAATAAGCTTATGCGCCCTTATGTAACGGTCACCGCAAGGTTTCTGGTGGCGACACCAGACAGACTTCCGCGTCTTGCTTGGCGAGGCGTGACCGGCACAGCCGGAATACAACCCGCCGGTACTGATACCGGCCGATGAAAAACACAATTAGGAGAGATCGACAATGAGCAAGCTTCGTCCTCTGCACGACCGCGTCGTAATCCGTCGCAGCGAAGAAGAAAAGAAAACCGCTGGCGGTATCGTTCTGCCCGGTTCGGCTGCTGAAAAAGCCAACCACGGTGTGATCGTCGCTGCAGGCCCAGGCAAGACTCTGGAAAACGGTGACGTGCGTGCGCTGGCCGTTAAAGTCGGTGACAAGGTTGTATTCGGCCCTTACTCCGGCAGCAACACTGTGAAAGTTGATGGCGAAGATCTGCTGGTTATGGCTGAGAACGAGATTCTCGCCGTTCTGGAAGACTGATTTCCCCGCTCATTTTCCCGTTACTACAAAGTATTTAAGGAATATCGATCATGGCTGCTAAAGAAGTTAAATTCGGCGATTCCGCCCGTAAAAAAATGCTCACCGGTGTCAACATCCTGGCTGACGCAGTAAAAGCGACCCTGGGCCCGAAAGGCCGTAACGTGATCATCGAGAAGAGCTTCGGCGCTCCGACCATCACCAAGGACGGCGTTTCCGTCGCCAAAGAAATCGAACTGGAAGACCGTTTCGAAAACATGGGCGCGCAGCTGGTCAAAGACGTTGCCTCCCGTGCCAACGATGACGCAGGCGACGGCACCACCACCGCTACCGTTCTGGCTCAGTCGATCGTCAACGAAGGCCTGAAAGCCGTCGCTGCCGGCATGAACCCGATGGACCTCAAGCGCGGCATCGACAAGGCGACCATCGCCATTGTTGCCGAGCTGAAAAACCTGTCCAAGCCATGCGCTGACACCAAGGCTATCGCCCAGGTTGGCACCATCTCCGCCAACTCCGACAACTCCATCGGCGACATCATTGCCGAAGCCATGGAAAAAGTCGGTAAAGAAGGCGTGATCACCGTTGAAGAAGGCACTGGCCTGGAAAACGAACTGTCGGTTGTAGAAGGCATGCAGTTCGACCGTGGCTACCTGTCCCCGTACTTCGTCAACAAGCCAGACACCATGGTTGCCGAGCTGGAAAGCCCGCTGATCCTGCTGGTCGACAAAAAGATCTCGAACATCCGCGAAATGCTGCCAGTGCTGGAAGCCGTTGCCAAAGCCGGCCGCCCACTGCTGATCGTTTCCGAAGACGTTGAAGGCGAAGCCCTGGCGACCCTGGTTGTGAACAACATGCGTGGCATCGTTAAAGTCGCAGCCGTCAAGGCTCCAGGCTTCGGCGACCGTCGCAAGGCCATGCTGCAGGACATCGCTGTTCTGACCGGCGGTACCGTTATCTCCGAAGAGATCGGCCTGAGCCTGGAAAGCGCCACCCTGGAAAACCTGGGCAGCGCCAAGCGCGTGACCATCTCCAAGGAAAACACCATCATCGTTGACGGTGCTGGCGTTGAAGCTGACATCCAGTCGCGCATCACCCAGATCCGCGCTCAGGTTGCCGAAACTTCGTCCGACTACGACCGTGAAAAACTGCAAGAGCGCCTGGCCAAGCTGTCCGGCGGCGTTGCAGTGATCAAGGTTGGCGCTGGTTCCGAAGTAGAAATGAAAGAGAAGAAAGCCCGCGTTGAAGACGCCCTGCACGCTACCCGTGCAGCCGTTGAAGAAGGCGTGGTACCTGGCGGTGGCGTTGCGCTGATCCGTGCTCTGGAAGCCCTGGTTGACCTGAAAGGCGACAATGCTGACCAGAACGTCGGTATCGCTGTTCTGCGCCGTGCTGTTGAATCCCCACTGCGTCAGATCGCTTCCAACAGCGGCGACGAGCCAAGTGTTGTGGTCAACGAAGTGAAGAACGGTAAAGGTAACTACGGTTACAACGCCGCGACCAGCGAATACGGTGACATGGTTGAGATGGGTATCCTGGACCCAACCAAAGTGACCCGTTCGGCGTTGCAGGCTGCCGCTTCTATCGCTGGTCTGCTGCTGACCACCGAAGTTGCGATTGCTGACAAGCCAAAGGCTGAAGGCGCTGGCGGCGGTATGCCAGACATGGGCGGCATGGGTGGCATGGGCGGCATGATGTAAGCCAGCCTTACCCCCGTACTGAAAAAGCCCCGCCTGCAGTGATGCAGGTGGGGCTTTTTATTGGGCACAGGGTCACGGTTTTGAAGTGTTTCCCATCCCAATGTGGGAGCGGGCTTGCCCGCGAAAGCGGTCTATCTGTCGATGAAAAAGTGTGCCCCATCGATAATTTTCTCATCGTCGCTGTGTTCAATACGTGAAGCTATAGTGAAAATCTCGTTCAACTGAAATATCGGTTGAAAACCTGTATCGATGGGCCTTGCAGGTCTATCCCTGAGCCACACTTGGCCTTAAGCTGCGCGAGCCAACACGGCCGTTACCGCGTACGGAGACACTGCCCATGCGAATTCTATTGGTTGAAGACAACCGCGATATTCTGGCCAACCTGGCCGATTACCTGGGGCTCAAAGGCTATACCGTGGACTGTGCGCAGGACGGTTTGTCGGGCCTGCACCTGGCCGCCACCGAGCATTACGACCTGATTGTGCTCGACATCATGCTGCCCGGCATCGATGGCTACACCCTGTGCAAGCGCCTGCGCGAAGACGCCCGCCGCGACACGCCGGTGATCATGCTCACCGCCCGCGACCAACTGGATGACCGGCTGCAGGGCTTCAAGTCCGGCGCCGATGACTACTTGCTCAAACCCTTCGCCCTGTCGGAATTGGCCGCACGCATCGAAGCCGTGCTGCGCCGCGCCCAGGGTGGTGGCCGCCGTGCCCTGCAAGTGGCCGACCTGAGCTACGACCTTGATACCCTGGAAGTCACCCGCGAAGGGCGCCTGCTCAAGCTCAACCCGGTCGGCCTGAAATTACTGGCGGTGCTGATGCAGAAAAGCCCTCACGTTCTGCGTCGCGAAATCCTCGAAGAGGCCCTGTGGGGCGATGACTGCCCGGACAGCGACAGCCTGCGCAGCCACGTCCACCAATTGCGCCAAGTGATCGACAAACCGTTCGCCAAGCCGTTGCTGCAAACGGTGCACGGCGTCGGTTATCGCCTGGCCGAGGGGCGTGATGGAGTTTAAGCAAAGCCTTGCCCAACGGATCATCATCGCCTTTGCCTTGATGAGTGCGTTGGTGGCGGGGGCCTTCGCCATGGGCATCGTCGCCACCGTGCACCTGGTGGAAGAAAAACTGATCTCGGCGGGCCTGGGCGGTGACTTGCAACGCCTGCTGCTGATGGACAGCGTCGAGGACTGGAACCACCGCCCCGAGCCGGACCAGCTGTTTTATTTCAGCGGTGGCCCTGGGGATTTCGAGTTGCCCAAGGATCTGCGGCACCTGGAGCCGGGCTTCCATGAAGTGTTCCGCGAGGCGCTGTCGTACCACGCCATGGTCGAAGTGGTGGATGGTCGGCGCTACGTGTTGCTGCAAGATCAGAGCGATTTCGAGGAGCGTGAGCGCGTGCTGTTCGCCGTGGTGCTGGTGGGCTTTGTGCTCAGCCTGGCACTCGCGGTGTTCCTCGGCTGGGTGCTGGCGCGCAAAGTGATGGCACCGGTGGTGCGCCTGGCCCGCCAGGTGCGCCACCGCGACCAACTGCTCGGCCTGGCACCGCCGCTGGCGCCGGACTACGCCGCCGATGAAGTGGGCGAACTGGCCGTGGCGTTCGACGCCACCTTGGGACGCCTGCGCCAGGCGCTGTCCCGCGAGCAGCTGTTCACCAGCGATGTGAGCCACGAATTGCGCACGCCGTTGATGGTCCTGGCCAGCTCCTGCGAACTGCTGCTGGAAAACCCGGCCATCGACCAGCGCGGGCGCAATCAGGTGGAACGTATCGCCCGCGCCTGCGAAGAAATGCGCGAGCTGGTGCAGACCTTCCTCATGCTTGCCCGCGCCCAGCACGACGATGGCAGCATGTCGCCCCAGGTCACGCTGGAGCAGGTGGCGGACGATCTGCTCAACATCTGGCGCGAGCCTATCGAACGCAAAGGCCTGGAGCTGATCTATCAGCCCGGCAACCCGCTGGATACGCGCTACAACGCGACGTTCCTGCACGCGGTCATGGGTAACCTGCTGCGCAATGCCCTGCACTACACCGAGCACGGCTTTATCCGCCTGACACTGGAGCCGGAAGGTTTCGTGGTGGAGGACTCAGGCGTGGGCATCCCCGAAGACAAGCGCGAAGCCATGTTCGAGCCCTTTGTGCGCGGCAGCGAGAAGCGCGGCGACGGCCTTGGCCTGGGCCTGTCGCTGGTGCAGCGGATCTGTGAGAACCAGGGCTGGAGCGTCAGCCTGAGCACCATGGAACCCAACGGCTGCCGCTTTCACGTTGAGCTGAGCCAGGTCAAGTCCTGAGGGCCTGGCTTGCCGTTATGCTGCGCCAAGCTGGCTCTGATTTTCGCCGAAGATGGCTACATGATACTGAATGTGTCGGTAAAGTCTTGAAATGTATGAGATTAGACAGGACAAGTTTTTCACAAAGAGTTGACCGGATGATCACAGTTGGATGCTTAAGGTTGTAGGCATCAGCTACTGGAGATCCGTTGATGACTTCCCCGATCAAGCTCGAATTTTCCGATAAGTACGACGATCAGCACGCCCAGGAATATTTGCTCAAACATAAGGACAACCTCGCGCGCCGGCTGTCCCACAAACGCGATGAGCAATTGGCCCGTGGTGCGTTGGCCATGGCCGGCGAGCCTGGCTTGGTGTTGGACCTGCCGTGCGGCGCGGGGCGCTTCTGGCCGCTATTGGCCGAAAAACCCAACCGCGTGATTATCGGCGCGGACAATTCCGCGTCGATGTTGAAGGTCGCGATGGCCGCTCAACCCGCCGATGTGGTGAAACGGGTACGGCCCTTGCAGACATCTGCCTTCGATATCGATTTGCCGGATAACTCGGTGGACAGCATTTTTTGCATGCGCTTGCTGCACCACATTGGTGACCCGGCGCACCGGGTCGCGATATTGCGGGAGTTTCAGCGTGTTACACGCGACAGCGTGATCCTTTCGCTGTGGGTCGATGGCAATTTCAAGGCTTGGAAACGTAAGCGCCTCGAAGCAAAACGTCAGGGCAAAGGTGAGCAGGACGGTTACCAAAATCGCTTTGTGTTACCAGCTGCTACTGTTGAAGACGAATTCGAGCAGGCTGGTTTCCGCGTTCAGGAATCTCTGGACTTCATGCCGCTCTACGCCATGTGGCGAGTGTATGTATTGAGAAAGAGGTAACAGGATGGCAGTTGAGTGCGTAGTAGGCAGTCATGTAGCGCCCGAAGAGAAGTTCGATTTTTTCTGGCGCCAGCAGGGCGAGTGGGTCGAGGAACCCAACCGTCGGCGTGGCGGTGAAAGTGGTGTGCAACGGGTGACCGGCCCCAATGGCCACCTGCTCTACAGCAAGCGCCAGACCGGGCATATCTACCGCAGCTGGCTGCATCCCTTCGGGCGCCCGACTGTGTTGCGCGAGCGTGACGCCCTCAAGGGCCTGCGCGCACTCGATGTGCGGGTGCCCGACCTGGTGTTTTGCGGGGCGCGCCGCGACCCTGAGCACCAATGGAAAGCACTGTTGGTGACGGCGGCCCTGGACGGCTTCGATGAAATCGAAAACTGGTACGCCGCTGGTGGCCGCGAACAGTACGGCGAATTGGTCCATGAACGTGTGCTCAAGGAGTTGGCCGGGACATTGGTGCGCATGCACAAGGGCCGCTGGCAGCACGGTTGCCTGTATGCCAAGCACGTCTTTGTACGCGTCACCGGTACAGGCGACTCGGCCAACGTCGACATTGCCTTGCTGGATTTCGAGAAATGCCGGCAACGGTTGACCGCTTATCGCGCGGCCTCCCATGACATGCAGCAACTGCGGCGCCATTCGTCGTGGAGCAGCGCCGACTGGAACAAACTCAGCTACTTTTACGAGACGGCGTTTGGCAGCGCTATCAAGGGTTTAACCAGATGAAGCTAGAAATAGCACGAGGTTTGTTCCTGGTGGGGGCGATGGGCGTTGCAGCGCTGGCCCTGGCCGCATGGGAACAACCTCGCACCCAAGTCCTCAGTGCCGTGCAAGGCAGCGCGCAGTGCTTGCTGCCGCGCGTCGCCAAGGCGAGTACGGCGGTCAAGCCTGATCATGAGTTGCTGTTGTTTATGTTTGGCATGTCCCAAGGCATGAGGCCGCAGAGTTGAAACGATTCAAACCCCATAAAAAAGGCCTCGCAATGCGAGGCCTTTTTTTGTGCGTTGGCTTCAGACCAGATGCAGATGGTTATCCCACAGCCCTGCCGGCAATTCCAAGGGTGTTGCCACCAACGGCGTTTGGCGGCAGTCGTAGAAACGGCAACGGCCTTGCCCGGACGTGACGACAAACCCATCGGCAACCGCACCCACGCCGGCACAGTCCGGTAGCGGCCCGTCCAGGCGCAGCTCAAGGCTGTCCATGTCCCAGATAAAGAAGCGATTGCCCCGCGGCGCGGTCAACGCCACCAGGCGCAACTCGCTGTGTACGGCGACGCTGGCGGTGTAGTGCCCCATGGCCTGCAACTGCTCATCGGCCACCGGGAACGCCACGAACGGTTGCCCGGGCCGCTTGATCGCGAGCAACTCGGATCGCTCCTGGGACGGCCCCATGAACTGCTGCCCGGTAAGGATCGTGCCATCGCTGGCGATCCCCATGTGGCGCACGCTGTTCATCTGCTGGCCGAGGGTCTCCTTGCTGATCAACGTGCCGTCGCGGTGCATCAGCACCAGGCTCGGTTCCATGGCGTTGAGGTTCATCTCGACGCGGCTTTCGGCTTCGGTGCGAATACCCCCGTTGGCCACCACCAGGGTTTCACCGTCGGGCATCCATGACACCTGATGCGGGCCGATGCCATGGGTGGAAATCTCGCCGCTGTGCACCAGCCGCTCGCCTTCGAACTTGTACACACCGAGCAAGCCACGGCCGGGGTCGGACGTGTCGTTCTCGGTGGCGTACAGCCAGTCGCCGCTCTTGTGAATGACAGCGTGGCCATAGAAGTGACGATTGGCCTTGGAACTGATGGTTTGCAGCAGCGTGCCGTCGCGCAGGTCGATCAGGTAACTCTCGGTCCCCGGGCGACGGGCGACAAACAGCGCAATCGGCAGCGTCGGGTGGTTGATGATGTCGTGGCAGCGCTGGCCGACCTGGGTGGCAAACACCTGCTTGCCGTCCAGGCGAAACCCGACGGCGTAGTGCTTGCCGTCCGCATCATCCCGCGCCGACAGCAGCAATGGGCCCTTGTCCTTCTGCTTGAACAGCGTCCAGCCACCCAATGTAAGGGCGCTGAGCAGCACGCTGCCAATGGCCAAAGCCTGTCGCCTGAGCATCATCAGTCACCGTCGTTGGCGTTAAAGCCCAGTTGGATGCCCAGCGCCTTGGCCAGCTCGCCTTCGTGCAGGCGGTGGACGACGTTGAGGCTGTCATAGAGGTCGTTGAGCTGTTGGCGCCCGGCATCGTCGCCCAACAGTTCGTTGAGGGTGCGCTGGTTACTGGCGAACAGTTTCAGCGACGCGGCGTAGGCGGCGTCGATCTTGTCGGCCAACGGCTTCTGATCCGCTGGCAGCAGGCCACGCAGGCCTTTGTTGTCGACCCCGACCCACACGGTCTGGGCGGCGGCGAGGCTGGCCTCGAGGCTTTGCAGGGACGACTGGCTGCGCCAGGCATCGGCCTGGAATGGCTGCGGGATGCCTTTGGTCTGGCGGCCCATCGGCGTGCCGAGTTTCTTCTTCAGGGTATCCAGTGCGGTCACCTGGACGCGCAGCAGATCGGCAATGGCTTCGTGGGAATCGGCGTAGCGCTGGTTCGGAAACTTGCTCATCTGCGCGAGCATGCCGTCGGTGCTGTTCCAGCTCGCGAGGATCTCTTCGGCCAAGGCCTTCTGACGGTCACCGATGGCGACCAGCAACGGGCAGTAGCGGGCCTTCTGTGCTTCGTCGGCGATGTCGGTCTTGGCGTCGTAGAGGATGTATTCGTAAGCCGACAGGCCCTGCACCACCACGCTGGATTTGGCCAGTGCGGCGCCATCGATCTGCGGTTGGGCGGTGACCAACTGTTCGACCTGGCGACCGACAAGGTTTTTCTTGTCCGGCCAGAACTGCACTTGCCACGAACGGTTGCCCTCGGCCAGCGGGCCGATCAGCAGCGGTTGCAGCTCGGCCCAGGCCTTTTGCGCGTGGAGGAAGTCGGCGCGGGCGGTGTCCAGGCTTTCCTTGCCCTGGCAGTAGGCCAGGGCGCTGACGGCCAGTTGGCGGTCGGCTTCGACCCAACGGCTGTAGGTCGGCAGGATCACTTGCTTGGCGATGGCCGCCGAGGTCACCGCTTGCGGGTCTTGCGGCGAGCAGGCGCCCAGGGCGAGGGCGGCGAGGCTGGTGAACAACAACTTGGGACGGAACATGTAAAGCTCCCTTCGGTAATTGGGGCGAAGCTTATAAAGAATTCAGGAACGCCAGCAATGCAGCGCGCTGTTCGGCATTAAAGGACAACACATGCTGCTGCGCCGCTTGTGCCTCACCGCCGTGCCACAGCACGGCTTCCAGCAGGTTGCGGGCGCGGCCGTCATGCAAAAACTGGGTGTGGCCACTCACGGTCTGGGTCAGGCCGATGCCCCACAACGGCGCGGTGCGCCAGTCGCGGCCACCGGCCTTGAATTCGCTGCGGTTGTCGGCCAGGCCTTCGCCCATGTCGTGCAACAGCAGGTCGCTGTAGGGGCGGATCACCTGGCTGGCCAGTTCAGGTTCGGCGGCATTGGTCGCCGTGGTGAACGCGGGCTTGTGGCAACCCTGGCAACCGGCTTGGTAGAACAGGTTCTTGCCGGCCAGTACCTCGGGCGTGTTGGCGCCACGCCGAGCCGGCACGGCGAGGTTGCGGGTGTAGAACAGCACCAGGCGCAGGATGTTGTCGCTGACTTCCGGCTCGCCATCGGGGCCATCGCCGTTGGGCGCCTGTTTGCAGGCGACTTGGGCATCAGTGCAGTCATCAAAGGGTCTCAGGGACGTGGTGAGGCCCATATCACCAGAAAACGCGTGAACATTTTGTTGATTGAGGTCTGGTTGCCCGGCTTTCCAGCCAAAACGTCCGAGGACGGTCTTGTGCTGGGCATCATCCCACACCCAATTCGCCCGACCAACGATGGCTTCTGGGTCGGCCGTCTCGGGGTCGGTGTTGCGCAGGATATCGGCGTCGCTGATGGCTTCGAGCAAGCCCAGGCCGATCATCGGCGGGGCAATGCGTGCGGAAAAAAGCGTGTCTGGATGCATCGGACCGTAGCCGAGCTGGGTGATCTGCAGGTCCGGCTTGCGCAACTCGACCACGGTGCCGTCCTTGAACGCCACGTTGACCGGTGTGTAATCGACCCGCACCTTGCCTTCGGGCGGCACGCCGGGCACGGCCATGTCCTGCAATTGCCCGCCGTAGACCGGCTCGGGCACCACGCCGAGCTGCTCGATGGCCTTGGCGTAGGCCGGGGCGTCCGGGATGGACAGGCGCACCAGCATCGACACCGCATTCGCCGCGTCGGGCAACGGCGGATGGCCGCGACCGTCCTTGATATGGCAGTTCTGGCAGGCATTGGTGTTGAACAGCGGGCCCAGGCCATCACGCGCCGTAGTGGTGGACGGCGCAATCACCCAGGGGCTGCGAAAGAAACTGTTGCCGACGCTGAAGTCCAGGCGGCGCGTAGGCGACAGGTTGGCCGAGGGCAGGGAAAACGCGTTCTGGTCGCGCTTGTTCACGGTCGCCGCGCCGCCCGCCCGCGATTCACCCGGCTCGGCCTTGGTAAACCGGGGCGCGTCGTCGCAGGCAGTCAGGCTCAAGGCCAGCAGTGCAGCGGACAGGCGAAAAAGCCAACGGGACATCGCGTTTCCTGAACGAAGGGCAAAAATAAGGTGGCAAAGTCTAACAGGGCAGGGCGTAAGGAATAAGAGCAATTATCGTTTGGTGGCCGGCGCCGCATTCCCGCTAGAATGGCCGCACATTTTTTTCTGGAGGTGGCCCATGCAGGCTCTCGACGCTTTGCTCAACCGTGTTTCCGTGCCGCGCCTGCTGGAACCGGCACCGACCCAGGCGCAGCGCGACGTGTTGTTCGCCGCCGCCCTGCGTGCGCCAGACCACGGCCAACTGCGCCCATGGCGCTTCCTCACGGTGGAAGGCGCTGCCCGCGAGCAGATGGGCACGCTGTTGGCCGAGGCCGCACGCCAGCAAGACGCCGCCGCCCCGCAAGCCGTGATCGACAAGGCCCAGAACGGCCCGTTGCGTGCACCGTTGGTCGTGGTGGTGATTGCGCGTTTGCAGGAACACTTCAAGGTGCCGAAGTCCGAGCAGTTGCTGGCGGCTGGTTGTGCGGCCCATGGCATCCTGCTGGCGGCCTATGCCCAGGGGATTGGTGCGGTGTGGCGTACTGGTGAGTTGTCGTATTCGGCTCACGTTGCCCAAGGCTTGGGGCTGACGGAAGGTGAGGAAGTGATTGGCTTCCTGTACCTGGGCACGCCGCAGAACCCGCCGCGGACGGCGGCGAAGGAAGATGTGGCGGCGTTTGTGCAGGCGTGGCCCGGGGCTTAAGGCCAAGGTGATCTAAATGTGGGAGCGGGCTTGTGTGGGAGCGGGCTTGCTCGCGAAGGCGGCGTGTCAGTCAATTCATCTCTGACTGATCCACCGCTTTCGCGAGCAAGCCCGCTCCCACACAAACCCCACTCCCACAGGAGGATTCCATTGCTCTCGGGATTGAGGGCTTAGACCCTGAACTGATCCATCAACGTCATCTGCTGGTTGGCCAATGCATTCAACTGGCTGCTAATGGCCGCCGATTCGGTGGCCTGGCCGGTGAGGGTTTCGGTCACGGTGCGGATCGCCGAGACGTTGCGGTTGACCTCTTCGGCCACGGCGCTCTGTTGTTCGGCGGCGCTGGCGATTTGCAGGTTCATGTCGCTGATCACCGTCACGGCATCGCTGATCTTGCCCAGGGCCTGCACCGCCTGATGGATCTGCCCGGCATTGTTCTGGGCCTGGGTCTGGCTCGAATGCATAGTCGCCACCACGCCACGGGTGCCGCTCTGGATGCGTTCGATCACCACGCGGATTTCCTCCACCGAATCCTGGGTGCGCTTGGCCAGGTTGCGCACTTCGTCGGCCACCACCGCAAACCCCCGGCCGCTTTCGCCGGCGCGTGCCGCTTCGATGGCGGCGTTGAGCGCCAGCAGGTTGGTCTGCTCGGCAATGCTGCGGATCACTTCCAGCACGGAGCCGATCTGCTCGCTGTTCACCGCTAGCGCCTCGACTTCGCCCACGGCCTTGCTCACTTCTTCGGCGAGGGTGGTGATGTCGCGGGTGCTTTGCTCGATGATCGACATGCCTTCACGCGCCGACTGATCGGCGCCCCGTGCCGCGCTGGCGGCGTTGGACGCGCTGTTGGCGACGTCATGGGCGGTGGCGCTCATCTCATTGGAGGCGGTGGCCACCTGGTCGATTTCGCGGAACTGCACCTGCATGCCTTCGCTGGTCTGACGTGCGATGGCCGAGGACTGGTCGGCGGTGCCGCGCGCTTCGGTGATGCTTTGCTTGATCTGCGCGATGGTCGGTTGCAGCTTGTCGAGGAAGGCGTTGAAGCCGTTCGCCAATTCGCCCAGCTCGTCTTTTTTGCTATAGGCCAGGCGTTGGGTGAGGTCGCCGTCGCCGCTGGCAATGCCCTTGAGCATGGCGGCCACGTTGTTGATCGGGCGGGTCACGCCGGTGGCGGTCAGCCAGATCAGCAGCAAGCCCAGCAGGCCGGCAGCGGCGCCGACCAGTAGGGCCTTGAGGGTGCCGGCGTCCTGGGCTTGGTCGAGCAGGGTTTGCAGTTTTTCCGTGTCAGCCAGCATCACGTGTTTGGGCAGTTTGATCAGCACGCCCCAGGATTTGCCATCGGCGATCGGCTTGACCGGGTATACGGCACGGATGGTGTCGTCTTGTTCGCGGATCGTACGCGTGCCGTTGGCCAGCAGTTGCACGATCTCCTTGCCTTCGGCACCGAGGGTGTTGACCAGGTTTTTGCCGACCCGGCCTGGCTCACCGCTGTAGGCCGCAATCAGGCCGGTGCTGGCGAGGATTTCCAGGTGTGCGGCGCCGTCGAACAATTCTTTTTGCGCGACGTCCGTGGTGGCTTGCAGGGTGTCGAGGGCGATGTCGATACCGACCACGCCGATGACGTTGCCATCGACGATCAGCGGCAGGGAGATGGTGGTCATCAGCATCGACTTGCCCGCCACTTCATCGGCGTACGGGTCCAGCAGGCAAACGCTGCGGGTGTCCCGTGGGCAGGTGTACCAGATGTTGTAGGGCGTACCGCTGAGGTTGAGGCTGGTCTTGGTCAGGTCGTCCTCGACCATGATGGTGTTCAAGCCTTCGCCGCCGGCGCGGCTCCAGTAGGTGGAGAAACGCCCTTTTTCGTTGGAGACGCGGGCCTTGTCGCCGATGAATTCGCTGTCCTTGCCATCCAGCCCATTGGGTTCGAACGACAGCCAGATGCCCAGGGCCTTGCGGTTGCGCTCAAAGGCGGTCTTGACGCTCTGGTTAAGGGCTTCACGCAGGGCGCCGGGCTCCAGCGAACGTTGGCTGGCGAGGGCGCGCAGGTCTTTGACCTGGTCGGCGAGGGCGGTCACCGCCTGCAGGTTTTCGCCAAAGGTTTTCTGCAGTTGCACCGCTTGTTCGGCGGCCTTGGCCTGCAACAGGTCCTGCACGCTGTCGGTGAGCATTCGCGAGCTTGAATCGCGGACCAGATGGTTGTTCTGATCGGCCTCGTACAGGTTGACGCCGACGACCAGGGCAATCACGCCCAACAGGCACAGGCCGGACAACAGCACGATTTTCAAGCGGATGGAGAGGGTGTCGAACATAGGTTCACTCGCGAATGGACTTGTTGGTATACGGAGCACGGCCAAGTCCATTCGGCGCTATGTCTTGGGCATCGGCGCAGAGGGGCGTTTCATGAGAGGGAGGCGATGAGCGGTAGGACGCGTCCTACATGCGCCGTTATGCGGGCTGTGCAAGCCGCTCCGGGCGCGACCAGATCCACAGGTTGCCCAGGCTCATCCCGGCAATCGCCAGGTAGATCGGCCAGCCGTGGTCGAGCATCACCAGCATCAGCCCGGCGCAGAGCAGCATGCTCACGGTGGCGCTGACCTTGGCGCGGCGGGCGATGATCTTGCCGTTGCGCCAGTTGAACAGGATCGGCCCGAACAGCCGGTGGTTTTCCAGCCAGGCGCTGAGACGCGGCGAGCTTTTGGTGGCGGCCCAGGCGGCGAGCAGGATGAATTCGGTGGTGGGCAAACCCGGTATGACAATCGCCACCAAGCCAATGCCCAGGCTGACGTAGGCCAGCAGGCCGAAGAGGATCCGGGCGATTTTCGAGGTGGATTGGGTTTTGCTGGTCATAGGTTTGCGCAAAAAAGATAAAGCAAAAAATCAGCTTGAAATGAGATCCAAATGTGGGAGCGGGCTTGCTCGCGAAGGCGGAGGGTCAGTCGACATCTTTATCAACTGACAGGCTGTATTCGCGAGCAAGCCCGCTCCCACACAAGCCCGCTCCCACATTTGAATTGGGGGTCAGGCCAGTTCAGGGGCGCTAGCGTACGCCTGTTCCAGCAGCACGGTGAAGCGCACAAACGCATCCACTGCACCTTTTTCCACGGCGGCTTCTTCTTCAGCGCTGAATTCCAGGCCGTCGAGGGTGCGGGTGAAGCTCTTCCAGCCTTCAGCACGACCACCGGCTGGCTCGCCCAGGTGACGGGCACCGAAGGTTTCGCTCAGGCCCAGGCCCACGGCGCGCTTGATCAGGAACGCGGCGCCCAGCTTGGAGCCTTCGGAGACGAACAGCCAGCCCAGGGCTTCGGCCTTGCTCGGGTTTTGCACCGCGCCGGCGACAGGCGCCGGCACGTCGGTGTCGAGGTCGGCCAGGTCGAGCTTGGCGGCGTCGGCGCGGCAGCGTGCAGCCAGGTCCGGGACGATCTTGATCAGTTCGGCATCGTTGTACAGGGCCACCAGTTCCGACTGGAACAGGTATTGCGCCACCACGAAGCGGGCAAAGTTGGCTTGGGTTTCGAACGGCGCGTGGGCTTTGACGAGGGCGTCGAGCTTGGTGTGCGGTTCGTTGGTGATCTGGTTCAGGCGCTGGGAGCGCAGGCTTGGGCGTTCTGCGGTAGGAGAAGCGGTCATGAAAAAAGTCCTTGAGAAGGGGGAGCGCCTTGTTGCTCTTAAAGAGAGCCGTTATCAAATAGACGAACAAGAAGACGCGGCACAGTAAAAAAACCTCACCCCGCCGTTGAAATATCGGCGGGGTGAGGCAGGCGCTATCAGATATCCCAGATCAGGTTGATCGCAAAGTTGCGGCCCGGCTGGGTCAGGCGGTCGATATTGGCGGGGGCGGTCACACCAGCTTCGCCAATGCTGTCGAAGCTGCGCACGTCGTCCCAGTTCCAGTATTTCTTGTCGGTCACGTTGTACAGGCCGCCGTTGATGGTCACGTCGTTGGTGACTTTGTAGAAACCGGTCAGGTCAACGATGCCAAAGCCAGGGGTCTTGAACGGGGCCTTGCTGGTGTCGCCGTCGGGCGAGAAGAAGGTGTTCTTGTCGACACGATCCTGCTTCTTGACCAGCGTCCAGCTGACCAGTGCACCGTAGTTTTGCTGCTCGTAACCCAGGCCAAACACGCCCTTGAGCGGGTTGACGCTGTTGATCGGCTCGCCGGTGTCTTCGTTGCGGCCATAGGCATAGGCCACCGAGCCCTGGGTGTACAGGCCCTGCGGTGCGCCGAAGCTGTCGAGGTTCAGGCGACCCTTGGCTTCCACGCCCTTGATAGTGGCGCGCTTGATATTGCTGGCCTTGAACGCGGTGCCGGTGGGGGACAGCAGTGCCGCGTCTTCGTTAATGAAGTCGTGGTACTTGTTGTAGAACACCGCCACGTCGAAGTTGCCTTCCTCGAAGTTGCCGCGCAGGCCGGTTTCAAAGCTCTTGCTGCTTTCTGGCTTGAGGTCCGAGTTGGGTTCGACCACGTAGCCTTGCTGGATGTTTTCGAAGCGCCCATACAGGGCTTTCGCCGACGGCGTGCGGAAGCCTTCGGCGTATTGGCCGAACCAGGTGTAGTTATCGGTCAGGGCGTAGGTCAGGCCGAATTTCGGCGACACGCGGTGCCAGGTCTTGTCGCTGTCGTCGTGGGCGTAGACGCGGTTCGGGTCGGTGGCGTTGAGGAAATCCTCGGTCAGCTTGGGCTTGAGCTGGGTGTAGTCATAACGCACGCTGGGCAGGAAGGTCCATTTGCCCCAGTTGATCTGGTCCTGGGCGAACAGCGCGTAGGTGTTGATGGTCGGGTCCGGGAAGTCGCTGGCCGGGACGACCTTGTCCGACGGGAAGGTGCTTGGGCCGCCGACGGTTGCGCAGTAGGTGCTGACGGTCAGGCAGGTGGCGCTGCCGGTGCGTGAACCGGTGACTTTCGCCTGCTTGATTGTGGTGCCGTAGGTCAGCACGTGGTCGGTGTCGCCAATGGCAAACGCCTTGTCCAGCTGGGCGTCGAACACCCATTGTTTTTCCTCGTAGAGCGTCTGCCGTTGGCGCAGCAAATTGCGCGCGCCCGACACGTAGTGTTCGTCCGTGGTCTGGTCGGTCTTGGCGATCTGGTAGTTGAGGCTGGTCTTGATGCGGTCGGCAAACAGCGTGTCGACGGCAACGCTGTTTTCCAGGCCAAAGCGTTCGCGGCTGATGGTGTCGTTGCCCGTGCGGGCGCGGTACAGGTTGCTGTTGAAACCGGTGTTGTACGGGCCGCCCACGGCGCTTTTCTGGTTGGTGTCGCGGTCGTCCTTGTACTTCTCGTAGGTGAAGCCCAGGCGGTTGTCATCGCCGTAGTTCCAGCCGAGCTTGGCCAGCACGTTGGTGGTGCGCGCGTCTTCCGGGTTGGCGGCGGTGCGGTTCAAGCCGGTGACGTTGTTGCCGTCGTAGGATTCGGTCTCGTGGCCGCTGCGCTGGCTCAGGTGCAGCAAGCCGTCGAAGTCCTGCACGCGGCCGGCGACGGTGCCGGAGGTCAGCCAGCTGTCGTCGGCGGAGCTGTAGCCGGTCTTCAGGCGGGCGCCGACGTCCTGGCCGGGCTTGATGATGTCGTCGGGGTCGAGGGTGAAGTAGCTCACCGCGCCGCCGATGGCGCTGCTGCCGTACAGGGCCGAGGCCGGGCCGCGCAGAATCTCGACGCGCTTGACGATCTCGGGGTCGACATAGTTGCGACGGGTCTGCGCGTACGGGCCGTTGGAGAAGTGGTCCGGCACTTCGACGCCATCGACCTGGGTGAGGATGCGGTCGCCGTCGATGCCGCGGATGTTGAAACCGGCATTGCCCGAACGGGTACCGGCGCCGCCCACGGAGACGCCGGGCTCGTAGCGCACCAGGTCGCGGCTGTTGCCGACGTTGAGGCGGTCCAGCTCCTGGCGATCATGCACGCTGACGGTGCTCGGT
This sequence comes from Pseudomonas sp. Marseille-Q1929, assembly GCF_017316265.1. Classification (NCBI taxonomy): domain Bacteria; kingdom Pseudomonadati; phylum Pseudomonadota; class Gammaproteobacteria; order Pseudomonadales; family Pseudomonadaceae; genus Pseudomonas; species Pseudomonas sp. Marseille-Q1929. Next base: position 132,188 of record NZ_JAFLWU010000003.1, read on the forward strand.
ACGCTGGTCACATCCTGCTCGTGGCGGGTGGCGCTGATGGTCACTTGTTGCAGGTTGAGGGTGCCGCCGGCCGCACGTTTTTCCAGGACGATGTTGTTGTTGCCCAGTTTGCGGTAGCTCAGGTTGGTCCCCACCAACAACTGGTCCAGGGCTTTTTCCGCTGACAGCGGGCCACGTACGCCAGGGGACGACACACCCTGGCCCAGCTCTGCCGGCAGGCCGACTTGCCAGCCAGTGACGCTGGTGAAGGCGTTCAGTGCGGCCACCAACGGCTGTTGCTCGATGCTGAAGTTGTAGTTGCCGTGGCTGCGCGGGGCAGGTTCGGCAGCGGTGGCGGCCATTACCGGCGCGCCAGCCAGCAGGATGGCGGCGGTCAGCACGGACAGCACGGGCAAGGACGACCGGCGGTTGAAACGAGAGGACATCGAGAGCGCTCCGGAGTACGAATCTTATAGTCGCGAACTGAAACAAATAGGAATCAGTTGCATTGGCTAAGACGAGACGTACCGCCAGAGGTTATCGAGTAAAAATAATTCTCATTTAGTTCAAGATCACCAGCGCCGGGTACTCCGACAGCTTGGCGGAGGTGATGTGGGCCAGTGAGCGCACCACGTCCAGGGGCTGGTCGAGGCGGTAATTGCCGGTGACGGCGACGCTGGCCAGTTGCTCGTTGTTGTTGACGATCCAGCCGGGGTAGTAGCGGCGCAGCTCGGCGAGCACTTCGCTCATCGGGCAGTTTTCAAAGATCAGCCGGCCCTGGACCCAGGCCAGGTCCTTGTTGGCGTCCAGCTTGGCGGGCGGGCCGAAGCCCTTGGGGCCGATACGGATACTTTGCCCGGCACTCAAGCGCACACGCGCGTCGTCGAAGGTGTTGCTCAGGTCGACGTCGCCACGTTGCACCTGCACCTGCGCCTCGCCATTGAGGTAGCGCACGGCGAAGGCGGTATCGCGCACGCTGGCGCGCACCGGGCCGGCGTCGATCTCCAGGGGCAGGCCGTGGCTGGGCGCCACTTCAAAAAAAGCTTCGCCCTGGTACAGGCGGGCGATGCGCTGCTGGTCCTTGATGCGGCTGGAAAACGCCGAGTTGGTGTTCAGCAGCACCTTGGCGCCGTCGTCCAATTGCAGGCGCTGGCGTTCGCCGACCACGGTGAGATGGTCGGCTTGCAGGCGCACCGGCAGGTTGCTGAAGCTGAACAGGCCGATCAGCAGCACGGCGGCGGTGGCCAGGGGTTTCCAGTGCGGTTTGATCCGGCGCCAGGCGCTCGGCTTGCGCGGCGCGGCGAGGGCCACGGCGGCGCTGTGGACCGGCGCGCCACCCCAGGCAGCCTGGGCTTTAGCGAACGCTTGGACGTGGGCCGGGTCGCTGGCCAGCCAGGCCTCGAATTCGGCCTGCTGCCCGGGCAACGGGCATTGCAAGGCGATCAGCCAATCGAGGGCTTGGTCCATAGCCGTGTCTTGCAACACCTCATGAGCCAGCTCATGGGGGTGCCGTTTATTCGGGTCCGTCACGGTGTTCCTCGGGTCTTCGCCACGTTTTATTGATCTTTCCTACAGCGTAATCGGGTGCAGCTTAAGGCCGATCCAACCTTTCGGCCACACCTACGCAGATGGCCATGATCAGTTTCAGTTCCTTTTGCACGGTGCTCAAGGACACTTCCAACTGGTCGGCAATCTCCTGGTAGCTGCAACCGTGCAGGCGGCTGAGGATGAAGATCTGCTGCTGACGGGCGCTCAACTGGCCCAGGCTGACGCTCAGGTGCTCAAGCAATTGCTCGGCCTGGGTGGCATCTTCGGGCGTGCTGATGGGGGCGGCGACGCTTTGCAGGATGTCCAGCGGGACATCTTCCTGCAACGTGCGGGCCTGGATCCTGCGCGAACGCAGGTGGTCCAGCGCCAGATTGCGCGCCGTTTGGTAGACGAAAGGTTCGAGGTGATCGATAGGCCGCTCACTGAGGGCCCGGGTGACGCGCAGGTAGGTTTCCTGCAACAGGTCCTCTGCGGTGCTGTGGTTATTCACCATGCGCTGCAAGGTGCGCAGCAGAATCACCCGTTGGGTGAGAAAGACTTGGTTGAAGCGAGATTGGCTCACAGTGATACCAGACCGATTTGCAGTTAATGATAATGCTTATCATCAGCGCAAATGGCAAGCGGCACGTTGCAGGACTGAACAGATCCCTGTGGGAGCCGGGCTTGCCCGCGATGCAGGCGCCTCGGTCTAACTGTCAGACCGAGGTGATGCTATCGCAGGCAAGCCAGCTCCCACAAAAGCCAGCTCCCACACAAGCCGGCGGCGGCAGGGATTATTCGGCGTTACACAGCGCCAGGCAGTTATCCAGCATACGGTTGGAGAAGCCCCACTCGTTGTCGTACCAGGCGAGCACTTTCAGCAATTTACCGCTGACTTTGGTGTGATTTGCATCGAAAATCGACGACAACGGGTTGTGGTTGAAGTCACTCGAGACCAGCGGCAGGGTGTTGTAGCCGAGGATTTTCGAGTGCTGGCTGGCTTCTTTCAGCAGTGCGTTGACCTGTTCAGCGCTGGCTTCTTTCTTCAACTGCACGGTGAGGTCCACCAGCGACACGTTGATCACCGGCACGCGCACGGCCATGCCGGTCAGCTTGCCCGCCAGTTCCGGCAGCACCAGGCCCACCGCTTCGGCGGCGCCGGTCTTGCTCGGGATCATATTCTGGGTGGCCGAGCGCGCGCGGTACGGGTCGGTGTGGTAGACGTCGGTGAGGTTCTGGTCGTTGGTGTAGGCGTGGATGGTGGTCATCAGGCCGCTTTCGATGCCCAGCTCGCGGTGCAGCACCTGGGCCACCGGCGCCAGGCAGTTGGTGGTGCACGAGGCGTTGGAGATGATCTGGTGGGATTGGCGCAGAATGTCGTGGTTCACCCCGTAGACGACGGTAGCGTCTGCGCCCTTGGCCGGTGCAGAAATGATCACCTTGCGCGCGCCAGCGGTAATATGGGCGGCCGCCTTGTCACGGTCAGTGAACAGGCCGGTGCATTCGAACACCACGTCGATCTTGTGGGCAGCCCACGGCAGGTCGGCTGGGTTGCGAATGGCACTGACGGCAATCCGGTCACCATTGACGGTCAGGCTTTCCTGATCGTGGGCGACCTCTGCTTCGAAAGTGCCATGTACGGTGTCGTATTTGAGCAGGTGGGCGTTTATCGAACTGTCGCCCAGATCGTTGATGGCGACGATCTGCAAATCCTGGCGGTAGCCTTGGGTATACAGTGCGCGCAGGACATTACGGCCAATACGGCCAAAACCATTGATTGCGATACGAAGAGTCATTGGAGAGTGCCTGTCGTCGATTTGTTGTAAGAATTACAAGATTATTCGCATAAAAATAGAAAACAAGCCTTTTTAGTGGCAATATTTTGTTCAATCTACAACGAGTGACCTGAATCAACTGGTCCGATGATTTAAACGACACCCTGCCATCCCATGCGTAGCGGGCGTTTGATCAGCATAGACACTCAGGTCGCCACATCCGTTAGCCTGGAGTTCTACACATGCATCCCCGCGTTCTTGAGGTCACCGAACGGCTTATCGCCCGTAGCCGCGCCACCCGCGAGGCTTACCTTGCGCTCATTCGCGGCGCAGCCAGCGACGGTCCGATGCGCGGCAAGCTGCAATGCGCCAACTTCGCCCACGGCGTGGCCGGTTGCGGCACCGAAGACAAAAACAGCCTGCGCATGATGAACGCCGCCAACGTGGCAATTGTTTCGTCATATAACGACATGCTTTCGGCGCACCAGCCGTACGAACATTTCCCGGAACAAATCAAGAAAGCCCTGCGCGAAGTCGGCTCGGTCGGCCAGTTCGCCGGTGGCACGCCCGCCATGTGCGACGGCGTGACCCAAGGCGAGCCCGGCATGGAGCTGAGCCTGCTCAGCCGTGAAGTGATTGCCATGTCGACAGCGGTAGCGCTGTCCCACAACATGTTCGACGCCGCGTTGATGCTGGGCATCTGCGACAAGATCGTTCCCGGCCTGATGATGGGCGCGCTGCGCTACGGCCATCTGCCGATGATCTTTGTGCCAGGCGGGCCAATGCCTTCCGGCATCTCCAACAAGCAGAAAGCCGACGTGCGCCAGCGCTACGCCGAAGGCAAGGCGACTCGCGAAGAGCTGCTGGAATCGGAGATGAAGTCCTACCACAGTCCCGGCACCTGCACCTTCTACGGCACCGCCAACACCAACCAGTTGCTGATGGAAGTGATGGGCCTGCACTTGCCCGGTGCGTCGTTCGTCAACCCGTACACGCCGCTGCGTGACGCACTGACCCGCGAAGCCGCGCACCAGGTCACGCGCCTGACCAAGGCCAGCGGCAACTTCACGCCGATCGGCGAGATCGTTGATGAGAAATCCATCGTCAACTCCATCATTGCCCTCAACGCCACGGGCGGTTCCACCAACCACACCCTGCACATGCCGGCCATCGCCATGTCGGCGGGCATCATCCTCACCTGGGATGACATGGCCGACCTCTCCGAGGTGGTGCCGACCCTGTCCCACGTCTATCCAAACGGCAAGGCCGACATCAACCACTTCCAGGCAGCGGGCGGCATGTCGTTCCTGATCCGCGAACTGCTCGAAGCCGGCCTGTTGCACGAAGACGTCAACACCGTCGCGGGCAAGGGCCTGAGCCGCTACACCCAGGAACCGTTCCTGGTGGATGGCGAGCTGATCTGGCGCGACGGGCCTATCGAAAGCCTCGACGAAACCATCCTGCGTCCGGTCGCACGTGCGTTCTCCCCGGAAGGCGGTCTGCGCGTGATGGAAGGCAACCTCGGCCGTGGTGTGATGAAGGTGTCGGCCGTGGCCCTTGAGCATCAAATCGTCGAAGCGCCGGCGGTGGTGTTCCAGGATCAGCAGGATTTGGCCGATGCCTTCAAGGCCGGCCAGCTGGAAAAAGACTTTGTCGCCGTGATGCGCTTCCAGGGCCCGCGCTCCAATGGCATGCCCGAGCTGCACAAGATGACCCCGTTCCTGGGTGTGTTACAGGACCGTGGTTTCAAAGTCGCGTTGGTCACAGACGGGCGCATGTCCGGCGCCTCGGGTAAGATCCCCGCCGCGATCCACGTCAACCCCGAAGCCCAGAGCGGCGGGCCACTGGCGCGGGTGCGTGATGGCGATATCATTCGCGTCGATGGCGTGAAGGGCACCTTGGAGCTTAAGGTGGACGCCGAAGAATTTGCAGCGCGCGCGCCTGCCACGGGCCTGTTGGGCAATAACGTGGGGGCCGGTCGCGAGCTGTTTGCATTTATGCGCTTGGCCGCAAGCTCCGCAGAGCAGGGCGCCAGCGCCTTTACCTCTGCCCTGGAGACGCTTAAGTGAAGCTTGCGCTGGTCGGTGATATCGGTGGAACCAACGCGCGGTTTGCGTTGTGGCGGGACCAGGAGCTGCATTCGATCCGCGTGCACGCCACGGCGGATCACGCCAGCCCTGAGGACGCGATCAAGGTTTACCTGAAGGAAGAAGGCCTGCACATCGGTGCGATTGGCGCGGTGTGCCTGTCGGTGGCGGGGCCTGTGAGTGGGGATGAATTCAAGTTCACCAACAATCACTGGCGCCTGAGCAAGACGGCGTTTTGCAAGACGTTGCAGGTGGATGAACTGCTGCTGGTCAATGACTTCTCGGCCATGGCCCTGGGCATGACCCGCCTCAAGCCTGACGAATTCCGTGTGGTCTGCGAAGGCACACCGGAACCGTTGCGCCCGGCCGTGGTGATCGGCCCGGGCACCGGCCTGGGCGTCGGCACGCTGTTGGACTTGGGTGGCGGTCGCTTTGCGGCGCTGCCGGGGGAGGGCGGCCATGTCGACTTGCCCCTGAGCAGCCCGCGTGAAACCCAGCTGTGGCAGCACATCTACACGGAAATCGGTCACGTCAGCGCCGAAACCGCCTTGAGCGGCGGCGGCTTGCCGCGTTTGTACCGGGCGATTTGCGCGGTGGACGGGCACACGCCGGTGTTGGACACGCCCGAGGCCATCACGGCCGCAGGCCTGGCCGGCGACCCGGTGGCAATGGAAGTGTTGGACCAGTTCAGCATCTGGCTGGGCCGCGTGGCCGGCAACAACGTGCTGACCACTGGCGGGCGCGGTGGTGTGTATATCGTGGGCGGCGTGATACCGAGGTTTGCCGACTTCTTTATCAACAGTGGTTTCGCCAAGAGTTTTTGTGACAAAGGCTGCATGAGTGACTATTTCAAAGGGATTCCGGTGTGGTTGGTGACGGCGCCTTACTCCGGGCTGACTGGCGCGGGTGTGGCTTTGGAACAGGCTTTTGCGTAGGCAGTGATGGCCCTATCGCAGGCAAGCCAGCTCCCACAGTTGACCGGGTTCACACGGTCAAAATGTGGGAGCTGGCTTGCCTGCGATGAGGGCCTCAAGGGCAACAAATGACTTAAGCTTGGCCATAACAACAAGGAGGCCCCCGTGAGCGTAATCAGTAAATCCATTCTCCTCGTCGACGACGACCAGGAAATCCGCGAATTGCTGCAAACCTACCTCAGTCGTGCCGGCTTCCAGGTGCGTGGCGTGCCGGACGGCGCGGGGTTCCGCCAGGCGATGAACGAGGCGCCGTGCGACCTGGTCATCCTTGATGTGATGTTGCCCGACGAAGACGGCTTCAGCCTTTGCCGCTGGATCCGCCAGCATCCGCGCCAGGCGCAGGTGCCGATCATCATGCTCACTGCCAGCTCCGACGAAACCGACCGCGTGATCGGCCTGGAACTGGGCGCCGACGATTACATCGGCAAACCCTTCAGCCCCCGCGAGCTGCAAGCGCGGATCAAGGCGCTGTTGCGTCGTGCCCAATTCGGCCAGGAGCAGCGGGGCAGCAGCGACGTGCTGGTGTTTGATGAATGGCGCCTGGACATGATCAGCCACCGCCTGTTCCACCTCGACGGCGAAGAAGTGATCCTCTCCGGCGCCGACTTTGCCCTGCTCAAATTGTTTCTCGACCACCCGCAACAGATCCTCGACCGCGACACCATCGGCAACGCCACCCGTGGCCGTGACCTGATGCCGCTGGACCGTATCGTCGACATGGCCGTCAGCCGCCTGCGCCAACGCCTGCGCGATACCGAAAAACCGCCGCGGCTGATCCGCACCGTGCGCGGCAGCGGTTATCAACTGGCAGCCAGCGTGGTTGCCGGCAATGCCCACTGAACCTGTGACTGAACGTCGCCGGCGCTTTCCGGTGCCGCGCTCGCTGCTGGGGCGCATGCTGCTGCTGACCTTGCTGGTGGTGCTGTTTGCCCAGGCGCTGTCGAGCGTGATCTGGGTCTCGCAATTGCGCGCCACCCAACTGGAAGGCCTGGTCACCAGCGCCCGCAGCCTGGCGCATTCGATGACCGCCAGCGTGAGTTATTTCCGCTCGTTGCCAGTGGCCTATCGCCCGTTGGTCCTCGACCAATTGCGCAGCATGGGCGGCACGCGGTTTGTGGTAACCCTCAATGACCGTCCGCTGGACATGCAAGTGTTGCCGGAAACCCCGCGCAAGCAGGCGGTGCTGGTGGCGGTGGACGAAGTGCTGCGCCAGACCCTCGGCGCCGACGTGCATATCTCGGTGGAATTTGTCAGCGCCGAAGACCTGCGCATCTTCAATGCCGGCCTCAAGCTCGATGAGCTGCCACGCTCCTGGGCGCATTACGCACTGACCCTGGAACCGGTGAACCCGCCGGTGCTGGTCACGCAGATCCAGCTTGCGCCTGGCGAATGGCTGTACATCGCCTCGCTATTGCCCGAGCCCTACACCAGCCTTGAAGAACAGGGCCTGCCGTCCCAGCAAGTGTGGTTTATCGTGCTCACCAGCGGCTTTCTGTTGCTGTTCATCGGCTTGCTGGTGCACTGGCAAAGCCGCCCACTCAAACGCCTGGCACGGGCCGCGCGGGACATGTCCCTGGGCGCCGACGTCGAACCAGTGGCCGAAGGCGGCGGCAGCGAAGTGGAGGAAGTGGGCCGCGCCTTCAACGCCATGCGTGAACGCATCAGCCGTTACCTGACCGAACGCAGCCAATTGTTCAGCGCGATTTCCCACGACCTGCGCACCCCGATCACCCGCCTGCGCCTGCGCGTGGAGTTGCTGGAGGATGAAAACCTGCAAGCCAAGTTCGGCCGCGACCTGGATGAATTGGAGTTGCTGGTCAAAGGCGCGCTGCAATGCGTGAAAGACACCGACATCCACGAAAACATCGAACCCGTGGACCTCAACCACGTCCTCGATTGCCTGGTGGAGCCGTACCTGGCGCCCAACGGCAAGGGCCGCGTGACCCAGCACGGCCGCGCGCTGACCACCTACCCGGGTAAACCGCTGGCGCTCAAGCGCTGCATCGGCAACCTGATCGACAACGCCTTGAAGTACGGGCAGACCGCCCATTTGCACATCGAGGACGACGGCGCGCAGTTCATCCTGCATGTGGATGATGAAGGCCCGGGCGTGCCGGAGCAGCGCTTGGAGCAGGTGTTTGAACCGCACTTCCGCCTGGCCGGGCAGCAGCAGGGGTATGGATTGGGGTTAGGGATTGCGCGCAATATTGCCCACAGTCATGGGGGGGAAGTGAGTTTGCAGAATTTGCGTGAGGGTGGGTTGCGGGTGACCCTGCAACTGCCCCGCGGTCTCGACTGAATGCATGCGGGACCCATGTGGGAGCAGGCAAGCCAGCTCCCACATTTTTATCTCTGTTGAGTCAGATCGTTTGGCGCAGTCTTGCGAGGTCTCTTAGGGGCGGCGCGCCGAATAACCGGCTGTATTCCCGACTGAACTGCGACGGGCTTTCATACCCCACCCGATACCCCGCCGCCGACGCTTCCAGCCCTTCGGCAATCATCAGTCGCCGCGCTTCCTGCAAGCGCAACTGCTTCTGATATTGCAGCGGGCTCATCGCGGTAATCGCCTTGAACCGGTGGTGCAAGGTCGAGACACTGAGGTTCACTTCCTTGGCCAGGTCATCGATGCGCAACGGCTGTTCATAGTTGCCGTTCAACCAGGTGATCGCCTGGCTGACCCGATGGCTCTGACTGTTGGCCACGGCAATTTCATACAGCCGATAGCCCTGCGGCCCACGCAACAAGCGGTAGAGAATCTCGCGGTTGATCAACGGCGCGAGCATGGCGATGTCTTTGGGCGTATCCAGCAGGCGCGACAGGCGCAGCACTGCATCCAGCAGTTGGTGGTCGATGCGGTCCACATACATGCCGCGAGAAGTCGGCCGCGACGGCACACCCATCGGCCCGGCTTCGGCGATCAGCGCAGTGAGTTGCGCCGGGTCGATATTGATCCGCACCGACAGGTTGGGGTCTTCAGGCGTGGCGTCGATAATCCGCCCGGCCACGGGCATGGCGACCGAGAACACCAGGTAGTTGAGCGGGTCGTAGGCAAAGATCTCGTCGGCCAGGCGCACTTCCTTGCTGCCACTGGCGAGGATGCACAGGGCGGGCTCCACCAGCACCGGCATGAAATCGCGCGGGGTGTTGTGGCGGTTCAGGTACAGCGAGGTGATCGCGGTGCCGTAGGAACCGTCCTCCCAGGTGTGCCGGTGCACGATGCTGGCCAGTTCGGCGCGCTGTTTTTCCATCTCGGCATCGAGGGGAACGGGCTGATGTTCAGGCGACGACATGGGTGGGCCTCTACACGCTTTTTTGATGGGCTCAGCTTAGCGGCGGGTTGCGCAAAAGTGTTACGTCGATCCTGCACAATCCTTGCCTGATCCTGCGATAAGTCGTGAATCAGGCAAGTGCGAGGCCTGTCATCTGCCTGAAACACTGCGCCTGTGCCTGCGATAAATCCAGCGGGCCAAGCCTACTGTCTACGCTTCTCGCAGGATTGTGCAATAAGCCGGCAGGAATCGACTAACCGCGCCCGGCCCCGCGCCGTTATCTTTGATCCTGTGGCAACACGCCCTCACAGTGCTTGCCGAGCATCACTTCTCAACGGGAGAGTCGAACATGTCCACCCCCATTCCCGCGAGCCATATGGCCTTTATCCGCGCCCGCAGCGGGTGCAGCACCGAACTCGGTGCACGCTTGAGCAGTTTGATCGAACCGGGCCGCCAGGCTCAGGGTTGCCTGCAATTCTCGTTGCAGCAGTCCCAGGTAGACGCCGATGTGTGGCTGGTCTCAGGTTTCTGGAGCAGCGAGCAGGCGATGAGCGTCTACTTCAACTCGCCGGCCTTGATGATCTTCACCGAGCTGTTGAACGACATGGTCATCCGCAGCATGGATTTCCAGACCTTCACCGATGCATCCGCCGCCAACGCCTACGGCGAGTACCTGCAACTCGCCGGGTGAATCAGGTTTAGAATGGCCGACTTCCCATTGGCCAGGACCTGCAACATGGCACGTAAAGAATTTGCCCACCACGAAGCCGTTTCCGCCGTAGTGCCGGGAGAGGGTGGCTACAGCGCCGCCGTCGCCGTGAAGGCACTGGATGGCATGGGCGCACCGCGCTTTCACAAGATCCTTGATGGACAGAAGTTCAAGACGGCGTCCGATGCCGATGATGCGGCTGCGTTGCAGCTGGAGCGGTTGGTTGACGTTGACGAGGAAGGCCAGCTTTCCTGGGCGCTAGCGACAATCTAAACAACACCGCCGGGCAAATGTGGGAGCGGGCTTGCTCGCGAATGCAGTCTGTCAGTTGATAAAGATGTCGACTGACACACCGCCTTCGCGGGCAAGCCCGCTCCCACAGTTTGATCGCACTTCAGTCAGGGTTTGTTGGCGCCGGGGCGGTACATCTTGAACAGGGATTCCGGCCCAAGCTGGAAGTAATCCGCCGGCCCACCACCACGCAAGATCGGCTCGGCGGCGGCGGTGTCATAGACGCCATCCTTGAGCAACCATTTGGCAATATGCACCGCCACCACCTCGCCCAGCACCAGCCAACTCGGCACCAGCTCCTTGTCGGCCCGTTGCAGCTGGATAATCTGCGTCACCTTGCATTCAAACGACACCGGGCTCTCACCCACCCGTGGCACCTTGATGACCTTTGACGCCACCGGTGTCAGTCCAGCCAGTTCGAATTCGTTCACCTCAGGCGATACCGCCGCGCAACTCTGGTTCATCTGCTCGGCCAGCGGCCGGGTCGCCAGGTTCCACACAAACTCGCCGGTCTGTTCGATATTGTTCAGGCTGTCTTTGCGCCCGACACTGGAAAACCCAATGATCGGCGGAATGTAATTGAAGGCATTGAAGAAGCTGTAGGGCGCCAGGTTCAGGCGGCCGTCACTGTCGTGGGACGAAATCCAACCGATGGGCCGCGGGCCGACGATGGCATTGAACGGGTCATGGGGCAGGCCGTGGCCGTTGGCGGGTTCGTAGAAATGAATATCGTCGGGCATGGCCGGGGTTCCTGCGATCGGGTGCAATGAGGCGCCCATACTGCAAGGCGTGGCGGAGAATTTCCATCGGCGATATGGAATTTTCATACCGCGCCCACCTATTTTTCACAGCTCCACGTTCAGTCTGCGCGCAATTGAATGACTGCGCCTCGGAGCCTCCCACCCCATGAATAAACTTCCTCAGATCACCCTGGCGTTCTGGGTCATGAAAATCTGCGCAACCACCCTCGGCGAAACCGCTGGGGATTTGTTGTCGATGACCCTGAATGTCGGCTACGCCCTCAGCTCGATGATCCTGATCAGCGTATTTTTCGTCACCCTGCTGACGCAACTCTGGTCGAAAACCTACAACCCGGTGCTGTACTGGATCGTGATCCTGTCTACCAGCACGGCTGGCACGACCATGTCGGACTTTATGGACCGCACCTTGGGCCTGGGTTACGCCACGGGGTCGATGCTCCTGATTGTGATCCTGATGATCATCTTCGCCATGTGGCACCTCAGCGGTGATTCGCTGAACGTGAACAAGGTGCAGACCTTTCGCGGGGAGTTGTTCTACTGGATGGCGATTCTGTTTTCCAACACCCTGGGCACCGCATTGGGCGACTTCCTGGCGGACGATTCGGGGCTGGGTTTTGCCGGCGGCGCGTTGTTGATCGGCTCGACCATCGCCGTGGTTGTTGCGCTCAAGTACTTCACGCAGATCTCGTCGGTGTTGTTGTTCTGGGTCGCGTTCGTGCTGACCCGGCCGTTTGGCGCAACACTGGGGGACTTCCTCACCAAACCCCATGAAAAGGGCGGGCTGGATTTCGGCACGATTGGCTCGTCAGCGGTGCTGGCGGCGGTGCTGGCGGCGGTGCTGGTGGCGATGATTGCGGGGGCGTCGTATGCGCAGCGGCGGTATGGGCGTGACCGCATTAGCCAGGCGACACAAAACTAAAATGTGGGAGCGGGCTCCCACATTTAGAACTGCATTCAGCTATTAGTCCGTGGTAATCCGCGAATGCTTGCGGGTGTCTTTCATGGTCACGTAGACCACCAGCGACACCGCGATACACGCGGTCACGTACCAGTAATACCCTGTCTCCATGCCAATGCTCTTGAACCACAGCGCGATGTATTCAGCCGTACCGCCGAAGATCGACACGGTCAGCGCATACGGCAGGCCGACGCCCAGCGCACGGATTTCGGTGGGGAACAATTCGGCTTTCACCACGGCGTTGATCGAGGTGTAGCCGCTGACGATGATCAGCGCGGCCATGATCAGGAAGAACGCGCCCCACCAGCTCTGGATGGTGTGCAGGGTGGTGAGGATCGGCACGGTAAACAGCGTGCCGAGGATGCCAAACGCGATCAGGATCGGCCGGCGGCCAACCTTGTCCGACAGCCCGCCGATGATCGGTTGCAGGCACATGAACAGGAACAGCGTCGCCGCCGAGATGGTGGTGGAGTCGGAAATGCTCATGCCGACGGTGTTCACCAGGTACTTCTGCATGTAGGTGGTGTAGGTGTAGAACGCCAGGGTGCCGCCCATGGTCAGGCCGACCACGGTCAGCAGTTCCTTGGGGTGGCGCATCAGGGTGCGCATCGCGCTTTCCTTGGCTTTTTCCTTCTTGGTGAACGACTCGGTTTCTTCCATGCCGCGACGCAGGTACAGCGCGACCACTGCGCACAGGGCGCCGATGGCGAACGGGATACGCCAGCCCCAGGCATACAGTTGCTCGGTGGTCAGGACTTGTTGCAGCACGATCAGCACGGCCAGGGCGATGAGCTGGCCAGAGATCAGGGTCACGTATTGGAAGCTGGAGTAGAAACCACGGCGTTCCTTGGTCGCCATCTCACTTAGATAAGTGGCTGAGGTGCCGTATTCGCCGCCGACCGACAGGCCCTGCAGCAAGCGGGCAAACACCAGCAGGATCGGCGCACCGATGCCAATGCTTTCATAGCCTGGGCTCAGGGCAATCAGCAGCGAACCGAAGCACATCAGGTAGACCGACGCCATCAGCGCCTTTTTACGCCCGACTTTGTCGGCGTACAGCCCCATCAGCCAGCCACCGATCGGGCGCATGAGGAAGCCCACGGCGAAGATCGCGGCGGTGTTGAGCAGTTGGGCGGTGGTGTCGCCTTTCGGGAAGAAGGCTTTGGCGAAGTACAGCGAGAACGCGGCGTAGACGTACCAGTCGTACCACTCGACCATGTTGCCGACGGAGCCGCTGAAGATCGACTTGATACGGTTGGAGGTGGTGCGCTCTTTTGCCGGCGTGGCCGCCGACCCCAGAGGCAGGGTGTTGGAGTTATCCATTTAAGGATCCTTCATCTAGTTGTTTTTATGGAGCGTGCCTGGGCACAGCCTGGCTGGGGCTATAGCAGGAGCTGTGCCAGGTGGGGGAGGGCCTGGTCTAGAAGGGTTTGGGGATTTTTTTGAGCGGAAAGTTGCTGATGAATTGGGGGTGATGAGCGGAAATCCGCTTATGGCTGCCGGCCTCATCGCAGGCAAGCCAGCTCCCACATATTGATTTGTGAATACATTCAAAAATGTGGGAGCGGGCTTGCCCGCGATGAGGCCTGAAGGTCGCTAGAGAAACATCTCCCGCACCAGCCCATGCCGCTGCATCTTCTCATTCAACGTACGCCGCGGCAGTTGCAGCTCCGCCAGCACCGCCTTGATATCGCCCTTGTGCCGCGTCAGCGCCGCCTTCAAGCAATGCGCTTCAAACGCTTCCTGCTGCGCCGCCAGCGACTGCCCCGCCTCGATCCCTTCCGGCTCCGGCTCGCCCAGCCCCAGCACTTGACGTTCGGCGACGTTGGCCAGCTCGCGCACATTGCCCGGCCAGTCATGGCTGAGCAGGCGCCCCAGCTGCGCGCCGCTCAGCGGTTGCGCGGTGCGGCCCAGGCGTTCGCCCGCGCTATGGGCGAAGTGTTCGAACAGCAGCGGAATATCTTCGCGCCGCTCCCGCAACGGCGGCAGGCGCAGTTGCGCGACGTTCAGGCGATACGCGAGGTCTTCGCGAAAACGCCCGGCGCGAGCTTCTTCCAGCAGGTCGGGCTTGGTCGCGGCAATGATGCGCAGGTCCACGTGGATGCTCTGGTTGGAGCCCAAGCGTTCCAGTTTCTGCTCCTGCAACACCCGCAGCAGTTTGACTTGCTGCGCCAGGGGCATGCTTTCGATTTCATCGAGGAACAGCGTGCCGCCGTGGGCGTATTCCAGCTTGCCGATGCGCTTGCCCTGGGCGCCGGTGAACGCGCCGCTTTCGTGGCCGAACAACTCAGCTTCAAACAGTTGCTCGGGGATCGCTGCGCAGTTGAGCGCGACAAACGGTTTTTTCGCCCGTGGGCCGAAGTCATGCAGGCAGCGTGCGACCAGTTCCTTGCCGCTGCCGGTCTCGCCCCGGATCAGCACGTTGACCGGCAAGCTCGCCAGGTCCAGCACTTGCCGGCGCAGGTTCTGCAAACCCCGGGACACGCCGAGCAGCGTCGAGTCCAACTGCGACCGATGATCGGCCTGTTGATGCAGGCGGCGGTTTTCCAGGATCAGCCCGCGCTTGTCCAACGCCCGGCGCAGGCTGTTGAGCAGGGCGTCGGGGCTGAAGGGTTTTTCGAGGAAGTCGTAGGCGCCGTCGCGCATGGCTTCCACCGCCATTGGCACATCGCCGTGACCGGTGAGCAGGATCACCGGCAAGTCGGCGTCGCGGCGCTGCACTTCGGCGAGCAGCTCAAGGCCGCTGAGGCCGGGCATGCGCACATCGCTGAGGATCACCCCGGGAAAGTCCCTGGGCAATCGCGCCAGGCATTCTTCGGCGCGACTGAACAGCTGCACGTCAAAGCCCGACAGGCTCAACCACTGCTCGACGGCCGTGCGGATGCTGGCTTCGTCATCGACCACAATCACTGCGTTAAGCATAGGTCGGGCGTCTCCAGCGCGATGGGCAAGGTCAGGGTAAAGACGGCGCCGTCGCCACGGTTGCCGGCGATCAGGCGTCCGCCGAGTTCATGCACGATGGCGTAGGACACCGCCAGCCCCAGGCCCAGGCCGTCACCCACCGGCTTGGTGGTGAAGAACGGGTCGAACACGCTGTTGAGGTGTTCTTCGGCAATCCCGCCGCCGCTGTCGCTGACGGTCAGTTGCCACAGTTGCTGGTCGGCGTGCAGGCGGATTTCCAGGCGTTTGCGCGGGGTGTTGGCCATCGCATCGAGGGCATTGCGCAACAGGTTGATCAGCACCTGTTCCAGACGGATCGCGTCGCCGCGCACCCAGGCCGGACGGGCCAGGTCGAGCACCACGCCGATGGACTCGTCGCGCAGGCGCGCGTCGAGCAGGTGCAGGGACTGATCGACCACCAGCGCCAGGTCCAGGCGTTCGCGCAGGCCGCTGGGGCTTTTGCGCGCAAAGGTCTTGAGGTGGCCGGTGAGCGCGGCCATGCGCGTGAGCATTTCGTCCAGCGGGGTGAGGGCCTTGTAGGCGTCGTCCACGCGGCCGTGGTCGAGCAGCAGGCGCAAGGTGGCCAACTGCATGCGTTGGGCGGTCAGCGGTTGGTTGATCTCATGGGCGAGGGCGGCGGACATCTGCCCCAAAGCCGCCAGCTTGGCCGATTGCACCAGGCCATCCTGGGCTGTGCGTAAGGCTTGTGTGCGTTCTTCCACCAGTTGCTCAAGCTCTTCGCGGCTGCGCTGGCGCAAACGGGCCAGGCGCCAGCGTTGGGTGAGAAACAGCACCAGGAACACCAGCGCCAACCACGAACCGGCGGCGGCAAGGCCGGCGTTGCGTTGGTCCTCAAAGGCAAACTGCGGCTTGCGCAGCAGGTGCAGGGTCCAGCCTTCGGCTTTCAGCGGCAGGGATTCCCAGATGTAATTGGCCTTGCCGTCGGGGCCGTTGACGCGCACCAGGTGGCTGTTGTCGTCAAAGCGCTGCAACGCCTCGGTTTCCAGGGGCTCCAGTTGTTTCTTGTCGTATTGGCGGGTGGCCTTGAGTTCGGCCAGATCGGTGGCCGACAGCGGCCGCAGGTTGCGATAACGCCAGCCCGGCTGATTGGCGATAAACACGATGCCACGCGCGTCGCTGACCAACAGCAGGTCGTTGCCCTGGGCCCATTCGCGTTCCAGCTCGGGGAATTCCAGCTTGACCACCATGGCGCCGAGGAACTGCTCGTGTTCATCCACCACCGCGCTGGAGAGAAAATACCCCGGCACCCCGGTGGTCACCCCGACGGCGTAAAAGCGCCCGGTGCCCTGGCTCAGGGTCTGGCTGAAATACGGACGGAACGCATAGTTGTGCCCGACATAACTGCTCGGCAGGTTCCAGTTGCTGGCGGCCACGGCCAGGCCGGTGCGGTCCATCAACTCCAGGGTGGACGACTGCGCGGCGCCGTTGATGCGCTCCAGCTTGCGGTTGAGCACGTCCTGGGTGGTGGCATCCAGCGGGCCTTTCAACGCATTGATCATTTCCGAGTCCAGCGCCAGCACGGCGGGCAGGGCACGGTAGCGTTCGATCAGGGTGTGCAATGAGTTGGCGTACAGCGCGAGTTGCTGATTGGCACGCGCGGCGTCGTCTACCAGGGCTTGGCGTTCGGCGTGGCGGGTGGCCAAGGCGGCGGCCAGCAGCGCGCCGGCGATGATCAGCAGGGAGTAGAAGGTCAGGCGCAGGGGGCGAGGGATCACGATCATACGGTGATGAACAGGCGCAGTGAGGGGAGTGCACCATACCATGAGCCATAAAAAAGGCGACTGGGCCATGGGGCCGCAGTCGCCTTTATCCTTGCGGGGAAGCGCTTACTGCACTTCTACCGCCAGGCTTTCACTGATCTTTTTCTGCCAGATGGCAGGACCGGTGATGTGTACGGATTCGCCCTTGCTGTCCACCGCAACGGTGACCGGCATGTCTTTCACGTCGAACTCGTAGATCGCTTCCATACCCAGCTCGGCGAACGCGACAACGCGGGACTTCTTGATGGCTTGCGCCACCAGGTAGGCTGCGCCGCCCACGGCCATCAGGTACACGGCCTTGTGGTCCTTGATCGCTTCGATCGCAGTCGGGCCGCGCTCGGATTTGCCGATCATGCCCAACAGGCCGGTTTGTTCGAGGATCTGACGGGTGAACTTGTCCATCCGCGTCGCGGTGGTCGGGCCCGCCGGGCCAACCACTTCTTCGCGCACCGGATCCACCGGGCCGACGTAGTAGATGAAGCGACCCTTGAGGTCCACCGGCAGGGTTTCGCCCTTGTTCAGCATCTCGACCATGCGCTTGTGCGCAGCGTCGCGACCGGTGAGCATCTTGCCGTTGAGCAACACGGTTTCGCCCGGCTGCCAGCTCTGCACTTCTTCCGGGGTCAGGGTGTCGAGGTTGACGCGGCGGGCCGATGGGCCGGCTTCCCAGACGATTTCCGGGTAGGCGTCCAGCGGTGGCGCTTCCAGCGACGCCGGGCCCGAACCGTCGAGCACAAAGTGCGCGTGACGGGTGGCGGCGCAGTTGGGGATCATGCACACCGGCAACGAAGCGGCGTGGGTCGGGTAGTCCATGATCTTCACGTCGAGCACGGTGGTCAGGCCACCCAGGCCCTGGGCGCCGATGCCCAGTTGGTTGACCTTCTCGAACAGCTCCAGGCGCATCTCTTCGATACGGTTCTGCGGGCCGCGCTTTTTCAGCTCGTGGATGTCGATGGATTCCATCAACACTTCCTTGGCCATCACCGCGGCTTTCTCGGCGGTGCCGCCGATGCCGATGCCGAGCATGCCCGGTGGGCACCAGCCGGCGCCCATGGTCGGAACGGTCTTGAGCACCCAGTCGACGATCGAGTCGGACGGGTTGAGCATGGCCATTTTCGACTTGTTCTCGGAACCGCCGCCTTTGGCCGCCACGTCCACTTCCACGGTGTTACCCGGGACGATGGAGTAGTGGATGACCGCCGGGGTGTTGTCCTTGGTGTTTTTACGCGCGCCTGCCGGGTCGGCCAGGATGGATGCACGCAGGACGTTTTCCGGCAGGTTGTAGGCGCGACGCACGCCTTCGTTGATCATGTCGTCCAGGCCCATGGTGGCGCCATCCCAACGCACGTCCATGCCCACGCGCACGAACACGGTGACGATACCGGTGTCCTGGCAGATCGGGCGATGGCCGGTGGCGCACATGCGCGAGTTGATCAGGATCTGGGCGATGGAGTCACGGGCCGCTGGCGATTCTTCGCGCAGGTAGGCTTCGTGCATGGCCTGGATGAAATCAACCGGGTGGTAGTAGGAAATGAATTGCAGGGCGTCGGCAACGCTCTGAATCAGGTCGTCTTGCTTGATCACGGTCATGAGTCGCGCTCCTCTATAAGGGAACATTCAATAAAGGTGGCTCCAGTGTTGCATCGGTCGGCTGGAACCACCTTTCCAAGGCACGCCAATGGTGCAGGCGCGACGCTAAAAAGGCGCGGCAGTATAACCCGGCGCGGTGGCCGATACACCCGACTATGGTCAAACTGTCGCAGGCATGATTCCCTGTGCCCATCCCCTGAGATTGAGACCTTTATATGCCTGAACTGCACGTCGGCGAACGCCACTGGTCGGTCGCCCCCGGCAGCAATCTGCTGGATGCGCTGAACCAGGCGGGTGTGGCCGTGCCCTATAGTTGCCGCGCCGGCAGTTGCCATGCGTGCCTGGTGCGCTGTGCCGGTGAGGTTTTGGATCGGCAGCCGGAAGCCTTGAGCCCGGCGCAACGTCAGGAGGGCTGGCGGTTGGCCTGCCAGTGCCAGGTCAGCGGCGATCTGCGGGTCGAAACCTTTGACCCGACACGTGACGGTTTGGCCGCCCAGGTGGTGGGGGCTGATTGGCTGAGCCCGACGGTGCTGCGCCTGCGTCTGCAACCGGAGCGCGGCCTGCGTTATCGCGCCGGGCAACATCTGGTGTTGTGGGCGGGGCAGGTGGCGCGCCCTTATTCCCTGGCGAGCTTGCCCCAGGAAGAGCCGTTCCTGGAGTTTCACCTCGATTGCCGTCAGCCCGGTGAATTCAGTGATCGTGCCCGGCAGTTGCAGGTTGGCGACGTTTTGCGCCTGGGCGAATTGCGTGGCGGCGCGCTGCAATACGATCCCGACTGGCAAGCCCGGCCGTTGTGGCTGCTGGCGTCGGGCACCGGCCTGGGCCCGTTGTGGGGCGTGTTGCGCGAGGCGTTGCGCCAGGATCACCAAGGCGCCATTCGCGTGATTCACCTGGCCCATGATGTTGGCGGGCATTATCTGGCGGAGCCCTTGGCCGCGCTGGCTGCCCAGCATCCCAACCTGGTGGTGGAGTTGTGGACGGCGGCGCAGGCGCCCCAGGCATTGGCACAACTGCGGCTTGTTTCGCGGCAAACCCTGGCCTTACTCTGCGGGCACCCCGCCCAGGTCGAGGCGTTTTCCAAGCGCCTGTTCCTGGCGGGCCTGCCGCGCAATCAACTGCTGGCCGATGTGTTCCTGCCCCGGGGTTGAGCGCTGAATTCCAAGGCCGCGAGAATCGCCATGACCGACGCCATCCTGCAGTACCGCGAACGTGGGTTGCTGACCTTGCAGCTCAATCGCCCCGACAAGAAAAACGCCCTGACCCGCGCGATGTACACGCAGTTGGCCGAGGCGTTTGAACAGGCTGACGCGGATGATGCGATTCGTGCCGTCCTGATCCAGGGCAGCAGCGCGTGTTTTACCGCCGGCAATGACATCAGCGACTTCCTTCAGCAACCGCCCTCCAGCCTCGACAGCCCACCGTTTCACTTTATGCAAAGCCTGCTCAACTGCCGCAAACCGGTGGTCGCCGCAGTGGCGGGCGCGGCGGTGGGTATCGGCACCACCCTGTTGCTGCATTGCGACCTGGTCTACGTCAGTCGCGATGCGCGTTTGCGCATGCCGTTTGTCAACCTGGGGTTGTGTCCGGAGTTTGGTTCGAGCCTGATCCTGCCGCGCTTGTTGGGGCATGCGAAAGCGGCTGAATTGTTGCTGTTGGGCGAAGGTTTCAGCGGCGAGCAGGCGGCCGGGTGGGGGATTGCCACCGAGGCGTTGGCCAGTGGTGAAGCGGCGTTGGCCAAGGCGCGGGAAATGGCTACACGTTTTGAAGACCTGGCGCCGGGGGCGGTGCAGGTGACCAAGCAACTGATGAAGAGTGTGGATCGCGAGCAGTTGCGGCGGGTGATCGAAGAAGAGGGGGCGTTGTTTACGCAGCGGTTGAGGTCGCCGGAGGCGGTGGCGGCGTTGTCGGCTTTTGTCACTCGGCGGTAGATGTGTGGTGGTAGGGCGGCCCTCATCGCGGGCAAGCCCGCTCCCACAGTTTGACCGCGATCCCCTGTGGGAGCGGGCTTGCCCACGATGAGGACCTCTGCAGCCACACAAAAACCCAGGTATAAAAAAGCCCCGAACCAGTCGGGGCTTTTTCATTCAGCGGTCACTCAGACCTGCGGGTCGCCCACATGCAGGATCTTCATGCCGTTGGTGCCACCGGTGGTGTGGTAGCTGTCGCCCTTGGTCAGGATCACCCAGTCGCCTTTCTCCACGACGCCGCGCTTGACCAACTCGTCGATGGCCGCCTGGCTGACTTCATTCGGTGCCAGCGAAGCCGGGTCGAACGGTACGGTGTACACGCCACGGAACATCGCCGCGCGAGCCTGGGCTTCGCGATGCGGGGTGAACGCGTAGATCGGCACCGAGGAACGGATGCGCGACATGATCAACGGCGTGTAGCCACTTTCGGTCAAGGCGATGATCGCCTTCACGCCCGGGAAGTGGTTGGCGGTGTACATGGCGGCCAGGGCGATGCTCTGGTCGCAGCTTTCGAACTCTTTGCCGATGCGATGGCTGGAGGTCTTGCTGGTCGGGTGCTTTTCGGCGCCGACGCAGATACGCGCCATGGCTTGCACCGCTTCCAGCGGGTACGGGCCAGCAGCACTTTCCGCCGAGAGCATCACGGCGTCGGTGTAGTCGAGCACGGCGTTGGCCACGTCGGACACTTCGGCGCGGGTTGGCATCGGGTTCTGGATCATCGACTCCATCATCTGGGTCGCCACGATTACCGCTTTGTTGTGACGGCGTGCGTGCAGGATGATCTTCTTCTGGATACCGATCAGCTCGGCGTCGCCGATTTCCACACCCAGGTCACCACGGGCAACCATCACGGCGTCGGAAGCCTTGATCAGGCCGTCGAGGGTTTCGTCATCGGCCACGGCTTCGGCACGTTCGATCTTCGCCACCAGCCAGGCGGTACCGCCGGCTTCGTCGCGCAGTTTACGGGCGTATTCCATGTCGGCGGCGTCGCGCGGGAAGGACACGGCGAGGTAGTCCACTTCCATTTCGGCGGCGAGCTTGATGTCGGCCTTGTCTTTTTCAGTCAGGGCCGGTGCGGTCAAGCCACCACCACGACGGTTGATGCCTTTGTGGTCCGACAGCGGGCCGCCGATGATCACGGTGCAGTGCAGTTCAGTCGGGGTGGCGGTGTCGACGCGCATCACCACGCGACCGTCGTCCAGCAACAGTTCGTCGCCGACGCCGCAGTCCTTGACCAGGTCCGGGTAGTCGATACCCACGACTTGCTGGTTGCCTTCGGTCAGCGGGTGGCTGGTGGAGAAGGTGAACTGATCACCGATCTTCAGCTCGATACGCTTGTTGGCGAATTTGGCGATACGGATTTTCGGGCCTTGCAGGTCACCCAGCAGTGCCACGAAGCGGCCGTGCTTGGCAGCCAGGTCACGCACCAGTTTGGCGCGAGCCTTGTGCTCGTCTGGGGTGCCGTGGGAGAAGTTCAGACGGGCAACGTCCAAACCAGCCAGAATCAGCTGTTCGAGGACTTCCGGCGAGTTACTGGCCGGGCCAAGGGTGGCGACGATTTTGGTACGACGGACGGACATGCACAGACTCCTGAGTTCAAGCGCTGAGGAAGGCTACTATGCTCTATCGTTGTAGTCATTGTTCGTTTGCACTACTTATCGATGATTGACTTGTTTTCACAGCGGCTGATGACGAACAACCTTGAAGATTTTCGGCGAGGGGTCGATACATTGCACAAGACAGGAGAACCCTCATGCGAATTTTGCTCATTGCTGCCCTGGCCGTCAGTGTTGTCGGCTGCACCCGCTGGTCGATGGACCACCATTTGAACAACGCCTACCGTGCCTACAAGGTTGGCGATTGCGAGCGCGTGACCCTGGAGTTGTCCCAGGTCGATCGTGAAAGCCGCAGCCGTCGCTACGTGCAGCCGGAAGTCTCGATGCTGCGCGGGCAATGCCTGGAGCGGCAGAAACTGTTCGTCGATGCTGTGCAGACCTATCAATTCATCATCAATCAATACCCGTCGAGCGAGTACGCATACCGTGCCCGCGCGCGGCTCGATACCTTGCAACAGCTGGGGCATTACTCCGGCGCGAGCACCGCACAGGCACGTCCAGCGTCGTTGTGATGATATTCGTCATTTAATAGCTGGCCTGCTGCCAGTCTTGGGCTACTCTTTGAATGTTCGTTTGTACAAGTTTTTATTCAAACGGATGCGGGGCCCGGATTCGGCAGTTGTCCTGTGACAAACGTGTTGTTGTCACGTCGGAATCCAGGGAGAGCGAGCGATGTTGCTCGTTCCTTTTCACTGGCACGGCCAGAGTCATGGCCACTGGATGGCGATCTCACCATGTTTACCGACCGACGGATCGAACGGCACCAGTTACCTTGTTTCCTCCAAGTGTTTAACCGTCTAACCGATAAGCCAATCGGCTTTTTAGGTAATGTCTCGGAAGGCGGGCTGATGTTAATCAGCCAATTACCCATGATGGTCGGTGTCGACTTCGAGCTACGCTTGAAGATGCCCGGGCCTGAAACCTCTGTGCTTGTGGTGGATCTCACGGCGACCTGCCTGTGGAGCCGGGAAGATATCAATCCACAGCATTACGATTCGGGGTTCAGCCTGTCCCAGGCGCCTGCGGAGTATGGGCAACTGATCAACCTGTTGTTGCACTACTTCAGTTTTGACCACGTGCAGGCTTCCGCCTAGATCCAGAGCGCAATCGGCACGGCCAGGGGACCACCCCAGCCGTGGCTGCGCCCTCCGCGCTTCAGAATACTCCTGCCTTTTTCCAACCCAGGTAGCGTGTTACCAGATCCGCTCCCAGCGCCGATGGCGAGGTGTCCAGCACCGACAGGCCATGGGCGGCCAAACGGTCGTGCAGTTCATTCCGGGTGTTGAGGTAGTCTACGGCGCCGCTGTAGGCCAGGGCTTCATCCAAGGTTTGCACCGGGGCCTGGCGCAGTTGATCGAGCACCTCCTCGCGCAAGCTTGCCACCAGCACCCGGTGTTGGCGGCTGATGCGGTTGACGGCGCTCAGCAACGCGTCATCGTCCTCATCCCGCAGGTTGGTGACCACGATCACCAAGGCACGGCGTTTTTGTCGGGCCAACAATTGGGTGGCAGCGACCTCGTAGTCGGCCGTGCGTCGGGTGGTGTCCAGGTCGTACACCGCGTTGAGCAGCAGGTTCAACTGGCTGCTGCCCTTGACGGGCGCAAGGTAGCGCGAGCGTTCGCCGGCGAAAGTACACAACCCCACCGCGTCACCCTGGCGCAAGGCGACGTAGCTGAGCAGCAGGCAGGCATTGAGGGCATGGTCGAAATGCGACAGCTCGCCATCCTGGCTACGCATGCGACGGCCGCAGTCGAGCATGAACACGATCTGCTGGTCGCGTTCATCCTGGTATTCCCGGGCGATGGGCGTGCGTTGCCGGGCAGTGGCTTTCCAGTCGATCTGGCGCAGGCTGTCACCCTCGCGGAACTCGCGCAGTTGATGAAACTCCAGCCCTAGTCCCCGTCGCGGGTGTTGGCGAACCCCCAACTGGCTCAGCCAGTTATCCACCCCCAGGAGTTGCGCACCGTAGAGGCGGGCGAAATCCGGGTAGACACGGGTGGAGTCGCTGGCGTCGACAAAACGTCGCGCAGCCCAAAGCCCCAAGTGGCTTGGCAGGTGCACTTCGCAACGGCTGAAACTGAAATGCCCGCGCCGCGAAGGACGCAGGCGATACACCCACTCACTTCGCTCGCCGGGTCGCAATTCGATGGTTTGGGGCATGTTCTCCACGCCCAGGCCATCGGGGACGTGATCGAATACGTGCACGCTCAGGGGCTGTGGGTAGTCGTGCTCAAACCTCAGGTGTACCTCGCCCCAACGACCCAATGCCAGGCTGCCGGGCATCTGCCGCTGCACGCGTGGGGAGGGGCGCCGGCGCAGGCGGGCGGCATCCAGTAATGCCAACAGCAAGAGTGCCAGCAGCAGTCCCCAGGCGATTGAGTGCAGGGTTTCGGGCACCTCAAGCTGCAACGCCACGCCAGCGCCCAGCAGGGTGTTCAGGCCCAGCAGCACGGCAAGCCAGGTCAGCAGCAGGCGGGTTGGTTTCATGGGCGGCTCACTGCCGAGGGGCCGGGATCTGGTCGAGCATTTGCTTGAGCACCTGGTCCACGTCCAATCCGTCGATGTCCAGTTCCGGGGCAATACGCACCCGGTGGCGCAATACGGCCAAGGCGCAACTCTTGATGTCGTCCGGGGTGACGAACTCGCCGCCGCGCAACAGGGCCCTGGCCCGGGCACCGCGCACCAGGGCGATGGACGCACGCGGGCCGGCGCCAATGGTCAAGCCGGGCCAGCTGCGGGTGGCGCGTGCCAGGCGCACGGCATAATCCAGGACTTGCTCGTCCAGGGCGAGCTCACTGGCGATCTGCTGGAGTTGCAGCACATCGTCGGCGTGCAGCACGGTGCGCAGGGGTTGTACGTCGAGCATGTCGGCGCGGGATGAGCGCGTGACTTCACGCACCATGTCCAGTTCCTGCTGGGCATCCGGGTAGTCCATGCGCACCTTCAGCATGAAACGGTCCAGTTCGGCCTCGGGCAACGGGTAGGTGCCTTCCTGTTCGATCGGGTTCTGGGTTGCCAGCACCATGAACGGTTGACCAATGGGCAACGCTTCCCCTTCAAGCGTGACCTGGCGCTCCTGCATGGCTTCGAGCAAGGCAGCCTGGGTCTTGGCAGGGGCACGGTTGATTTCGTCAGCCAGCAGCAAATGGGTAAATAGCGGCCCTTTGCGCAGCTTGAACTGCTCGGTGTGCAGGTCGTACACGGCGTGGCCGGTGACATCGCTGGGCATCAAGTCCGGGGTGAACTGGATGCGCGCGAAGTCGCCGCCAAAACACCGCGCCAGGGCACGTACCAGCAAGGTCTTGCCCAGGCCGGGCACGCCTTCAAGCAATACGTGGCCGCCGGCGATCAGTGCCGTGAGTACGTCATCGATCACTTGATCCTGGCCAATCACCGCCTTGCGTAGTTCAACACGCAGGGCCTGTGCCTGCTGGCTTGCCAGGTGCAGGGCTGCGGTCGTCGGAGGCGGTGCCGGGGAATATTCGCTCATAGGGCGTTCCTGAGAGTTTGCAGGCTTGCCACCTGGCGGCTGAAGTCGGCACTGGAAAGCCGTTTTGCCGCAAGTGGGCCGAGGGCCTGGCTGATGACGTGAGAGGGTTGGCGTGTCAGCTGTTCAAGGGCTTGCTGCTGTTCAGCCGTGTCGAGGTGTTCAAAGCCTGGGTGGCGACGCCTTGCGGCGCGCAGGATGTCGCGCTGCAAGGCTTGTAACAAGGCACCCTGGCCACTGCGGCGCAGCAGGAAATCGGCACTGGCCTGCAAGTGTTCCAGCAATTGTCGGCGCGCCTTGGGCGCGGGGGCACGCATCGGGCCTTGGCGCATGCCGGCGTGCCAAAGCGCCAGGGCGAGCAGTGCGGCGAGCGCCACCAGGGCTTGGGGGAAATAGCGCAGCAGCAAGGTGAAGAGGTCATCTACGTCGCTGTTGAACAACAAGGTCACGTCGGTGCCTTGGTTCAGATACCACAACAGCCAGGCGTTGTCGTGCTTGCCGATTGCCGGGTACTTCCACAGGTCGCTGTCGGTGATTACCGTCACATTGCCCTGCCCAAGCTGGAGCTGCATCAGGTGGCTGGACTTTGCGCTGTTGGCGGAAAACTGCGCCAGGTGCTTGGGGTCGGTGAGGTTGAAGTCGGTGTCGAAGCTGAAATAGGCCGGGGCGGTTTCGTTGTCGACATAGAGCTTTGTCAGGTCGGGAGCCCGCTTTTTGCGGGCCGTGGCGGGCTCTTCAGGTTCGTCACTCAATGTTTGCTGAAGATGCAGGCGATCAAGCAGCAAATCGCCGCTTTTGCCGCTTTCTTCGTCCCACAGTGCTTCGGCCACCAACAGCAGATGGCCGCCGGCCTTGGCCCATTCCAGGAGTTGCTCGACCTGGCGAGGCGACATGTTGCTGCGGTCCCCCAGTAACAAGAGGCTGTTGCCCGTGGCGGGAAGGGTCGCCAGGCGCTCCAGGCCGTTGGCGTGTTGGACGCTCAGGCCGTGCTGGCGCAGGAAGTGTTCCGCCGCCAGGTAAGGGTTGGCCCTGGCTTCTGGAGAGGGGCCGTGGTCGATGACTTCGTCGTAGGGGACCGCGTTGCTCCAGAGAAAATAGCTCCCCACCCCCAGCAGGCCCACGAGCAGTAGGCCGATCCACAAGAATGGCCGGTTCATTGGGACGCTCCCGAATTGAACAGGGCGCGCCAGTGACTGCACAGTTGTTGTTGAGCCTGGACCGGGGGAAGGCGATGGCCGTAAGCGAGGTTTTGCCAGTGTCCGGTCAGCTCGTCACTGAATGCCAGCAGCTGTGGCTGTTGCAGCATTTGAATGCGTTCCAGGACCTGGCCTTCGGTGTCCGCGCTTTTGAGCGGCAGGTTGAAATCGTGCAACAGCCGGCTGAGCAGGCCGCGATAGAGCAGGCCGAGCGCTTCCCGTGGCTGCGTGGGCCAAAGTTGCTCAGCGGTGCTGGCGATATCGTCGGGTAGGGTTTCAACCCCCAACTCCAGGCCGAACAGTTGGGTGGGCGGCGGCTTGCCGGGTTTGGGTTGGCGTGGCCGGCGCTGGGTGACAAAGGTGTGCAGCCAGTCACGGTAGCGCCAGACCAGCAGGGCAATGCCGCCTGCCAACAGGCTCCAAAGCACTACTTCCACACCTTGGGCGATGTGTTTGAAGGCATTGCTGTTGAGGTTGTCCAGCAATGCTTGCAGCCAGGCCGGCAGCTTGCCGTTGCCGTGGGGTTTGTTTTTGACGGCAGGCTTTTCTTCGCCGAAGCGATAACGCGTGACAGTCTCCGGGTTCTTGAACGGGGGTTTATCCAGCAGTGCCTTGATCGATTGGCTGGCGGCCTGGGTGCTCACTTGCTCTTGCGTGGAAGCCTCATCGGCCATCGCCGGGCGGCTGAACGGGGCGCAGATCAACACGAACACCAGCAGTGCAAGTGGCACCGCGCTGCTCAGGCGTTGACGCAGGCGGCGGAACACCAGCTCCAGGTCCCAGGCTTCCAGCACGGTGCGGCGATTGAGGTAAAGGCTGAAGCCGCACGCCACGTAGATGGGTTCCCAGAACACCAGGATCAGTGCGTAGAACCCATTGCCCAAGTGTTCCAGCCAGAGCGCCTCTGAACCGGTGGCCAATGCCAGCCGTCGCCAGTCCCAATCCAGTTCCAGCTGTTGGGGGATGAACAAATAGAACAGGGCCATGCAACCCAGCCACAGGCCTATCTCCAGGTGCATCCCGATAAGGGTCAACCAGCGCCCGGCCCCGGCGTTGCGTTGTTGCAATACGCCTAGACGACGCTGGC
The DNA here is from genome assembly GCF_017316265.1 of Pseudomonas sp. Marseille-Q1929. NCBI lineage: Bacteria > Pseudomonadati > Pseudomonadota > Gammaproteobacteria > Pseudomonadales > Pseudomonadaceae > Pseudomonas > Pseudomonas sp. Marseille-Q1929. The sequence continues at coordinate 160,182 of NZ_JAFLWU010000003.1, forward strand.
GTTCCTTGCCATCCAGGCCTTCGAGTTGGCTGACGGGCATTGCGAAGCTGCGGCTCAGGCTGAATCGCCGCCAGGTCAGGCTGGCCAGCAATTGGCCCTTGAGCAGGCGCGGCCAATGGCGCACGGCTTGGCCGATACCCGGCGTTTCTGCGAACAGGGTTTTGGACAGGATATACAGCGGCAGACGATCAAAGGCCGGCTTCAACCACCAGAACAGGAACATGACCATGGAGGGGTACTTCCATAGCAGTGCGGTCAGCAACGCGAAAATCGGCAATGTCACCAACGCCCAACTGCCCATCAGCAGCCAGCGATGTTCCTGCGCCATGAGCACCCCAAGGTCCATGGCCTCCCAGGATGTGCGAGGGCGAATCACCACGCTTGCGTTACTCAGGCGCATGGCGAATCCGTCCGGCAAAGATCAGGTAAGTGGCTACCAGCAGCCAGAGCAGGGCGCCCACGAGGTATTTGAGCCAGGGTGCAGTGCTGGTGGTGGAGGACCAATAGGCTTCGATAAACGCTGCGATCAGGAGGAACGCCATCACGCCGCAGAGCATCTGCACGCTTTGATGGGCCGCCAGCCTCAGGGATTCACCACGGGTCAGTTGCCCGGGGGCGATCAGCGCCCAGCCCAACTGCAGGCCTGCCGCGCCGGCCAGGGCGATGGCACTGAGTTCAAAGGCACCATGGCCGATCACGAATGACCAGAACGTCTGGCCGTAGCCGATTTCGGTGAGGTGCCCGGAGACCGCGCCGATGATCAGGCCGTTGAAAATCAAGAAGAACACGCTGCCCAGGCCCAGGAGCAAACCGGCGGCAAAGGTCTGGAAGGCGATACCGATGTTGTGCATCACGTAGTAGCCAAACATCATCCAGTCTTCACTTGACGCGCGCTCGGCGGCCCGCCCGAGGCGGCTGGCAGCGGGGTCATACATGCTTTGCATCTCGGCCACCTGCTGGGGGCTGACGATGCTGTAGATCAGGTCGGGAAACAGGAACACCAGCACTGCTACGCCCACCAGGCTGCCGAAGAACAGCAGGCTGGCGGCCAACACAAAGCGCCACTGGGCGCGCACCAGGCGCGGGAAGTCCGCGAGTACGAAGCTCAGTACCTTCGCCCCCAATTGGCTGCGATGGCGATACAACTGTTGATGGCCACGCAGGGCCAATTGCTGCAGCGGGTCCACCAGGTAACTGCTGTAGCCGCGCTCCTGCGCCAGGGCGAGGTGTTGGCACAGGCGTCGATACTGATGGGGGAAACCGGCCAGGTCACTGGCCTTGGCCTTGCCTTGCTCCAACTGTTCCAGCTGTGCCGTGAAGGCTTGCCATTGAGGCTGGTGACGCTGTTCGAAGAGGCTCTGTTTCATGTCGGCCCCAACAAGCCACGGGCCACGCCGTTGAGTTGCTCGACGGCCCGGGCCGGAGACACCTGCAAGGGCGTCGCGAGGATCGAAGCCAGTTCGTGAACCCGCTCGGTGGACAGTTCACCCTGGCGTTCGGCAAAGCCGAGAATGGCGCGCTGCTCGTCGAGGTCCAGTGCAAAGGGTAGGCGCAGGGCAGCGGCCTGGGGCACTTTGGGGCGTGGCAGGGGGCGTTCGTGGTAGATCACCAGGGTGCCGGCGGCCAAGTCGCCGAGTCGTTTGAAATGCGGGTGCTGCAGGCAACTGATAGCCCCCAGAAAATATCCGAAAGGCAGCATGTCGATAAAGCGCAGCAGATTGCGAATCAAAGAGGCTGACCAACTGATGGGTGTGCCATCGTCCTGAACGACACGCAGGCCCATCACTTGCTTGCCCGGCGAGCAGCCCTGGTTGAGCACTTCGAACAGCACCATGTACCACCAGCTGACCAGGAACAGCAGCAGCGAACCGATGCCGATCCCCAGGTTGCCGAGCAACGCCAGGGGGACGATGAGGATTCCCATGATCAGCCCGCGCAAGCCCAGGTCGAACGCAAAGGCCAATGCACGCGGCGCAAGGCCCGCAGGGCGTAACGGCAGGTCGATGCCCTCCGGTGTTTCGATCTGGTAGCGGGTGTCCAATGGGGCTGATGGCATCGCGATCCTTGGCAGTGCAGTGTGGCTGGCAGACACGGATGCTAGCAGTGTCGGCGCTGGAAGCAACCACTCAAGCTTTTGCTGGATGTTTGTACAGGCGAGATCGCGCTGGCTTCGAGCGCCTTGCAGCGCCTAGACTTTGCGCATCATCAGCACAGGAACAGCCCGTGACCTCCATTTTCTGGTACGACTATGAAACCACCGGCATCAACCCGCGCAGCGATCGTCCGCTTCAGGTCGCCGGTATTCGCACCGACCTCGAACTGAACGAAGTCGGGCCGCCGGTCAACCTGTACTGCCAACCCAGCGACGATATCCTGCCCCATCCTGCCGCGTGTGCGATCACTGGCATCACCCCGGACATCCTCGCGCAAAAGGGTTTGGCCGAGGCTGATTTCATGACGCGGGTACACGCGCAGCTGGCAGCCCCTGGTACCTGCGGAGCGGGTTACAACACCCTGCGGTTTGACGATGAAATGACGCGCTACAGCCTGTATCGCAACTTTTTCGACCCTTATGCGCGTGAGTGGCAAGGGGGTAACAGCCGCTGGGATTTGATCGATGTGGTGCGCACCGCCTACGCCCTGCGCCCGGAAGGCATCGAGTGGCCGCAACAGGACGGGCGCGTCACGCTCAAGCTCGAACGCCTGACCGCGGCCAACGGCATTGACCACGGCCAGGCCCACGATGCCTTGTCCGACGTGCGTGCCACCATCGCGTTGGCGCGGCTGGTACGGGAAAAACAGCCCAAGCTGTACGACTGGCTGTTCGAGCTGCGCAGCAAGCAGCGTGTAATGGACCAGGTGCGGCTGCTGCAACCGATGGTGCATATTTCCGGGCGCTTTTCTGCTGAACGCCATTACCTGGGCGTGGTATTGCCGTTGGCGTGGCACCCACGCAACCGCAATGCATTGATCGTGTGCGACCTGGGCCTCGACCCTCAGGGGTTGCTGGACCTTGACGCCGAGACGTTACGCCAGCGCCTTTACACGCGGCGTGATGAGCTGGCGGAGGGTGAGTTGCCGGTGCCCCTCAAGTTGCTGCACATCAATCGCTGCCCGGTAGTGGCGCCATTGAGTGTGCTGCGGGCGCAAGATCGCGAGCGGCTGCAATTGGATATGGACAGTTATCAGGCGCGCGCGCTGCGGCTAACTGACGCACAGGAAGTTTGGCGCGACAAGTTGGCGGCGATTTATGCCGAGGAAGATTTTGCGCCGACCAGTGACCCGGAGCAGCAGCTTTATGATGGTTTTATCGGTGATCGTGATCGTCGCTTATGCGAGCAAGTGCGCAACGCCGAGCCGGCACAATTAGCCAGCCAGCCGTGGCCTTTCGATGATCATCGGCTGCCCGAATTATTATTTCGCTACCGTGCGCGTAACTTTCCAGAGACCTTGAACAGCGAGGAACAACAACGCTGGAAACTGTTCTGTGCGCAGCGTTTGACGGACCCTGATTGGGGGGCGCCGATTACCCTTGAGGCATTTAACCAGGCGCGGCTGGAGTTGGCGGTAAGTGCTACGCCGTATCAGCTTCAGGTGTTGGATCAGTGGCAGCATTATGCCGATTCTTTAGCGGCACGCTTCAATTTGTAATCGGGTTATTAAAAAAATGGCAATAAAAAACGCCAGCAAGCTGGCGTTTTTTATGTGTCGTGTATCAGGCCTTGGCCCGATGAGGCTTAGCCCAGCAGGGTAGCCCAGCCTTCAACCACGTCACCACCCCACTTGGCTTTCCACTCTTTCAGCGTTTTGTGGTTGCCACCTTTGGTTTCAATCACTTCGCCGTTGTGCGGGTTCTTGTATTGCTTGACCTTGCGCGCACGCTTGGTGCCGGTAGTTTTCACGGCGCCACGTGGGGCCTTAACTTTCGACTCTGGGTCCAGCAGCGCGATGATGTCACGCAGGGACTTGGAGTACTCACCCATCAGGGTGCGCAGTTTGCCTTCGAATTCCAGCTCAGTTTGCAGCTTGTCGTCTTGGGACAGGTTCTTCAAACGGGCTTGCAGCTCTTTGATAGCTTCTTCGGTGGCGCGGTATTCGTTGATCAGGGACATGTGGACTACCTTATGTAGAGCGCTGATTGACAGGAAGTGGGCCAATAATAGTCAGGCCAAATCCTCAAGTAAACATTTAAGGGTGTATTTATGTGAATTACGTTGAATGTTTGTGGCAATGCCCTGCGTTCGAATTAATTAATAGGGCGTAGGCCGCAAAGATAATCTCCTTAAAAGGCCTAACTGCTCAATCTTGCAGTTAAGCGTTCATATAACGCTGGTAAAACCTTACGCTGTTAAGGGATGTGTCCGGGGCGAGCGCTCAGAATGGGCGTAACGGATACTGCAGTTTTTCTGCGTTGTCGCTAGAATGGCGGCCTTTGCGAAGTTCTGGAGTTTCCCCCTAATGCGCACTTTTCGGCTGGTGATTGCTTGCCCGGACCGGGTTGGTATCGTTGCCAAAGTCAGTAATTTCCTGGCCTCCCACAACGGCTGGATCACCGAGGCGAGCCATCACTCGGACAATCTCAGCGGTTGGTTCTTCATGCGTCACGAGATTCGTGCCGATTCGCTGCCCTTTGGTCTTGATGCCTTCCGCGACGCATTTGCGCCGATTGCCGAAGAGTTCTCGATGACCTGGCACATCACCGACACCGAGCAGAAGAAGCGCGTGGTGCTGATGGCCAGTCGCGAATCCCACTGCCTCGCCGACTTGCTGCACCGCTGGCACAGTGATGAGCTGGACTGCGAGATCGCCTGTGTGATTTCCAACCATGATGACCTGCGCAGTATGGTCGAGTGGCATGGCATCCCGTATTACCACGTGCCGGTCAACCCGCAGGACAAGGAGCCGGCCTTTGCCGAGGTCTCCCGCCTGGTCAAGCAGCATGAAGCCGACGTCGTCGTGCTGGCGCGCTACATGCAGATCCTGCCGCCGGAGCTGTGCAGTGAGTACGCGGGCAAGGTGATCAACATTCACCACAGCTTCCTGCCGTCGTTTGTTGGCGCCAAGCCTTATCACCAGGCTTCGCTGCGCGGCGTGAAGCTGATTGGCGCGACGTGCCACTACGTGACCGAAGAGCTGGACGCCGGCCCGATCATCGAGCAGGACGTGGTACGCGTCAGCCACAGCGACAGCATTGAAGACATGGTGCGCTTCGGTCGTGATGTCGAGAAGATGGTGCTGGCCCGTGGCCTGCGCTATCACCTGGAAGACCGCGTGTTGGTACACGGCAACAAGACTGTCGTGTTCTGATCATCGCGTTGTGATTGAAGAATGAAGGGCCTGGGCGTTAAATCGTCCCAGGCCCTTTTTTTGCCTGCCGTTTAGGAGTGGACCATGAGCGATCCGCTGGACAAAGCCACGTCCAAAGCCCCGGTGACGTTGGGGGAGGGCTGTTTGAGTCGGTATGACCCCGATGACCTCGACGCTGAAGACGGCACCGAATTCCCGGGTGCCGCCGAGCTGTGGGAGCGTGAGCAGGGCAAGGCCGAAGACGACAAGGCGTAACGGCTTGCCCTTGATGGGAACAGGTATCTACACAACTTTGAGCATTACTGCTGGACCTGTGGCGAGGGAGCTTGCTCCCGTGACGGCCTGGCAGTCGGGCGATTTTTACCAGCTGTAAACCGGTTCAAAATGTGGGAGCTGGCTTGCCTGCGATAGCTATGTGTCAGGCGCTGGGGCTTTTTGGTCGGAGTACATATCCGTTATTTAGGTAACGGCGGCTAATGGTTCCGCCCTTACGGCGGGTCACTTTTGGAAAAGCGCCAAAAGTAACCAAAAACGCTTCGCCCCACCACTCGGCACCTCGCCTAGGCTCGGTGTGCCCTCTCTCCGGCTTGAATCCGTGGGCCGCCGTCATGGGCCATCCTTGGCCCAGGACGGCTAACCCGGCGTCCTGCCGGGTTACCCACGGATTCAAGCCTGCGTTCGGCCAGCGTGGTTAACGGGGCGCCTCAGATCAAAAGCTGAAAAGCCAGAGCCAGAGCCAAAGCCAAGGCCAAAGCCAAAGCTTCGGGTTTTGTCAGGTTCAGTCGTTGTGTAGTTACCTATGCCTTGATGGGTTAGATGCGGAAGCTGCCGACCAACTGCTTCAATCGCCCGGCCTGCTGCTCAAGGTCGGCGCAGGCGCGCAAGGTCGATTGCAGGTTTTCCACGCCTTCCTGGTTGAGGGTGTTGATCTCGGTGATGTCCATGTTGATCGACTCCACCACAGAGGTCTGTTCCTCGGTGGCGGTGGCGACCGACTGGTTCATGCCGTCGATCTCGCCGATGCGCTGGGTCACGCTGTTCAGGCGTTCGCCGGCGAGGTTGGCAATCTCCACGCTGTCTTGGCTGTGGCGCTGGCTTTCACTCATGGTGCTGACCGAATCCCGCGCGCCGACTTGCAGTTCTTCGATCATGGTTTGCACCTGTTGCGCCGACTCCTGGGTACGGTGGGCCAGATTGCGTACTTCGTCGGCCACCACGGCAAACCCACGGCCTGCTTCCCCGGCACGGGCCGCTTCGATAGCGGCGTTGAGCGCCAGCAGGTTGGTTTGCTGGGAGATGCTGGTGATCACTTCGAGGATCTGCCCGATGTTCACTGTTTTACTGTTAAGTGCTTCGATATTGGCGCTGGAAGTGCTGATCATCGCTGATAGCTGAGTCATCGCCTTGATATTGCGTTCCACCACTTGCTGACCGTCTTCCGCGAGGTTGCGGGCATCGCTGGCCTGGCTGGAGGCTTGCGCGGCGTTGCGGGCGATTTCCTGGGCGGCGGCCCCCAATTGGTTGATGGCGGCGGCGACGCTGTTGGTGCGGTTGGCCTGTTCGTCGGAGTTGAGCATCGACGAGTTGGAGGCGCTGACCACGCGCAGGGCCACTTCATTGACCTGGCCTGTGGCCGACGACACTTCCCGGATCGAGGTATGAATGCGCTCGACGAAACGGTTGAAGGCGTTGCCCAGGGTGCCGAATTCGTCGTGGTTCTGGATGGTCAGGCGGCGGGTCAGGTCACCCTCGCCATCGGCGATGTCTTGCATGGCACGGGTCATCAGGTGCAGCGGTTGCAGCAGCACGCGGATCAACATGCCGAGCAGGGCGATGATGATCACCACGGCAATCACCGTCGCGATCACCGCCGAGGTGCGGAATTCGCTGAGCATGGCGAAAGCTTTGTCTTTATCCACCGAAATGCCCAGGTACCAGTTCACCGACGGCAAACCTTTGATCGGCGTGAAGGTAATGATGTTGTCCTTGCCGTTGGCCTGGACTTCGCTGAAGTCGCTGCTGATTTTCGGGGTGTTGTTTGGATAGACATCGGCCAGGGACTTCATCACCAGGTTCTTGTCCGGGTGTACCAGGACCTTGCCGTCGGCGCTGACCAGGAACGCATAACCCATACCGCCCAGGTTCAGTGCGCCAATGTTGTCCACCAGGGTTTGCAGGCTCAGGTCACCGCCCACCACGCCGATGGCCTGGCCGGCCTTGGTGCTCGGGGTGGCGATGGAAATGATCAACTTGCCGGTCGCTGCGTCGATGTAGGGCTCGGTCAGGGTTGAACCGTTGCTGGTCTGGGCGCCCTTGTACCAGGGGCGGGTGCGCGGGTCGAAGCCGTCTGGCATCTTGGTGTCGGGGCGAATGGTGAAGGCGCCGGTGCTGTCGCCGACGTAGGTTGCCATGAACGAGGACGTCAGGCTTTTCTGGTCCAGCAGGCTGGCGACCACGTTGGGTTCTGGGTTGATGGCGATGTTTTGCGCGGCGTTCTCGACCAGCGCAATGCGCCCGCTGAGCCAGGTTTGAATATTGCCAGCGGTGACATCGCCCATTTCATGCAGGTAACTGTTGAGGTTGTTGCGGATCGCGTTGCGTTGCAGGTAATCGTTGTAGAGGGTAAACAGCGCAAAAGCGGCGACGACGATAAGGGAGGCTGCAAGCAGGATTTTGTGGCTGAAGCGAAGATTTTTATTCATGGCTTGTAGGGTCCGCTAAGGTCTTGATATCCGATGCGCGCCCTTATGGGATGCGCGGAATGGCAGCGTCAAAAAAGGTGTGTTATTGCTTGTGACAGTTCCGCTGGCTCCTGTGGGAACGATCTGACCTATTTTTAGACTTTGTGGGTCTCACATCTGTCTATATCGACCTTGCAGCACTAAAGCTTAACCACGGGTGAGAAAATGTCCGACTCCAAGCAACTCCTGATCGGCGCAGACCTTGAAGGCCAGCCCATCGCCCAGGCCATGCGCCTGGCCAACCGCCACGGGCTCATTGCCGGCGCCACCGGCACGGGCAAGACCGTGACCTTGCAGCGCCTGGCGGAAGCGTTCAGCGACGCGGGTGTGGCGGTATTTGCCGCCGACATCAAGGGCGACCTCTGTGGCCTGGGCGCCGCAGCCAACCCGCAAGGCAAGGTGGCCGAGCGGATTGCCGGCATGCCCTTCCTCAATTACACGGCCAAGGCTTACCCGGTCACGTTGTGGGATATCCACGGGCAGTCCGGTCATCCATTGCGCACCACCATCAGCGAAATGGGCCCGTTGCTGCTGGGAGCATTGTTGGAACTCACCGACAGCCAGCAGTCCGCGCTCTACGCGACTTTCAAGGTGGCCGACCGCGAAGGCCTGTTGCTGCTGGACTTGAAGGACCTCAAGGCCCTGCTCAACCACCTGCGTTATCACCCGGAACTGCTGGGCGACGATGCGGCGCTGATGACCACCGGCTCCAGCCAGGCATTGCTGCGGCGCCTGGCGGTGCTGGAGCAGCAGGGCGCCGAAGCCTTGTTTGGCGAGCCGGCCCTGCAACTCGAAGATATCCTGCAACCGGCCAGCGACGGTCGGGGGCGTATCCATCTGCTGGATGCCAGCCGCCTGGTGCATGAGTCGCCGAAGGTCTATGCGACCTTCCTGTTATGGCTGTTGGCGGAGCTGTTCGAGCAATTGCCGGAGCGCGGTGATGCGGACAAACCGTTGCTGGCGCTGTTTTTCGATGAGGCGCATCTGCTGTTTGCCGATACGCCCAAGGCGTTGCAAGAGCGCCTGGAGCAGGTGGTGCGGTTGATCCGTTCCAAAGGGGTGGGCGTGTATTTCGTCACGCAATCTCCAGGGGACCTGCCGGACACGGTGCTGGCGCAGCTTGGCCTACGTATCCAGCATGGCCTGCGGGCGTTCACCACCAAAGAGCAGAAGTCCCTGCGGGCAGTGGCGGATGGTTTCCGGCCAAACCCGGCCTTTGACGCCTTGGCGGTGCTGACCGAGCTGGGCACGGGTGAGGCATTGGTGGGGACGCTACAGGAAAAAGGCACGCCGGAAGTCGTCCAGCGCGTATTGGTTGCACCGCCGCAATCGCGGATCGGGCCGTTGAGCGAGGCTGAGCGCGCGGCGCTGGTCGCCAGTTCGCCGCTTGCGGGGCGCTATGACAAGCCGATCGATCGCGAATCAGCCTACGAAGTGCTGATGGCGCGTAAAGAGTTGGGGCCGACCGAAGAGGCCAAGCCGGCCGATGAGGAACCGAGCTTTACCGACAAGGCCGGTGCATTCCTGAGTACCACGGCGGGCAAGGCGCTGAAATCCGCGATGCAACAAGCTGCCAATCAGATGGGGCGGCAGTTGGTGCGGGGTTTGTTGGGGTCGTTGCTCGGCGGCAGTAAGCGCAAGTAGTGGTTCAGGCCTTCGGCTTGGCGTGGGCGGCGAGCCGTTCCAATGCTGCGCGCAGGCCTGGGTCGCTGATCCCGTCGGCCGTTGCCTGAATGGTTTCGGCCGCGTTTTCCGATAGGTCCATGGTGTGCCCCACCGCGCCTTGCTGGACGGTGGGCGGCTGGACCTTGAACTGGATGCGCATCAGGCTGGCGAATTCATCAAAGGCCATCAACTGCCGTTGCAGGCGTTTTTGCTGATAACGCAAGCGGGTTGCCCAATGGCCGTCTGTGACAATTAGCAGCAGGTTGCCCTCGCGCCAGGACGCCACGTGGCAATGTTCGCGTGCGGCGGGTTGCAGCTGGGTTTCGAGCAGGCGTTGCAGATGGCCCAAGCGTTGCGCATGGCCAAAGATGGCTTTCAACGGCTTGGCTTCGCGAAGCAACGCGCCGGGAGCGCGGGCTATAAGAGGGCGAAATGCCATTATTGGACACCTTAAGTAACAGAGCGGCCATCTTAGCAGAAAGCGCCCGAATGCCCCCACGCAACGCATCGACGGGGCAAAACCTGTGAAATCAATAGGTAACTTCTGTGCTCCATGGGTTGAAGTTCCAGCAAAAGCCCTTATTTTAAACAAGCCCTCTCACAGCACCATGCCGGCATCGAGGAACAACGCCACTTTCCTCACCCACGATTCCGGGTAGAATGCGCGTTCGCATGCGGCCGTGAGGGCTGCTCGGGCCACTCACGGTGCGCCCTCCATCCCTATGTGTGGAAGAACCTGCCGATATGTTTGCGCCTTTGTTAAAGAAACTTTTTGGAAGCAAGAATGAGCGCGAAGTCAAACGCATGCTCAAGACGGTGCAGCTGGTCAATGGCTTCGAAGAGCAGATGGTTGCCCTTTCGGACGACCAATTGCGCGCCAAGACCGAAGAGTTCAAGGCCCGCATAGCCAAAGGTGAAACCCTCGACAAGCTGCTTCCCGAAGCCTTTGCGGTCGCCCGTGAAGCCGGTAAGCGTGTCATGGGCATGCGCCACTTCGACGTCCAGTTGATCGGCGGCATGACCTTGCATGAAGGCATGATTGCCGAAATGCGTACCGGTGAAGGCAAGACCCTGGTGGCAACCCTGGGCGTTTACCTCAACGCACTGTCCGGCAAGGGCGTGCACGTTGTGACGGTGAACGACTACCTGGCCCGCCGGGACGCCAACTGGATGCGCCCGCTGTATGAATTCCTCGGCCTGACCGTCGGTGTCGTATTGCCGTTCCAGCCGCCGGAAGAGAAGCGCGCTGCCTACGCTTGCGACATCACCTACGGTACCAACAACGAATTCGGTTTCGACTACCTGCGCGACAACATGGCGTTCAGCATGGATGAAAAATTCCAGCGCGAACTCAACTTTGCCGTGATCGACGAAGTCGACTCCATCCTGATCGACGAAGCCCGTACGCCGCTGATCATCTCCGGCCAGGCCGAAGACAGCTCGCGCCTGTACACCGAGATCAACAAGTTGATCCCGCGCCTGGAGCAGCACATCGAGGAAGTGGAAGGCGTGGTGACCAAAGAAGGTCACTTCTCCATCGACGAGAAGACCCGCCAGGTCGAACTCAATGAAGCCGGTCACCAGTTCGTCGAAGAGATGCTGACCCAGATCGGCGAGCTGGCCGAAGGTGAAAGCCTGTACTCGGCGCACAACCTGGGCCTGCTGACCCACGTGTATGCTGGCCTGCGCGCCCACAAGCTGTTCCACCGCAACGTTGAATACATCGTGCAGGACGGCCAGGTTGTGCTGGTTGACGAACACACCGGCCGTACCATGCCCGGTCGTCGTCTGTCCGAAGGCCTGCACCAGGCCATCGAAGCCAAGGAACACCTCAACATCCAGGCTGAAAGCCAGACGTTGGCGTCCACCACCTTCCAGAACTACTTCCGCCTGTACAACAAGCTGTCCGGCATGACCGGTACGGCCGATACCGAAGCGTTCGAGTTCCACCAGATCTACGGTCTGTCGGTGATGGTTATCCCGCCGAACAAGCCGCTGGCCCGTAAAGACTTCAACGACCTGGTGTTCCTGACGGCCGAGGAGAAATACGCGGCCATCATCAACGACATCAAGGACGGCATGGCCCAGGGTCGTCCGATCCTGGTGGGTACCGCCACCATCGAAACTTCCGAGCATGTATCGAACCTGCTCAACAAGGAAGGCATCGAGCACAAGGTCCTCAACGCCAAGTTCCACGAAAAAGAAGCCGAGATCATCGCCCAGGCCGGTCGCCCAGGCGCACTGACCATCGCTACCAACATGGCCGGTCGTGGTACCGACATCCTGTTGGGCGGCAACTGGGAAGTGGAAGTCGCGGCGCTGGAAAACCCGAGCCCTGAGCAGATCGCCCAGATCAAGGCTGACTGGCAGAAGCGCCACCAGGCCGTGCTGGAGTCCGGTGGTTTGCAGGTGATCGCTTCCGAACGTCACGAATCGCGCCGTATCGACAACCAGCTGCGTGGTCGTGCCGGTCGTCAGGGTGACGCCGGTTCCAGCCGCTTCTACCTGTCGCTGGAAGACAGCCTGATGCGCATCTTCGCCTCGGACCGCGTGAAGAACTTCATGAAGGCCCTGGGCATGCAGTCCGGTGAAGCGATCGAGCACCGCATGGTGACCAACGCCATCGAGAAGGCGCAGCGCAAGGTTGAAGGGCGCAACTTCGATATCCGTAAGCAACTGCTGGAGTTCGATGACGTCAACAACGAACAGCGTAAAGTGATTTATCACATGCGTAACACGTTGCTGGCCGCCGACAACATTGGCGAGACCATCGCTGATTTCCGTCAGGACGTACTCAACGCCACCGTCAGCGCACACATTCCGCCACAATCCCTGCCTGAGCAGTGGGATGTCGCCGGTCTGGAAGCCGCGTTGAAGAGCGATTTCGGTGTGGACTTGCCGGTTCAGCAGTGGCTGGACGAAGACGACCACCTGTACGAAGAAACCCTGCGCGAAAAACTGATGGCCGAACTGCTGGCCGCGTACAACGAGAAAGAAGAGCAAGCGAGTGCCGAAGCACTGCGCACCTTCGAGAAGCAAATCGTACTGCGCGTGCTGGACGACCTGTGGAAAGACCACCTGTCGACCATGGACCACCTGCGTCACGGCATCCACCTGCGTGGCTACGCCCAGAAGAACCCGAAGCAGGAGTACAAGCGCGAGTCGTTCACGCTGTTCTCCGAACTGCTGGATTCGATCAAGCGCGATTCGATCCGCGTGCTGTCCCACGTTCAGGTGCGTCGCGAAGACCCGATCGAGGAAGAGGCGCGCCTGCGCCAGGAAGCCGAGGCACTGGCTGCGCGCATGCAGTTCCAGCACGACGAAGCGCCGGGCCTGGAAGCCCCTGAAGTATTGGGCGAAGAGGTCGATGTGGCCTTGGCTCAGACGCCAGTGCGCAATGACCAGAAGCTGGGCCGTAACGAACTGTGCTACTGCGGTTCGGGCAAGAAGTTCAAACACTGCCACGGCCAGATCGAATAAGATTTCCGCCTGACGCTGCAACACCCCGCGCCGCGACCGGCCTTTGCCGTCGCGGCGTTTTGCCATTAATTTCACCGTCGCTTACGACGGCACACACATCATCTGATTTTTAAGGAGCGCATTCATGGCTGTTGGTCTTGGTCCTTTGCCCACTTTGCACCCGGTTGCCGGTTTTGAACTCGGTATCGCTTCGGCCGGCATCAAGCGTCCAGGGCGTAAAGATGTGGTGGTGATGCGCTGTGCCGAAGGCTCGACGGTCGCGGGCGTGTTCACCCTCAACGCATTCTGCGCAGCGCCGGTGATCCTGGCCAAGCAACGCGTGGCTGGCACGATTCGCTACCTGCTGACCAACACCGGCAATGCCAACGCCGGCACTGGCGAACCAGGCCTTGTGGCGGCTGCGCGTACCTGCGCCAAGCTGGCCGAGTTGACCGGCGTCGATGCCAGCCAAGTGCTGCCGTACTCCACCGGTGTGATCGGCGAGCCGCTGCCCGTCGAGAAGATCGAAGGCGCCCTGCAAGCCGCGCTGGATGACCTGTCGGTGGACAACTGGGCGGCCGCTGCCACCGGCATCATGACCACCGACACCCTGCCCAAAGGCGCGAGCCGCCAGTTCGTGCACGATGGCGTGACCGTTACCGTGACCGGCATCAGCAAAGGCGCGGGCATGATTCGCCCGAACATGGCCACCATGCTCGGCTACATCGCCACCGACGCCAAGGTTTCCCGCGAGGTGTTGCACAGCCTGATCCTCGATGGTGCCAACAAGTCGTTCAACCGCATCACCATCGATGGCGACACCTCGACCAACGACTGCTGCATGCTGATCGCCACCGGGCAGGCCAACCTGCCGGAAATCACCGAGGCCAACGGCCCGTTGTTCGCGGCGTTGAAGCAGGCCGTATTCGAAGTGTGCATGGACGTGGCCCAGGCCATCGTGCGCGACGGCGAAGGCGCCACCAAGTTTGTCACCGTTGAAGTCAACGGCGGCGGCAACCACCAGGAATGCCTGGATGTGGGCTACACCGTGGCCCACTCGCCGCTGATCAAGACCGCGCTGTTTGCTTCCGACCCGAACTGGGGCCGCATCCTGGCCGCCGTTGGCCGTGCCGGCGTGCCGGACCTGGACGTGAGCAAGATCGACGTGTTCCTCGGTGACGTGTGCATCGCCAGCCGTGGCGCCCGTGCCGAAACCTACACCGAAGCCCAGGGCTCGGCGGTGATGCAGCAGGAAGAAATCACCATTCGCATCGAGTTGGGTCGCGGCGATTGCAGCGAAACCATCTGGACCACTGACCTGTCCCACGAGTACGTGAAGATCAACGCGGAATACCGTACCTGATCGCCAAGAGGATAAGCGCGGTGAAACGAGTGCATGTAGCAGCAGCGGTGATCCGTGGTGTCGACGGCAGGATTCTGCTGGCGCGCCGCGCCGACACCCAACATCAGGGCGGCCTCTGGGAGTTTCCCGGGGGCAAGGTGGAGGCCGGTGAATCGGTCGCCACCGCGCTGTCCCGCGAGTTGCAAGAAGAATTGGGCATCCAGGTCACCACGGCGCGGCCGCTGATCAAGGTGCAGCATGACTACCCGGACAAACAGGTGTTGCTGGATGTCTGGGAAGTGTCGGCGTTTACCGGTGAGCCTCACGGTGCCGAAGGGCAGCCGCTGGAATGGGTCGCCCCTCGGGACCTGCCTAACTACGAATTCCCGGCGGCCAATGCACCGATTGTGGCGGCGGCGCGTTTGCCGGCCGAATACCTGATCACCCCAGGCGAGCTGGAAACCCCGACGCTGTTGCGTGGCATCCAGAAAGCCATTGCTGGCGGGATCAAACTGGTTCAACTGCGTGCGCCTAACGGTTACGACCCGAAATACCGTGACTTGGCGGTGGACGCGGTTGGGCTGTGTGCCGGCAAGGCGCAGTTGATGCTCAAGGGGCCATTTGAATGGCTGGGGGATTTTCCTTCTGCCGGCTGGCACATGACCTCGGCGCAACTGCGCAAGTACGCGAGCAAAGGTCGACCGCTGCCGAAGGATCGCTGGTTGGCGGCGTCTTGCCACAACGCTGAAGAGCTGGCACTGGCCGAATTGATGGACGTGGACTTTGTCACGCTGTCGCCGGTGCAGCCGACCCAGACTCATCCTGACGCGCAGCCGTTGGGCTGGGAGCAGGCGGCGCAGTTGATCAGTGGGTTCAGCAAACCGGTGTTTCTGCTGGGTGGGGTTGGGCCGGCCGAGCGGGAACAGGCTTGGGAGGCTGGGGCTCAGGGTGTGGCGGGGATCCGGGCGTTCTGGCCTGAGGTTTGATGTAGCTTTGCCGGCCTCATCGCAGGCAAGCCAGCTCCCACATTTTGAAAGTATTCACAAATCCAATGTGGGAGCGGGCTTGCCCGCGATGAGGCCGGATCAGGCACTACAAAATCATCAGTGCGGTTTAGCCGCCGCCTGCCACAAAACCTCCGCAACACCCTGACGCTTAGCAATAATCCTTGCCGCCACAAACAACAAATCCGACAACCGATTGATATACGCCAACCCCACCCCTTCCAACGGCTCAATCGCATTCAACTGCTGGCACCGTCGCTCCGCACTGCGCGCCAGGCTGCGGCACACATGGGCCTGGGCGATCAATGCCGAGCCACCGGGCAGGATGAAGTTCTCCAGCGGCCCGACTTCCTCGTTCCATCGGTCAATCGCTGCTTCCAGCCGGTCCACTTCCGCCGCATTCAAGGCCTTGTACACCGGCATTGCCAGCTCGCCGCCGAGGTCAAACAGGCGATGTTGGCAAGGTGTCAGCACCTCGATGACATCCTTCAATTCGGGATGCTTGCCGCTCTGTTCTTCCAGATTGGCCAGCAACAACCCCAACTGGCTATTCAGCGTATCCACCTCGCCAATCGCCTCGACCCGAGGGTGGTCCTTGGGCACGCGGCGGCCGTCGCCAAGGCCGGTTTCGCCTTTGTCACCGGTGCGGGTGTAGATCTTCGACAGGCGAAAGCCCATGGTCATTGCTCCAGTTGAGTCAGTTCGTAAGGCGGCAGTTGGCTGCCGGCCAGGGGCAGGCGCAAGGTGAAGCAGGTGCCTTGGCCGAGGGTGGAGTGCACTTCCATCTGGCCCTTGTGGTTGTTGGTGATGATGAAATATGAAACCGATAGCCCAAGCCCGGTGCCCTGGCCGATTTCCTTGGTGGTGAAGAACGGCTCGAAGGTGCGCTTGCGCACGTTTTCACTCATGCCGATGCCGTTGTCTTCCACCTGGATTTCCGCCCACGGCGGGTTGAGGCGGGTGCGCAGGATGATGCGCCCCGGCTCGCGGTCGTCTTCACGCAGGTGGATGGCCTGGGCAGCGTTTTTCAGCAGGTTGAGCAGCACCTGTTCTAGTTCGTTGGCGGTGCCGGGCACCGGGCCCAGTTGCGGGTCGAACTGGCGCACGATGGCCTGGCCCTTGAAGTCGAAGCCGATGGTCAGGTCGAAATCATTGCCGGCGATTTCCACGGCTTGATCAATCAGCGCGGGCAAGTCGCACGGCGCCATCTGTCGATTGCTGCGGCGGCTGAAACTGAGCATGTGCGTCACGATTTTCGCCGCCCGCGCGCCGGCCTGCTGGATGCCGTCGAGCAGTTGCGGCACTTCGCGGCTGCGCAGGTAACGGTTGACGACGTCCAACTCGACGCCCACCTGCTCGGCGTGTTCAAGGTTCTTCGGCAGGTCGGGCGACAGGCGGCGGCGGATGTTCTGCACGTTATGCAGGATCGCCCCCAGCGGGTTGTTGATCTCGTGGGCCATGCCGGCGGCCAGGCCGCCGACGGAGAGCATTTTCTCCGACTGCACCATCATCTCTTCCAGGGACAGGCGCTGGGTGATGTCGTCGATGCGGATCACCACGCCACGCCCGGCGCCGCCCATCAGCGGGTAGAAGGTCAGGGCGTAATGCTTGGGCTCGTCGTCCTTGATCCACGTGACGCGCTCGATGCGCTCCACGGTGTGCTGTTCAACGGTGGCCTTGATCTGTGGCAGGTACGGTTTGAGCGGCTGGAAGGCGAGGAAGATCGGCTGGTTCAGCGCTTCATCCAGGCGTGTGCCGGAGAGGGCGCTGGCCTCCTGGTTCCACTGGGTGACGTAGAGTTGTTCGTCCAGGGCGATCAGGGCGGATGGCATGGAGTCGATGATGCTGTTGAGGTAGTTCTGGAAGCCGGTGAGCTTTTTCTCGATCTTGCTGCGCACCTGGACTTCGAGTTCCAGTTTGCGGTTGGTGTGGCGGGTTTCTTCGGCCAGGCCCTGGGCCTGGGCGTAGGCTTCCTGGGAATCATCGCGGGCGCGCTTGAGCTGCTGCTCGCGGGCTTCGATGCGCGACAGCATGGTGTTGAAGGCTTCGGCCAGGCTGCCGATTTCATCGTGGTTGCCACGGCCGGCGCGCAGGGCGTAGTTCTCTTCGCGGGTGACCTGGCGCGAGAGTTCTTCCAATTCGTGGATCGGCCGGGTGATCAGGCGTTTGATCTGCCGGGCGATGATCAGCCACAGCAGTACGCTGAAAATCAGGATGCCCAGACTGGCTGTCAAGGTCCCGGTATAAAACGCCACCGGCAGTTCACTGCTGGCCACCAGCAACAAGTGGCCGGACGGCTGGCCCGGGCGGGGCAGGGTGATGATTTGGTTACTGCGAAACTCGGTGACGCGCCAGGCTTCGATGTGCCGGTAGTGGTCGGGCAGGTGCAGGCGGTCGCCGTGTTGCATTTGCGCCAGGCGGTTGCCTTCGCCGTCATACAAGGCCGCTGCGCGCAGGGGCGAGTAGCTGGTCAGTTCATTGAGCAGGGCGTCGGCTTTGGCCGGGGATTCAAGGGCTTCGGCCGCCAGGGCTGGGTTGGACACCAATCGGCCAATGGCCTGGAGTGCCTGGGGGGCCATGCTTTCCTGGGAGATCCAGTAGGCGGCGCTGATAAAGGTGAGGTTGGCCACCAGCAGTACGGTGGTCAGCAGCACCAGCAGGGCGGCCAGCAGTTTCTGCCCTACCGGTAGATTTTCAAGACGCTGGCGCAGCGGCATCAGGGTTTTCCCAGGTGATAGACAGGCGGGCAGGGTAGCGCGTGGCTCAGTCTTGGGGCAATCCGCGTGCGCGTAACTGCTCGACCAAGCGTACTTGCAACTGCTGCAGGTGGGGCAGGTTCAATTGGTGACGGGCCGCCGCCTGGCAAGCATAGCCCAATAGATAGCTGATTTCGGTGCGCCGGGCGTTGGCCACGTCCTGATACATCGAGGAGTAATTGGCCGCGGTCGCCTCGATCACCCGTGTCACTTCGCTGTGCAGGTCTTGCGCGGCGGCGGGTTGGCCGCAGCATTCGAGCAGCTCGCTCAGCTCCGCGCAGAGGGTTGCGACTTCACATGCGTGGGCCTGCAAGCCGCCGTTGCGGCACTGGTAAAGCACCGTCAGTGGATTGATCGCACAGTTGAGTGCGAGTTTGCGCCACAGGCGGGTGAGGATGTCGGTACTCCAGTCGTGGGGGATCGCGGCTGCGTGCAGGTCTTCCAGCCACAGCGGCGGGGTGGGATGGCCGACGTCACCCAGCCAGGTGTAGCCGTGGCCGGCGAACACCACGCGCCAGTCGCCGTCGCGGAATGCGCCTTCGGTGCTGGAGGCAAAAATACTGCGGGCCAGGGGCAACTGCGCGGCCACCGCATCCTGGCTGCCGAGGCCGTTCTGCAGGAGGATCAATTCAGCGTCCGCTGCTAATCGGTGTTGCAGTTGTGCGACGGCACCTTGGGCGTCGTAGGCTTTGCACGCGACCAGTAGGCGATGGATTGGCTCCGGGCTGTCGGATGTTTCAGCAATCACCGGGTAGGTGTGTGCGATGCCGTGTTCCACCAGCGTCAGCCCTGGCCCTGCCTGATAGCTGGCCAGACGGGTTTTGTCGCGCAAGATCAACCTGACGGGCACGCCCGCGCGCGCCAACCGTGTAGCCCATAGGGTGCCAAGGCTGCCGGCGCCGAGAATATGCCAGGTGATCGACATCAGTTTTTGCTCCGTAGGGTCGCCCGCAGTGAACGAGGCGAAAGAACCGCTATAATGCCCCGGCATTTTAGCTCGGGCGCGCTCCATCTCTACTGAGCCCGCCCCTTATATTGGAGAAATGACATGCCTTCGTTCGACGTGGTATCCGAACTGGACAAACACGAAGTCACCAACGCCGTCGAGAACGCCGTCAAGGAACTGGACCGTCGCTATGACTTGAAAGGCAAGGGCAGCTTCGAATTCAAGGAAAAGGAACTGACCGTCAACCTGACCGCTGAAGCCGATTTCCAGCTGGAAGCGATGATCGAGATCCTCAAGCTGTCGCTGGTCAAGCGCAAGATCGACGCGCAGTGCCTTGAAATCAAGGACGCCTACGCCTCCGGCAAGCTGATGAAACAGGAAGCCGTCCTCAAGGAAGGCATCGACAAGGAGCTGGCGAAGAAAATCGTTGCTCACGTCAAGGACGCCAAGCTGAAAGTCCAGGCGGCCATCCAGGGTGAGCAGGTGCGTATCACCGGCAAGAAGCGTGATGATCTGCAAGAAGCAATTGCCGCCCTGCGCGCCAAGACCTTCGACATGCCGCTGCAGTTCAATAACTTCCGCGACTGATGGCCATTTGGGGAACCTGAGGGCGTTTTTGACGTCCCACGCCCCAGAACCTGCGCCTGCCATTGAGCCCTACGGGGCTCAATTGCGTTACTGGGTACTCAATTTAAAGCCGCACATCCGCTAGACAGGAGAATGTAGATGGATTTGAACGCTGAAGTGGATCAACTGATCAAGACGTCGCAGTCTTGGGTTCCGATGATCATGGAATATGGCAGCCGCGTATTCCTGGCCGTGCTGACCCTGGCCATCGGCTGGTGGCTGATCAATATCCTGACCCACCGGGTGGGGCGTTTACTGGCCCTGCGTAATGCGGACCTGGCGCTGCAACACTTCATCACCAACCTGGCCAACATCGCGCTGAAAGTGATGCTGATGGTCAACGTGGCCTCGATGATCGGCGTGGCGACCACCTCGTTCGTTGCTGCAATCGGCGCCGCGACCCTGGCCATTGGCCTGGCACTGCAAGGCAGCCTGGCGAACTTCGCCGGTGGCGTGCTGATTCTGTTGTTCCGCCCGTTCCGCATTGGTGACTGGATCGAAGCCCAGGGCACTTCCGGTACCGTCGACAGCATCCAGATCTTCCACACCGTGCTGCGTACAGGCGACAACAAGACGGTGATCATCCCGAACGGCAGCCTGTCCAACGGCATCATCACCAACACCAACCGTCAGCCGACCCGCAAGGTGGTGTTTGACGTGGGTGTGGACTATGACGCCGACCTGCAGAAAGCCCGTGAGGTGCTGCTGGAGTTGGCGAAAGACCCGCGTGTACTGGCTGACCCTGCTGCGGTGGCCGTGGTGTCGACCTTGGGCGACAGCTCCATCACAGTTTCCCTGCGTTGCTGGACCAAGACGGCGGATTATTGGGATGTGGTGTTCATGTTGAATGAACTTGCACGCGACCGTTTGAAAGCGGCGGGGATTGATATCCCGTTTCCGCAGCGGGTTATTCGCGTGATGCAGGAAACGGCGGCGAAGTAATAAGGTGCTGCAGTGTTTAACCTGGTCGATAGGTCAGGTTTAAACTTTTTGATGTGGCTCGTTAGTTAGCTTGCTAGTTATTTTTCTTCTGAAATAAAACTGCAATAAAAAAGCCGCTCCCTTGTACACAGGGGAGCGGCTTTTTATTTAAGGCCGAAGCCTTAAGTCATCGTTGTAATTGCGCGAGCAGTTACAGGATGTTCAGCGGGTAATTTGCGATCAGACGCAGCTCGTCGATGGACGACGAACCGTAGTAAACGCCATCCGACGAACGATAAGTCGCTTGACGAATACGCAGGCTCAGGTCTTTGGCTGGGCCGCTCTGGATCACGTATTTGGCTTCGATGTCGCGTTCCCACTCTTTGCCGTTCGAGGTGGTGGCGGTGTTGGCGCCGCTACCGGTGATGTAGGCCGCACCGAAGGTCAGGCCTGGAACACCGAAGGTGGCCATGTCGAGGTCGTAACGAGCCTTGAACGACTTCTCGCCTTCGGCGTTGAAGTCGGAACGGGCAACGGAGTTGGCCAGGAAGACTGTGCCGCCGCCATCGATACCGTAGCCGTAGTCGCCATCGCCGCTGACCTTCTGAGCGGCCAGGGTGAAGGTGTGCGCGCCGAGGGTGTAGGCACCCTGCAAGCTGAATGCACGGTTGTCGAGCTTGGTCACGTCGTCTTTGTAGGCGCGTTGCAGGCCTTCGCCGGAGCTCTTGGTGTCGTAGATGTTGAAGTCCACAGCCACCGACTGGTCATCGCCCAGGGCGTGAGTCCAGTTGACGTTGGCGTAGAGTTTGCGCCAGTAGTCTTCGACTTTGGAGTAGTAGAGGCTGGTGCTCAGCTCTGGAGTCCAGGAGTACACGCCGCCGAAGAAGTTGGCCTGCTTGATGCCGCGGCCGGTTTCAGGGAAGTCGAGGATACTGTCCTTGAAGGTCTGGGACTGCGCGACGCTGGAAGTGAAGTGGCCGGCTTCGAGCTTGAGGCCCTTGATCTCGGTGCTGGTCAACGAGATACCTTGTGGCAGTTCCGGCAGCAGACGGCTGTCGTCGGAAGCGAACACAGGTGCGGTGGTGTACTGGTCGCCGATTTTCAGGACGGTGTTGGACACGCGGAACTTGATGGCGCCGCCGCCTTTGGAATAGTCATCCTGGGCACGACCATCCGAGCCGTTCGGGAACAGGCCGGTACCGTTACGGCCCTTGCCGCTGTCCAGTTTCACGCCCAGCAGGCCGATCACGTCAACACCCACACCCACGGTGCCTTGGGTGAAGCCCGATTGGTACAGGCCGTTGAAGCCCAGGCCTGTCTCGTTGGTGTAGCTCTTACCGGAATCGTTGTTACGGAAGTCCCGACGGAAGTTCAACAAACGGGTGTTGATGCTGAATTTGCTGTCGTCAACAAAACCCTTGGAGTCGTCCTGGTCGGACGCCATTGCGAACTGCGAGGTGCCTGCTGCTACAGCCAGGGCGATCATGCTCCACTTCATCACGCGCATCGTGATTTGCTCCTTTGGTTTTTAGGAAGAGTACTGCCGTCCCACCTGTATTTTTGTCTGGGCGGCTCTTTCTTTTTGTGTCGGCGCAAAGGTATATCACGCTGACAATACTTGGCGATACTTGCCTATCTTTCCTTTCAGCTTCTTTACGAGGCTGTCGTAAATTGCTAGATCCATGTCGCAAATTCACAGTCCTTAATGTAACGGGACTGACAACTTCAATGCTGTTTTCAAACGTTTTTAAACGTTTGGATCCTTCCTCGGTATGCATTGAAACGCTGCTGTTTTTATCGCGTAACACCGACTTCCAAGTCGGTGTTGTTGCCGACGATATGAGTCTGAATGCAACAAGCGTGCACAAAGCGGTAACCGAATGTCATTTTTTCGTGAAAACTGTGATCGCCGTGTAAAAACCGCATAAGCACGGGGTTTTTACGCCGTTTGGTTTGGCCTTGACGCTGGGTCATTACCCCTGTGCATTCATCCGTAAACAGTGTCCCAAAGCAAAACGTTACCGGTTCACCCCATCAGTGGGTAATTGGCGGATCTCTATGAGGCACAAGTGAGTCATTTTGGTGCGCCTCGCTGAAGCCCGACTTAGCGTAGTCGAAATATCCGTCTGCATCGAAAAGGTGCAGGTCTTTTTGCCGGGCAGCGTCTTCGCCGTGAAGGCGGACGCATTCGAAGGTATGCTGGGCGCCTGAAACTGACTTGCCGAATGGAGTGCCCGCGGTGTTTGCCTTAGACCAACGCCTGCAACAAGACACGCTGGCCATTGGGGATTTCCCTCTGTGCCGCCTGCTGCTGTCCAATGACTCGAATTACCCCTGGTTCATCCTGGTGCCGCGCATCAACGCTATCAGTGAAGTGTTTCAACTGGATGTCGCCGACCAGCAGACTTTGTGGCAAGAGACGACAGCCCTCGCCCAAGTGCTGAACGAAGGTCTGGGCGCTGACAAGATGAACATCGGCGCGCTCGGTAACGTGGTCAGCCAGTTGCATGTGCATGTGATCGTGCGCAAGCGCGACGACGCCGCCTGGCCGGCACCGGTATGGGGCAAGCATCCCGCCCGGCCTTACACCGACGCGCAAGTGACGGCCATTCGCGCGCGCCTGCGTGAACTGCTGCCTGCCGACTTTATCTTTACCCAGGGCTGAATCATGGACTTGCAAGACCGCGTCAACGACCTGGAAAGCCGCCTGGCCTTTCAGGACGACACCATCGAAACCCTCAATGACATCCTGGTCACCCAGCAGCGGGCGGTCGAACGCCTGCAAATGCAGATGACCGCGCTGCTCAAGCGCCAGGAAGAAATGGGCGGCCAGTTCGAGACCTCCGAAGAAGAAGCGCCGCCGCCTCATTATTGATGCCGCTCTATCAATAGCCGGGCAATAAAAAACCGCGATCCAGTCAGCACTGGATCGCGGTTTTTTTGTTGCGAACGTTAAATCAGCGACGCGGCAGTGCCGCGATCACGTCTTCAGCTTGCAAGCCCTTGTCGCGGTTCATCACGGAGAACTCCACGCGCTGGCCTTCCACCAGGACGCGATGGCCTTCGCCACGGATGGCCCGGAAGTGGACGAAGATATCGTCGCCCGAATCGCGGGAAATAAAGCCGAAGCCTTTGGACGTGTTGAACCACTTGACGGTGCCGGTATCGCGGTTGGTCATGTCGTAGTTTTGCGACGCGGCCGCAGGCGACGAACGGTAGAAGCTGATCGCCAGGTGAAGAACGATAGCGACGACAGCAATCACCAGGCTGAGCAGGATGGCCGGGTGGCCACCGACTTCAGGCATGGGCGCCAGGAGGGTGAGGGTTTGCACGACGACGGTCAGTACCAGCAGCGCGCTGACCAGGTTTTGCAGTTGATGACGTGTGCCTTTGTTCCAGTAAGGGATCACCGGTGCCAGCGTCAGGTTAAGAAGGCCGAACAAGGCCAGGTACAGAGCGTCATGTTGTTGCAGGTAGGGCAGGCTTTCAGGCTGCAGGCTCGGGATAAAGGACAGCAGCAACGCTGCAACGCCCGTTAGCAGGTGGACGATTTTCAACATTTTGATTAACTCACGTTAAGACGGATCACAAGGAAGAGCTGACTGGCACGGTTCGCTTCTGAACAATGGGAGGCGTTGAGCACGTGCGCGGGTATCAGCCTATGTAACGTGCCGCAAACATTAACGGCAGCCACACGCCGCCTATTTAACAGCAAAGGCTGTGCCTACTCAAATCAAGCATTTCAGGGTGTTGCGACGGCGTTGGCATTTCTTCGGCAAAGGCTTGTTCTAGAGAGGTGTGGGCGTTTTTGAGCTTTTCCTGCAGGGTCGACAGCTTGCCCTGCGTCGGCCCGTACAGCGTAGAAGGGGCAATTTGCCGCATGTCCCGTTGGGGCCTCGGGCTGCACAAGGCCGACTCTCTTGCTAGAGTGGTCCTGCACCTGATCAATGAACGTTCGTCAATTGAAGGGGAAAAACATGGCAATCGATATTGGTATCAGTGAAGAAGACCGTAAATCCATCGTCGATGGGCTGTCACGTCTGCTGTCCGATACCTACGTACTGTATCTGAAGACCCACAACTTCCATTGGAACGTCACGGGCCCCATGTTTCGTACGCTGCACTTGATGTTTGAAGAGCAGTACAACGAACTGGCGCTGGCGGTGGACTCCATTGCCGAGCGTATCCGTGCCCTCGGTTTCCCGGCACCCGGCGCTTATTCGATCTATGCGCGCCTGTCTTCCATCAAGGAAGAGGAGGGCGTGCCCAGCGCCGATGAGATGATCAAGCAACTGGTGGCGGGCCAGGAGGCGGTTACCCGCACTGCGCGCGGTATCTTCCCACTGCTCGACAAGGTCAGTGATGAACCGACCGCCGACTTGCTGACCCAACGTATGCAGGTTCACGAAAAAACCGCGTGGATGCTGCGTTCCTTGCTCGAAAACCAGTAAATACGCACCCGCAGTGGCGCCGCCCTGGCGCCGCTTGCTTGTTTCCCTTCACTTCCTGGCGTTGTCCTACAACTATCAACTCCGCGTCTTCTGGCCGCTCCCGTCCTCCTGCTGTTTTATAGGCCCACTGTCCCATGGGACAAACCCATGGGCTGCTGTTTGGCAATGGAGTGTCAGGTGTATGTCACGCGGAGTGGGTAATGGAGTGATGGAGGCCGGTGGCTTCCATAAGATAAACGTTGATCCCTTTGCAAAGGGGTTCGACATGGGACTGGCCAGGCCCTTGTCCCGATCGGTCAGGCTCAATGGGTTTTCCACGTGCCTGCGGCTTGAGCAGATCTATTGGAACATCCTCACGGAAATCGCCAGGATCAATGCCTGTTCCGTCAGTGCGTTGCTGTCTTACGTCGATCGGGAAGTGCATTTGCGTTATGGGGGAGTGAAGAACTTCAGTGGCCTGGTCCGGGTCGTGTGTGTGGTTCATGCTTTAAAGGGCCATGTAGATCCACAGAACCACGGGTAAGCTTGCGGCCCGCTGCCCAGGCGGGCCGTGTCTCGGGCAGAAAGCCGGCTGCGCTGCCTTGATTTACCCTATATAATCCCGCGCTTTGCTGCGTGTGCCTGGTCTACTCTCCAATGGGCAGGCGTGGCGCAGTAATGATCTGATCGCCGAGACATCGCCATGCCCATGTACGACTATCAATGTGCTTCCTGTGGTCATCAGTTGGAAGCCATTCAGAAGATCAGCGCAGCACCGCTGGTCGATTGCCCCGCCTGCCACGCGCCGGAGCTCAAGAAGATGTTGTCCATGCCAGGCTTCCGCCTGAGTGGCAGCGGCTGGTACGAGACCGACTTCAAGACCGGCTCGAAGAAGAATCTGGCCGGCGGCGACAAAGCAGACTGAGTTGAACTCTACGCGCAGGCTCCTGCATTATCCGTCCCCTGGCTTAAATGTACGGTGACGAGGCAGGCCTCCACCGAATTTCGAATTACGAGAAGTGAAACCACTACCATGATGCGCAGCCACTATTGCGGCCAACTGAACGAGACCCTGGAAGGTCAGGAAATCACTCTTTGCGGATGGGTTCACCGTCGCCGCGACCACGGCGGGGTCATCTTCCTCGATATCCGTGATCGTGATGGTCTGGCCCAGGTGGTGTTCGACCCGGACCGCGCCGAAAGCTTCGCCGCCGCCGACCGCGTGCGCAGCGAATACGTCGTGAAGATCACCGGCAAGGTGCGCCTGCGTCCGGCCGGTGCCGTGAACAAGAACATGGCATCCGGCGGCATTGAAGTGCTGGGTTATGAACTGGAAGTGCTGAACGAGTCGGAAACCCCGCCGTTCCCACTCAACGAGTTCTCCGACGTGGGCGAAGAAACCCGCCTGCGCTACCGCTTCCTCGACCTGCGTCGCCCGGAAATGGCCGAGAAGCTGCGCCTGCGTTCGCGCATGACCACCAGCATCCGTCGCTTCCTCGACGAGAACGGCTTCCTCGACGTTGAAACGCCAATCCTGACCCGGGCCACCCCGGAAGGCGCGCGTGACTACCTGGTGCCGAGCCGTACCCACGCCGGTTCGTTCTTTGCCCTGCCGCAATCGCCGCAGCTGTTCAAGCAACTGCTGATGGTGGCCGGCTTCGACCGTTACTACCAGATCGCCAAGTGCTTCCGTGACGAAGACCTGCGCGCTGACCGCCAGCCGGAATTCACCCAGATCGACATCGAGACCAGCTTCCTCGATGAAAAAGAGATCATGGGCCTGACCGAGCAAATGATCCGCAACCTGTTCAAGGAAGTGCTGGACCTGGAATTCGGCGATTTCCCGCACATGACCTTCGAAGAAGCCATGCGCCGCTACGGTTCCGACAAGCCAGACCTGCGTAACCCGCTGGAACTGGTAGACGTTGCCGACCAGCTCAAGGCTGTCGACTTCAAGGTGTTCAGCGGCCCGGCCAACGACCCTAAATGCCGCATCGCTGCCCTGCGCGTGCCTGGCGGCGCGAGCATGCCGCGCAAGCAGATCGACGACTACACCAAGTTCGTCGGCATCTACGGTGCCAAGGGCCTGGCGTACATCAAGGTCAACGAGCGCGCCAATGGCGTTGACGGCCTGCAATCGCCGATCGTGAAAAACATCCCGCTGGACAACCTGAACGAGATCCTCGATCGCGTTGGCGCGGTTGACGGCGACATCGTGTTCTTCGGTGCCGACAAGGCCAAGATCGTCAGCGAGGCCCTGGGCGCGCTGCGGATCAAGCTGGGTCACGACCTGAACCTGCTGACCTGCGAATGGGCGCCGATGTGGGTCGTTGACTTCCCGATGTTCGAAGAGAACGACGACGGCAGCTTCAGCGCCTTGCACCACCCGTTCACCGCGCCGAAGTGCACGCCGGCCGAGCTGGAAGCCAACCCGGCTGGCGCTCTGTCCCGTGCCTACGACATGGTCTTGAACGGTACTGAGTTGGGTGGCGGTTCGATCCGTATCCATCGCAAGGAAATGCAACAGTCGGTCTTCCGCCTGCTGGGCATCAACGAAGCAGAACAGGAAGAGAAGTTCGGCTTCCTGCTCGACGCCCTGAAATACGGCGCGCCGCCCCACGGTGGCCTGGCCTTCGGCCTGGACCGTCTGGTGATGCTGATGACTGGCGCCCAGTCGATCCGTGAAGTGATCGCGTTCCCGAAAACCCAGAGTGCTGCGGACGTCATGACCCAGGCTCCAGGTGTGGTGGATGCCAAGGCGCTGCGCGAGTTGCATATCCGTCTGCGCGAGACGCCGAAGGCTGAGTAAGGCTGCGGCGTGAAAGCGCACTGAGTTCCACGCAGTCTAAAAAGGCGCATCTTCGGATGCGCCTTTGCGTTACATGAGGCAAATCCCGCCTGGCGGGGTTGATAAGGTTTCTACAGAATTTTGGAGTTGTGTTATGGCTGGCCATTCCAAGTGGGCGAACATCAAGCACCGCAAAGAGCGTCAGGATGCCAAGAAAGGCAAGATTTTCACCAAGTGGATCCGCGAGCTGACCGTCGCTGCCCGCCAGGGCGGTGGTGAC
Source organism: Pseudomonas sp. Marseille-Q1929 (assembly GCF_017316265.1). NCBI lineage: Bacteria > Pseudomonadati > Pseudomonadota > Gammaproteobacteria > Pseudomonadales > Pseudomonadaceae > Pseudomonas > Pseudomonas sp. Marseille-Q1929. The sequence goes on from NZ_JAFLWU010000003.1 coordinate 188,448, forward strand.
CCGGGTTCCAACCCGCGCCTGCGCCTGGCGCTGGACAAGGCCCTCGGCGCCAACATGAGCCGCGACATCATCGACCGCGCCGTGGCCCGTGGTGCCGGCGCTGCCGATACCGACGACATGGTCGAACTGACCTACGAAGGCTACGGCCCGGGCGGCGTGGCGGTGATGGTCGAGTGCATGACCGACAACCGCAACCGTACCGCCGCGGCGGTGCGCCATGCGTTCAGCAAGTGCGGCGGTAACCTTGGCACTGACGGTTCGGTGGCTTATCTGTTCGAGCGCAAGGGGCAGATTTCCTTCGCTCCGGGTGTAGATGAAGACGCCCTGATCGAAGCCGCGATGGAGGCTGACGCTGACGACGTAGCGACCAACGAAGATGGTTCCATCGACGTGTTCACCTCGTTTGCGAGCTTCTATGCCGTGCGCAACGCCCTCGAAGCGGCGGGTTTCAAAGGCACCGACGCGGAAATCGTGATGCTGCCGACCACCAGTGCCGAACTGGACCTGGATGGCGCGCAGAAGGTGCTGAAGCTATTGGATATGCTCGAAGACCTGGATGATGTGCAGAACGTCTATTCCAATGCAGATATCCCGGAATCTGTAGCCGAGCAGCTTACCTGAGCACAATGAGGAACCTTGTGGGAGCTGGCTTGCCTGCGATGGCATCACCTCGGGTTGACAGAAACACCGAGGTGTCTGCATCGCAGGCAAGCCAGCTCCCACAGTTGTTCGATGTTGGCCGCAAGAATTGTGTTTTCCCCACTCTGCAGGCGTTATGACTTTAATCCTAGGTATCGACCCCGGTTCGCGCATCACCGGTTTTGGCGTGGTGCAACAAACCCCGCGCGGCTGCATCTACGTCGCCTCGGGCTGCATCCGTACCGGCGCCGGCGAGTTGGCTGAGCGCCTGCAGATTGTTTATCGCGGTGTGCGCGAGGTGATCCAGACCTACGGGCCGGTGACCATGGGCATCGAAAAGGTGTTCATGGCGAAAAACGCCGATTCGGCGCTGAAACTCGGCCAGGCCCGTGGCGCCGCCATCGTTGCCGGCGCTGAGGAAGGCATGGAAATCGCCGAATACACCGCGACGCAGGTCAAGCAGGCCGTGGTCGGCACCGGTGCAGCCAACAAGGAGCAGGTGCAGATGATGGTCATGCACATGCTCAAGCTCACCGCCAAGCCGCAGATCGACGCCTCCGACGCCCTGGCCATCGCCATTTGCCATGCGCACACCCGTTCCAGCCTGTTGCCTCACGGTCTGGGGACGGCACGCAGTCGTGGCGGGCGGCTGCGTCTCTGATAGCATCAGCGCAATCGTTTTTCCCGGTCTGGTCTTTGCCTGACCCTCAAGCTTTAAGGATTTGAACCGTGATTGGACGCTTGCGCGGCACCCTGGCTGAGAAACAGCCGCCGCACCTGATTCTGGATGTGAACGGGTTGGGGTATGAGCTGGAAGTGCCCATGACCACCCTGTATCGCCTGCCGTCGGTCGGCGAGCCGATTACGCTGCATACCCATCTGGTGGTGCGCGAAGACGCGCAATTGCTCTATGGTTTCATTGGCAAGCGCGACCGCGACTTCTTCCGCGAGTTGATTCGCCTCAATGGTGTCGGCCCGAAACTGGCGCTGGCGTTGATGTCGAGCCTGGAAGTGGATGAGCTGGTGCGTGCCGTCTCGGCCCAGGATACCTCGGCGCTGACCAAGGTGCCGGGTGTCGGCAAGAAGACTGCCGAGCGTCTGCTGGTGGAACTCAAGGACCGTTTCAAGGCCTGGGAAGTCGTACCGAGCATGTTTGCCCTGGTACCGAACCAGCCGGACATGCCAGCGGCCCAGGTCGCCAGCGCCGAGAGCGATGCGGTCAATGCGCTGATTTCCCTGGGCTACAAGCCGCAGGAAGCCAGCAAGGCCGTGTCGGCCATCAAGGACAAGAACCTGAGTGCCGAAGACATGATCCGCCGCGCCCTGAAGGGAATGATTTAAGTGATTGAAGCAGATCGTCTGATCGCGGCCACCGGCCCGCGCGACCGTGAAGAAGTGCAGGACCGCGCCATCCGCCCCCTGAGCCTGGCCGACTACATCGGCCAGCCCACCGTGCGCGAGCAGATGGAGTTGTTTATCCAGGCCGCGCGCGGGCGCAGTGAGTCGTTGGACCACACGTTGATCTTTGGCCCACCGGGCTTGGGCAAGACCACCCTGGCCAATATCATCGCCCAGGAAATGGGCGTGTCGATCAAGTCCACCTCCGGCCCGGTGCTGGAACGTCCGGGTGACCTGGCGGCACTGTTGACCAATCTTGAACCGCACGATGTGCTGTTTATCGATGAGATCCACCGGCTGTCGCCGATTGTCGAGGAAGTGCTGTACCCGGCCATGGAAGACTTCCAGCTCGACATTATGATCGGCGAAGGCCCGGCGGCGCGTTCGATCAAGCTCGACCTGCCACCCTTCACCCTGGTGGGCGCCACCACCCGCGCGGGCATGCTGACCAACCCGTTGCGAGACCGTTTCGGCATTGTTCAACGTCTAGAGTTCTATAGCACCGCAGACCTGGCGACTATCGTCAGCCGTTCGGCGGGCATTCTCGGCTTGCCGCTGGACCCGGAAGGCGCGTTTGAAATCGCCCGTCGTGCCCGTGGTACACCGCGAATCGCCAACCGTTTGCTGCGCCGCGTACGGGACTTTGCCGAAGTGCGTGCCAAGGGCCACATCACCAAGGCCGTGGCCGACCTGGCCTTGAACCTGCTGGATGTGGATGAACATGGCTTCGATCATCAGGATCGGCGTCTACTCTTGACCATGATCGAGAAGTTCGACGGCGGCCCAGTGGGCGTCGACAGCCTGGCGGCAGCCATCAGCGAAGAACGCCACACGATCGAGGATGTGCTGGAACCGTACCTGATCCAGCAGGGTTACATCATGCGTACCCCAAGGGGCCGGGTGGTGACGCGGCATGCCTACCTGCACTTTGGGTTAAACATTCCGTCACGATTGGGTGAGATGCCCGTGGTAGACGAATTCCTCGATGCAGTGGACGATTAAAAGCATTGCGCAAGTCGATTTATTCGACGTTTGTGCTGTCCTAGTGGCTGGTGGCGTCAGTCAGTCACTGGATAATGTTTCAGGGAATGAAAAAACAGTTGCCCAGCCGGATTGGCAACCTGAGGAGTAAGCACTAGAGTATGCGCGCGCAAAACGGGGATCAGTCGTTCGCACATCGCTGTCGCGTTTATTACGAGGACACCGATGCGGGCGGCATCGTGTATTACGTCAATTATCTCAAGTTCATGGAGCGGGCTCGAACCGAGCGGCTACGGGAGCTGGGCTTTGCCCAATCCGAGCTGGCAGGGGAGGACCTGTTGTTTGTCGTGCATTCCAGCGAGGCGCGCTATCACGCGCCGGCGCGGCTGGACGATGAACTGCTGGTCAGCGCTGAAGTAATCGAATTGAACCGTGTCAGCCTGCGCTTTAAACAGCAGGTCAGGCGGGCAACGGATGCAACGCTGCTCTGTGAGGGGCAGTTCCTGGTGGCTTGTGTGCGCACCAATAGTTTGAAACCCCGGGCCATTCCCGAAGCTCTACGTGCGGCCTTTGCCGGCGTAAGCGGCGCGGGTAAACAATCAAAGCAGGAGATTTAGCGTGGAACCTACCGTCGTCGACCATTCCTCCATGTGGAGCCTGGTCAGCAATGCCAGTGTCGTGGTTCAACTGGTAATGCTGACCCTGGTAGCCGCATCGGTTACCTCTTGGGTCATGATTTTTCAGCGCAGCAACCTGCTGCGTGCCGGTCGACGTGCCCTGGAGAGCTTTGAAGAGCGCTTCTGGTCGGGTATCGACCTGTCCAAGCTGTACCGCCAGGCGGGCAGCAACCCGGACCCGGATTCGGGCGTCGAGCAGATCTTTCGCGCCGGTTTCAAGGAATTCTCCCGTCTGCGCCAGCAGCCTGGTGTTGATCCGGAAGCTGTGATGGAAGGTGTGGCCCGTGCCATGCGCGTGGCCATCTCCCGCGAAGAAGAGAAGCTTGAGCAAAGCTTGCCGTTCCTCGCCACCGTCGGTTCCGTGAGCCCGTACATCGGCCTGTTCGGTACCGTGTGGGGGATCATGAACTCCTTCCGCGGCCTGGCCCAGGCCCAGCAAGCGACCCTGGCCACCGTGGCCCCGGGTATCGCCGAAGCCCTGATCGCCACCGCGATCGGCCTGTTCGCTGCTATCCCCGCAGTAATTGCCTACAACCGTTTTGCTGCCACCAGCGAAACCCTGATTGGTCGTTACTACACCTTCGCCGATGAATTCCAGGCGATCCTGCACCGTAAAGTGCACACCAGCGAAGAATAAGCAGGTAATTCACAATGGCTTTAATCGCTCGAGCTCGCAAAAAGCGCAAGCCGGTCGCCGAGATGAACGTAGTGCCCTACATCGACGTGATGCTGGTACTGCTGGTTATCTTCATGGTGACCGCGCCGATGCTCAATCAGGGCGTGAAAGTTGATCTGCCCAAGGTTTCCAGCGAAGCCTTGCCGCAAGACAACAACACCCAGGTCCTGACCATTTCGATCAAGGCTGACAAGACCTACTACTGGAACCTTGGCAGCGAAGTCGATACCCAGAAACAGCAGGACAAGGCCATGACCTTGCCGCAGATGACCGACGCGGTGACCAAGATCATCCGCTCCGGCAACGAAGGCGGCAAGCACACCCAGGTGTTCATTCGTGGTGACAAGGTTGTCGACTACGGCTCTGTCATGGGCGCCATGGGCGGGTTGCAGAAGGCCGGCGTCGGTAACGTTGGCTTGATTACCGAGGCGCCCTGATGCAGCAGCAGCGAGAGCCGTCCGCCTCGGAAAGCTTCTTCTGGCCTAGCGTCTGGGCAATTGCCCTGCACGTCCTGGTGTTTGGCATGCTGTTCGTCAGCTTTGCCATGACCCCGGACCTGCCGCCAGCCAAGCCGATCGTGCAGGCGACCCTGTATCAGCTGAAATCGAAAAGTCAGGCCACCACCCAGACCAATCAGAAGATTGCGGGTGAGGCCCAGAAGTCGGCTGCGCGCCAGACTGAAGTCGAACAGATGGAACAGAAAAAGGTCGAGCAGGAAGCGGTGAAGGCTGCTGCGGAACAAAAGAAAGAAGAGGCGGCTCAAAAGGCCGAGGAATCGAAAAAGGCTGACGAAGCGAAGAAGGCCGACGAGGCGAAAAAGGCTGATGAAGCCAAGAAGTCCGAGAAGGCTGCCGAAGCTAAAAAAGCCGAAGAGAAACAATTGGCTGATATAGCCAAGAAGAAATCTGAAGAAGAAGCCAAAAAAGCTGCCGAAGAAGAGGCCAAGAAAAAGGCCGCTGAGGAAGCCAAGAAGAAGATAGTCGAAGACGCGAAGAAGAAAGCCGCCGACGACGCCAAGAAAAAAGCTGAAGCAGACGAGGCGAAGAAGAAAGTCGCCGATGATGCGAAGAAGAAAGCTGCCGCCGACGCCACCAAGAAAAAGGCCCAGGAAGCAGCACGTAAATCCGCCGAAGAGAAAAAGGCCCAGGCCTTGGCAGATTTGCTTTCCGACACGCCGCAGCGTCAGCAAGCCTTGGCCGATGAACGTGGTGATGAAGTCGCGGGCAGTTTCGACGATCTGATTCGGGCACGGGCAGCAGAGGGTTGGACGCGTCCACCTTCGGCACGCAAAGGCATGACAGTAGTGCTGCAGATCGGCATGTTGCCGGACGGTACGGTGACTTCGGTCAGCGTGGCCAAGTCCAGTGGCGATGGTTCGTTCGACAGTTCGGCGGTTGCAGCGGTCAAGAACATTGGCCGGTTGACCGAGATGCAGGGAATGAAACCAAGCGACTTCGCTCCCTATCGTTCATTCAAGATGACATTCACACCTGAGGATCTAGCCTTGTGAGAAACCTTCTTCGAGGAATGCTTGTCGTTATTTGCTGTATGGCAGGGATAGCGGCGGCGGATGAAAAAAATATCCTGGTCACCAGCGGTAGCGATCGGGCCACTCCGATCGCAGTAGTACCGTTTGGCTGGCAGGGCGGCAGCGTGCTGCCGGACGACATGGCCCAGATCGTCAGTGACGACCTGCGCAACTCCGGTTACTACGCGCCGATTCCAAAAGGCAACATGATCAGCCAGCCGAACCAGGCCAGCGAAGTTGTGTTCCGCGACTGGAAAGCCGTGGGCGCGCAGTACCTGATGGTCGGCAATATCGTGCCAGCCGGTGGTCGCCTGCAGATCCAGTACACCTTGTTCAACGTGGCCACCGAGCAACAGGTCTTGACCGGCAGCGTGTCGGGCACCGCTGAACAACTGCGTGACATGGCTCACTACATTTCGGACCAGTCGTTTGAAAAGCTCACCGGTATCAAGGGTGCTTTCTCGACGCGTCTGCTTTATGTAACGGCTGAGCGTTTCTCGGTAGACAACACGCGCTACACCTTGCAACGCTCGGACTACGACGGTGCTCGTGCCGTGACCCTGCTGCAATCCCGTGAGCCGATCCTGTCTCCGCGTTTTGCGCCGGACGGCAAGCGTATTGCCTACGTGTCCTTTGAACAGAAGCGTCCGCGCATCTTCGTCCAGCACATCGATACTGGCCGTCGTGAGCAGATCACCAACTTCGAAGGCCTCAACGGTGCGCCAGCCTGGTCGCCGGATGGTTCGCGCCTGGCGTTCGTGCTGTCCAAGGATGGCAACCCGGATATCTACGTGATGAACATGGCTTCGCGCCAGATTTCTCGCGTGACCAGCGGCCCAGGTATCAACACCGAGCCGTTCTGGGGTAAAGATGGCTCGACCATCTACTTCACTTCCGACCGTGGCGGCAAGCCACAGGTCTACAAGGCAAGCGTGGGCGGCGGTGGTGCGGAACGTGTGACCTTTATTGGTAACTACAACGCCAATCCGAAGCTTTCGGCTGATGAAAAGACGTTGGTGATGATTCACCGTCAGGATGGTTTCACTAATTTCCGGGTTGCGGCCCAGGATTTGCAGCGCGGAACCGTAAAAATCCTTACAGATACCAACCTTGATGAGTCAGCCACTGTTGCGCCCAACGGCACCATGGTAATCTACGCCACCCGCCAGCAGGGCCGGGGAGTCTTGATGCTCGTATCCATTAATGGACGCGTAAGGCTCCCACTTCCTACCGCTCAAGGCGAAGTCAGAGAACCATCCTGGTCCCCTTACCTGAACTGACGCGGCGCTACAAAAAGAAGTACTTAACACACTGGGGTTCATTAGGAGTTTCACGATGGAAATGCTGAAGTTTGGTAAGTTTGCTGCTCTGGCTCTGGCTCTGTCCGTAGCCGTTGGTTGCTCGTCTAAAGGCGGCGACAATGCCGGTGAAGGCGCAGCTGTTGATCCAAACGCTGGTTACGGCGCTAACACTGGTGCAGTTGACGGCTCCCTGAGCGAAGAAGCTGCTCTGCGCGCTATCACCACTTTCTACTTCGAATACGACAGTTCGGACCTGAAACCAGAAGCCATGCGCGCTCTGGACGTTCACGCGAAGGACCTGAAAGCTAACGGCGCTCGCGTTGTTCTGGAAGGTAACACCGACGAACGTGGTACTCGTGAGTACAACATGGCACTGGGCGAGCGTCGTGCGAAAGCCGTTCAGCGCTACCTGGTACTGCAAGGTGTTGCTCCAGGCCAACTGGAACTGGTTTCCTACGGTAAAGAGCGTCCAGTTGCTACTGGCCACGACGAGCAGTCCTGGGCTCAAAACCGTCGCGTCGAACTGCGTAAGTAATTCGTCATGCGAACGTGCCGTCGTGCTCTAACTGTATTGGCTCTCAGCCTCGCACCGCTCGCGGTGTGGGCTGCGGTTCCTGTGGAAGATAGCAACTCTGGCTATAACAATAGCGGGAGCAGTTATCCGCCAGCGGGTTATGGCACGAACGGCGCCTATGCGGGGGGAGCGGCTACGTCCGCTCCCTCGGCACAGGGCGAACTGTTCAACCAGCTGCAACGCATGCAGGATCAATTGGCGCAGCAACAAGGCACCATTGAAGTTCTGCAAAACGAAGTGCGTCAGCTGAAGCAAGAAGGCCTGGAGCGTTACCAGGATCTTGATCGACGTATTGGAGCCGGCGTTACACCTGCCGCAACTCCTGATAATTCTTCTGCCGGTGGCGCGCCTAGCGCCGCTATCGGCGGTGCAGCAGCAGGGGCGGCTGCCAGCCAAACCCCTGCCGCCAGCAGCGAACCGGGTGATCCGGCGAAGGAAAAGCTGTATTACGATGCAGCCTTCGACCTGATCAAAGCCAAGGACTTCGATAAAGCCAGCCAGGCATTTGCCGCTTTCCTGCGCAAATACCCGAACAGCCAGTACGCAGGCAATGCCCAATACTGGTTGGGCGAGGTCAACCTGGCCAAGGGTGACCTACAAGCGGCGGGCCAGGCATTTGCCAAGGTCAGCCAGTTGTACCCCAAGCACGCCAAGGTGCCGGATTCGCTGTACAAACTCGCTGACGTAGAACGCCGCCTGGGTCATACCGACAAGGTCAAAGGCATTCTGCAGCAAGTGGTTGCCCAATATCCTGGGACTTCCGCTGCCCAGTTGGCCCAACGGGATCTGCAACGCTTGTAAGCAACGCTGCCCGTTTAGAAGAAACCCGCGCCTGGCGCGGGTTTTTTCGTTAGAATCCACGCCCTTTTATGAAACACGCTTTTTGGGGCCCACGCGTTGGCGGGGTCTCTTGAAGTGCCTGACGGAGGCGGACAGCCTGTTTAGCTGTTACGCCCGTGGCGACTATGCAAGACACATTACGTATCACCGAAGTTTTTTACTCGTTGCAGGGTGAAACGCGCACCGCTGGCCTGCCCACAGTATTTGTGCGCCTGACCGGTTGCCCGCTGCGTTGCCAATACTGTGACAGCGCCTACGCCTTCAGTGGCGGCACCGTGCGCACCCTCGACGACATCCTCGAACAGGTTGCCGGCTTCCGGCCACGCTACGTCTGTGTGACGGGCGGTGAGCCGTTGGCGCAGCCCAATGCCATCCCCTTGCTCAAGCAGTTGTGCGACGCCGGTTACGAGGTGTCCCTGGAAACCAGCGGCGCCTTGGATATTTCCGCGGTCGACCCGCGCGTGAGCCGGGTAGTCGATCTGAAGACGCCCGACTCCAAGGAATCGCACCGCAACCGTTACGAGAACATCGACTTGCTGACGGCCAACGATCAGGTCAAGTTTGTGATCTGCTCCCGCGACGACTACGACTGGGCGAACTCCAAGCTGATCCAATACGGCCTGGACCGTCGCGCAGGCGAGGTGCTGTTTTCTCCCAGCCATCACGACCTGAACGCCCGCGACCTTGCCGATTGGGTCGTGGCGGACAATCTACCGGTGCGCCTGCAATTGCAGTTGCACAAATACCTTTGGAACGACGAGCCAGGACGCTGACATGACTGCACAAACCAACGATCAAAAACGCGCTGTAATCCTGCTGTCCGGCGGCCTCGACTCCGCCACCGTAGTCGCGATGGCGCAAGCTGAAGGCTACAGCTGCTACACCATGAGCTTCGACTACGGCCAGCGCCATCGCGCCGAACTCAACGCCGCTGCCCGTGTAGCGCGCGACATGGGCGTGGTCGAGCACAAGGTCATCGGCCTGAACCTCAACGGCATCGGCGGTTCTGCCCTGACCGACAGCAGCATCGACGTGCCGCAAGCGCCGAGCGAAGGCATTCCCATCACCTACGTGCCGGCGCGCAACACCGTCTTCCTGTCCCTGGCCCTCGGCTGGGCAGAAGTGCTCAACGCCCGCGACATCTTTATCGGCGTCAACGCAGTGGATTACTCCGGCTACCCGGACTGCCGCCCAGAGTTCGTCGAGTCGTTCGAACGCATGGCCAACCTGGCGACAAAGGCCGGTGTAGAAGGGCAGGGCTTCCGTATCCTGGCGCCGCTGCAAAACCTCAGCAAAGCCGATATCGTCAAGGCTGGTGTAGGACTTGGCGTCGATTACTCGCTGACAGTTTCCTGCTACCAAGCAGACGATGACGGCCGTGCTTGTGGGAAATGCGACAGCTGCCGACTGCGTGCAGAAGGCTTCCAAGCGGCCGGAATTACGGACCCAACGCGTTATTTCTGATTTATTTAAAATAAGGTGTTGAATAATCCTTAGAAATCAGTATTATACGCGCCACCACACAGCGGGTCGTTAGCTCAGTTGGTAGAGCAGTTGGCTTTTAACCAATTGGTCGTAGGTTCGAATCCCACACGACCCACCATTTTTGGCGGTTTAGAAAATCCGGAAGGCCCACGCAAGTGAGGATTTCCGGGTTTTTTTTTGCCTGGGATTTAGGGCCGTGCAGGCGCCTGGAAGCTGAACGGGTCAGAGCAAAACGGCCCGCACAGTCGATGCAGAGCCCTTCTGCACTGCTGAGGTATCAAATAGCCATTACCCCCTTGCATGATTTGCCTGATACTACGCGTCGCAATTCGACCGAAATCAGGACTCCTCTCTCATGGACGATTTTTTGCAGCTCTCGGCTCTACTGCGCGCAAAGTATCAGCGCCCGGCAGGCTTCAACCTCTTCTCAGTACTGCGCAGCTCAAGTGATGAAGTTCGGCTTCATTCGCGCTTTCTCGCCTTCCTGCTCGACCCCAAAGCTAGCCACAATCAGGGAGCCGCATTGCTGAACCTCCTGTTGACGCGAGTGGGCGTCCAGAACTTCGATTCATCGAATGCGATTGTCGAGGTCGAGTACAAGAACATCGACATCCTTGTGCGCAACCCATCCAATCAAGCCGTGATCATCGAGAACAAGGTTTACGCCCGCGACCGGGACGAACAGTTGTGGGACTACCATCAGAAAATGCTGGGGGAAGGCTACCGCGATATTTGGACCACGTACCTCACCCTGGACGGTGCCGAGCCCAGTCAAGAAAGCAAAAAAACACTGCCGGTAATTCTGCTTAGTTACGAAGCTGAGATCATTTCGTGGTTAAGGGACTGTATCCCCTTGGTAGCCCGCGAGCCCGGCGTACGGGAAAGCATTTTCCAGTACATCGAACTACTCCAAAAGCTGACATCCAGTGACCAGAGCGAGCGCTACATGAGCAAGCTGAAAGAACAGATTCTGTTGGGCGATAACCTCTTCGTGATTGCCGATATCAACCATGCGTTCCAATCGGTATTGGCCGACCTGCAGCTCGACATTTGGCAACGCATGACAGCTTATCAAGCTCAACAGTATTCGTACCTCGGCAAGCCAGAGATTACGGCGACGAAGGAGGCAGTTTCTGACTTTTACAAAAAGGCCAAAAACAACAAGTTCATCGGCCTCCTATTCCCATTCAACTTCATGGAGGGTGGCGTTTACATTGAGGTCAACCACCGGCTTTACGTGGGTTATTACTGTGACGGTGACCAATATCCTGAAGATCGCGAGCGCCTATTTGAGCTAAGCCGGGAGATTGCCCCCCGTAGTCGCAACACGAGCACTCTGTTTTGGCGGTACGCGAAAACCAATGTGAACCTCCATGCCCCCTCCAATGAGGACTTGGCTCTCCTGCGAGCCCCTGAAACGAGGGAGTCGATTGCCACCGGCCTAATTGATGACGCGCACGAACTTTGGCAGCGAGCGCTCCAGAAGTTTGCCTGACCGCAGAAACAACATTTCAGGAGGACCATTTATGGCAAAGGGTTGGAGCAACGAAGAAGGTCACGCGCCGCCAGGTGGCATCGAAGGCATGCGCAAATGGGAGAAAGCCCTTGTAGCTGTTAAACAGCTTGGAGGCTGCGCCACTCGTAAACAGGTCGAAGCCTGGATTATCGCCCGTGAACCCAAGTTCAACCCCAATAACTTGACCGACCTCTACATGATGTCTGTTAACGCCCGAGCCCGCGGGGGTTATACGCAAAACAAAAAACCTCGACGGACTGATCAGGGCAACCGCTACGACAAGCTGTTCAACGTCGGAGAAGCCACCTTTGAGCTTTATGACCCGGTTCGGCATGGCATTTGGGAGATTTACCCCGACGCGTTATCGGGAAGCCGATTTGGAGTTTCTGTTCGACAGGTTGCAAGTCCTGTCGAAGAAGCACTGGCAGTCGCCGAGGCTGCTGCTGAGCAAGCGGACTTTTTTGATCCTACAGACGTCGCCGATGCCAGAAAGCGCGTGACCGCCGATATCATCCGTCGCCGAGGGCAGCCCGCTTTCCGCAAAGCGCTTTTGGAGGCCTATGGCGAAGCCTGTGCCATTACCGGTTGCAACCTACTCGCTGTGCTCGAAGCCGCGCATATCCATCCCTACAAGGGCGCTCACACCAATGTGGTCTCCAATGGGCTGCTGTTGCGGGCTGACATCCACACCCTGTTTGATCTGGGGCTGATCGCCATTGAGCCCGAAACGATGCGCGTGCGCGTGTCGCCACAGCTGGAGGGCACCGACTACGGGAAGTTGAATGGTTCCCCGCTTCGCCAACCCGAACAAAATGCTCGCCGCGCTAGTCCAGAGGCTTTGGACTGGCACTGGAGCCAATGTAGTTGGAGCGCGTAAACGAGCAATAAGGCGTGCAAGAACGCCGGTTTGTCAGCTGTGTTTGCTCGCACGAACATCATCAGTTAGGTCGGAGTTCTGGTGTCTGTGTTTCTTGGAACTCCGTGAAGAAATTTTGTTGTCTACGATTTTGATCGGCATGCGGAACTGGAAGGTTTCGCAACGACCGATAGCCTCATTGCCCCATGCCAGGAAGACCCCATGCGTCACCTCAACCCCATCACCCGCGCATTTCAACCCGAGTCCATCGGCGACATCACCTTCCATTTCGACCCACGCCATCAGCCTGAATTATCCACGCTGGTCCAGCGCTTCCTCGCCGCACCGCACCAACACACCACCCTCGACATACCGGAAGCCACCCGCGGCGTGTTCCTGCTGGAGGGCGAGCGCCGATGGGTGCTGAAGCACAACAAGCTTGAGCACTGGAAAAAACAGCTGCAAAACTACCTGGGGCTCAAGCGCGCGTTCGGCCTGCACGATTTGACCAATGAGTTCATCAACCTGTCCGTGGTGTCTGCCAAGTCCGCCAGCGTGCCGCGTGTCGCCGGGTTCGGCTATAAAACGCGCTTCCCCTTCCTGAAAGAGGAATACCTGCTGGTGGGCTTTTTTGACGATCATTGCAGTGTGGATGACCGTCTTATCGCGCACCCGGAACAGGCCGGTAAGCTGCTTCCACAGGTGTTTGGACTGTTTGCGCAGATGCTCGCCGAAGGGTTTGTGCACATGGACCCGCACCCCAAGAACATTTTGATCGCCCCGGACGGTCAGCTACGGCTGATCGATTTTGAATGCTGCGCGCATTCGGTCATCGACCACGATTTCAGCCTGGGCTTCCTGATGGGCTACTTCTATCACTTCTGGATCAAGCGCTTCGTCACCCTCGACGCCTATCGTGTGCTCTGCGAGCGCTACCTGATGGACGAGCAGCCGAACCTGCAACGCGCCACCTTCGACCCGGTGTTCGAACGCTTCCTTACCCACAAAGTCTCGCGCACCACGCGCTACAGCATCCTGACCAACGCCAAGGCCCAGGCCGCCTTCAAGCGGGCTCCCGCCACGCACCCTTGATGCACTCAGCGGCGTTTGCCAAACACTGACTTCGGCGTCTTGCCAAAAAACCGCGTGAACGCCGCGCTGAAGTTGTTCGGGAATTTGTACCCCACCTGGTAGGCCGCCTGCGCCACCTGGCAACCGCTTTCCAGCAGGGTGTAGGCCTTGCGCATGCGAATCTCGTTGAGCATGCGGTGTGGGGTGGAGTTGAAGCGGTAGTGCAAGCCTTCCTTGAGCTTGAACTCGTTGAGCCCAACCGCCGCACAGAGATAGGGGATGGTCAGCGGTTGGTCCATCTGCTCGATCATGATGTCGCGCGCACGCTCCAGTTTCTCGATGTCGGTGGCGCTGAATTGCAGGCTGTCCGGGAGGGTGGCGGGGCTCAGCAACTTGAGCTGCTCGGAGAGCAGGCTCAGGGTGTGGATGTGCATGTCCAGCGTTCCGGTCACGCCGTGGTTGAGGTAGCGGGTCAGCGCGCTGGCATGGCTGGCGCTGGCGGCCGAGGTCTTCTGGAAGGCCAGTTGGCGCACGTTGCCGTTGCCGAGGATCTGCTGGGTACGCTGCTCGCCGATGTATTTGTTGAGCATGCTCTCGCCAATCAACAGCCGCAGTTGCGACACCGTCGCGCCGGCTTCATAGCAGCGCTCACCGAGGCTTAGCTGGAACGACGTGATCGTGGTGAAGCCTGCCCGGAACGACACCGCCGCGCCATCCGCCCCTTTATAGCCAGAATCACCCTGCATGCCGAAGGTAATCACCAGCATGTGGCGGTTGTGCGGGCTCACGGTTTCTTCAATCAGGTTGCGCGTCGGGCGATAGCGCGAGCGCACCACCATCAGGTCGTCATCGAAGCTCAGACGTTCCGAATAGCATTCGCCCAGCTCTTCCGGCAACTGCTGACGCATCCAGCCGCAGTCTTGCGTGCTGACCAGCCGCGAGTGCGTTGACGCGACTCGATACGACTGGGAAATCCTTTGTAAAGCCGACACGTTTCACGCCCTCCCTAGTTTTGGCTCCGATTCGCATATGGATTGATCCGAAATCCATACGGACATACATGATAAGCATTCGCATTAATGAATAGCATGTTTCCCCATCAACTGCCATCGCCACGACGCGGCCATGGGGCGATTCATTGAAGGGGAAAGCGTTTGAACACAGGGGTTTTCAGCGGTGTGCTGGTGTGTTGGCTGGGCGGCGCAAGCGTTGCCATGGCACAGACCGAACTGGCACCGGTCACCGTCACGGCCAACAAGATCGAGCAGACACAGGAAGCAGTCCCGGCGAGCCTGTCGGTAATCACCGGCGAAGACCTGCGCAAAGGCAATATCGATGATCTGGAACGCCTGGCCCGCACCACGCCGGGCTTCACTTTCCAGCCGTTCGGTCAGTCTGGCACCAATCTGCCGGTGGTCCGTGGCCTGAGTTCCGGGGCGACGGCGTTTTCCTCCTCGATGCTGATGCTCGTGGACGGTGTGCCGACCCTGATGGGGCAGGGCTTCGACCACAACCTGCTGGGCGTCGAGCGCATCGAGATCCTGCGCGGCCCGCAGTCCACCCTGTACGGGCGCAACGCCGAAGCGGGCGTGCTGAGCATCCACACCCGCCAGCCCGGCGATACGCCCTACGCGCGCATCGAAGCCGCCGCCGGCAGTCGCGACCTGCGCACGCTGAGCGCGGATGCCAGCACGGCCCTGGCGCCCGGCACCTTATACGCCGGCGTGTCCGGCCAATGGCGCGAGCAGGACGGCTTTATCGACAACGCCTATAAAGGCGGCCAGGCCGACGACCGTGAACGCCACAGCGCACGCATGGTGCTGCGGTGGACGCCAACCCTGGCCACCGACGTCAACCTGCGCTACAGCCGACAGGACTACCGCGATGGCGGCTCACAATGGGGCGCCGCCACCTCGACCCGGCGCGAAGTGCGCTCCGGCACGCCCAGCTGGAACCACTCCAGCGGCCGCAGCCTGTCGCTGGATGTGCAGCACACCTTCGATTCCGGCGTGACACTGCGCTCCATCACCGCCCGCAACGACTTCTACGACCGCCTGCAACAAGACACCGACTTCCAGCCGGCCGACCAACTGCACCTGGCCCGCGACTACCACTTCAACACTCTGTCCCAGGAATTTCGCCTCGAAGGCCAGTGGCGCGACAACCAGTGGCTGCTCGGCGCCTATGCCGACCGCGACGACCACGACCTGTCCTACCAGCAAAAACTGCCGCTGCGCCTGACCGAGACCGCCAGCCAGTTGGGCGGCAACACCAGCGCTCTGTTCGGCCAATGGCTGATGCCCCTGGCCGAACGCTGGACCCTCACCCTCGGCGCCCGTGCCGAGCAGGACAAAGTGCATATCGACCCGGCCATCGGCAGCCGTCAAAGCGCCAGTTGGCAACGCTTCACCCCCAAGGCCGCGCTGCAATATGAGTGGCAGCCCGACGCCTACGTCTACGCCAGCTACGCCGAAGGCTTCCGCGCCGGCGGCTTCAACGCCTTCTCCAGCGCTGCCAACTACCCCGGCTACGACCCGGAAAAAGTCAAAACCTACGAACTCGGTGCCAAGGGCTGGCTCGCTGACAAACGCCTGCGCTACTCGGCCGCCGTGTACCTGATGGACGTGCGCGACATGCAGGTGCAGCAGATCATCCAGCCCGGCGTGGTGTACATCACCAACGCCGCCACCGCGCGTTCCACCGGGCTTGAACTGGAGGTCGAATACCTCGTCGCCGACGACTGGCGCGTCGTCAGTTCCGTGGGCCTGAACCGCACGCGCTTCAAGCAATTCACTGAAGGCGGCAACGACTACAAGGGCAATCACAACCCCTACGCGCCGGACCTCACCGGCCACCTCAGCCTGCGCTACGACGCGCCTGCCGGCTGGTACGCCCAGGGCGGTGTCAGCGCCGTCGGCAAGACCTACCTCGACGCCGCCAACCAATACAGCCGTGGCGGCTACGGCCTGATCGACCTGACGGCCGGCTACGACTTCAGCCACTACGGCATCAGCGCCTACGTGAACAACGCCGCCGACAAGCGCTACGACGCCGTCGGCTACCTGAATGGCACCACCCGCGTGTACAGCCCGGGCCGCGAAGTCGGCCTGCGGCTCAGCTATGAACTGTGAGCGATAAACCTATGAACCTGTCCACCCCACATGCCCTGCAACCTTTCTGGGATTTGACCCTGTCCGCCGTCCGCGCCGACGCCCTGCGCATTGCGCTGGAATGGAAACTCTTCGACCTGCTGCAAGTACCCACCTCGGCCCACCTGATCGCCCGGCAACTGGAACTCGACCCGGCCAACACCGGCTTCTGGCTCGAAGCCCTGTGGAGCATGGACCTGCTGCAGCGCGATGAACGCCAGCCGCCGCTGTACCGCAACACGCCGGTGGCCAGCGATTACCTGCGCAGCGATGCCACGGATTATTGCGGCGACGCCTGGACCTTTCGCCTGCGCGGCATGCGCCGTTTCGGCAGCCAACTGGGCGAGCAAGTGCGCGCCGGCCAACCCGATAGCCAACCCACCGACATGACCACCACCATCGACAACTGGACCGCCGCCGCGCGCCTGCAAATCGCCCAGGAGCAGCGCGCCGTCACCGTCGACGTGGCGCTGCGCCTGACAGCCCTGATCCCGGAGTTCCGCCAGGCGCGCCGCCTGCTCGACCTCGGCGGCGGCCCCGGCCTGGTGGCGATTGCCCTGGTGCGGGACAACCCGCTGCTCAGCGGCGAAGTCTTCGACTTCGAAAAAACCGTCGCAGTCGCCGCCGCCAACATCCAGCGCGCCGGCCTCGAACAACGCCTCGGCGTGCGCGGCGGCAACCTCGCCAGCGACCCGATTGGCGAGGGCTACGACGTGATCTGGTGCTCCTCGGTGCTGCACTTCGTGCCGGACCTGCCCGCCACCCTGGCCAAGATCCACGCCGCACTGCGCCCCGGTGGCGTGCTGATCAGCGCCCACGCCGAGATCCCCGCCGACCCCGAACACGCCCAGCGCGTGATGCCGTATTACCTGTCGATGCAGATGCTCGGCCGCCATGTCACCGAGGCGGGTGGCCTGAGTGAGGCCTTGCAACAGGCCGGCTTCAGCCATATCGACAGCTACCCCGAAGTGGCCTTTGCCGTGGCGCCCGTCTCGGTGCTGGTGGCTCGTCGGAGCGCCTCATGAACTCGTCCATGTGGCGCCTGCAATTGCTGTTTGGCTGGCTCGGTTTTGTCCTGGTAGTGCCGAGCATCTACCTGCTGCTCGGCCTGCCGTTGGTGATGCGCGAACACGGCTGGTCGGGCACCGACATCGGCCTGTTCCAACTGGCCGGTTTGCCGGCGGTGTTCAAGTTCCTGCTGGCGCTGCCCGTGCAGCGCTATCGCTTCCAGCGTGGGCATTACCGCAACTGGGCGATGTTGTTGTGCGTGTTGTTGGCAGTGTTGTTGGTGGCGGCCAGCCAACTGTCGATCACCGGCAACCCGCTGTACCTGTTCGGCCTGGCGTTCGCCGCCTCGGTGCTGGCGACCTGGGCCGACATTCCGGTCAACGCCCTGGCGATCAAGTTGCTGCCGCAATCGGAGCAAGTGCGCGCCGGCAGCATCCGTTCGGCCGCGCTGTTTCTCGGCGCGATTGTCGGCGCTGGCGTGATGTTGCTGGTGCAAAGCCGCTGGGGCTGGCAAGCGCCGTTCCTGTTGATGGCCGGCGGCTTGCTGTTGGCGTTGCTGGCCCTGGCCTGGCTGCGTGAAGGCGACGCGCAAGCGCCCAATAGCCAGCCGGTCAACCCGGCGCTGGCCGACTGGTCGGGTTACTTCCGACAACCCGGTGCACGCCTGTGGACCTGGGTGCTGTTGACCAGTTTCCCGTTTGTCGGCGCGGCGTGGCTGTACCTCAAGCCGCTGCTGCTGGACCAGGGCATGGTTGCGCCGAAAGTCGCGCTGATCGCCGGAGTCGGCGGCGGCGTGGTTGGGGCCGTGGCCAGCTTGCTCGGCGGGCGCTTGATCCAGCGCATCGGCCCGGGCCGCGCGATTCCGCTGTTTATGTTGTGGGCGTTGATTTCGTTATTAGCACTGACCGCCGCTG
The DNA here is from genome assembly GCF_017316265.1 of Pseudomonas sp. Marseille-Q1929. Lineage (NCBI taxonomy): Bacteria > Pseudomonadati > Pseudomonadota > Gammaproteobacteria > Pseudomonadales > Pseudomonadaceae > Pseudomonas > Pseudomonas sp. Marseille-Q1929. The sequence continues at coordinate 207,061 of NZ_JAFLWU010000003.1, forward strand.
TCGGCCTGCGCGCCGACATGCTCTGGCTGGTGGCGGCGGCGTTCCTGCTGGCGACGGCCATGGGCGCGGTATCGACCCTGGTCTTCGCCCTGATGATGTTTTTCTCCCGCGAGCATCGCCAGGCCGCCGACTACGGCTTGCAGGCCAGCCTGTTCGTGTTGACGCGCATGTTGGTGCCGATCGGCGCGGGCGTACTGCTCGACCGCAGCGGCCACGTCGGCATGCTCGCCGGCCTGTCGCTGGCGATGGCCCTGGTGTGCGGCGTGGCCGTGCTGGCCCGGCGTTCGATTGCCTTGGCTACCGGCGATCAGCAGCGGCCGGTCATTTGATCCTCAGTTTGATTGGAATAGGGATAGGTTCATGAAGGCCACGTTAGGAATCTGCTTGATTACCCAGGCGCAGCCGCTGATTGAGGACGTGACGTTTGTCATCGAGCATTTGCAGGCCGGTTTGCAACCGCTGCCAAATGCCGCTGACTGGCCCGTGACCGCTGGCGATTGCGAAGAGATGCACCAGGCCCTGGGCCCCCGGCCGCACAGCGAGGCGGTGCTGGAAACCCTGATGGTCCAGGCCCAGCGCTACCTGCAAGGCAGCCCGGCGCATGCGGCGGCGTTGCCGGACATGTGGCTGATGAGCTTCGATTCGGTGGCGGCTGCGCAGGCCCGCTTGCGTCAGCAAAGCCCGCCACTGTCCAACGAGCTGTTCATCCTCGACCTCGGCGAACAGGCCGAAGCGGGCGAGGATGATCCGTTCGACGCGCTGATCGCCGCCGCACCGAATGCGCGCCTGTCGCCCCATTCGGCCGTGCTGTACTGCGCCTTGTCGGCCTTGCCGGGCTGGATGAACCGCGTCGGCGGCAACCGCCACCTGCGCGTGGCCAACGACGACCGCGCCGCGCGCCGTGCCGATCTGCTGCGCATCATCCTTGACCATCTGGAGCACGCGCACTTCAACCGCTTGCTCGCCCGTTCCATCAGCGGGCCGTTGCTTTCGGTGAGCCTGGCCACCGAGGTCACGCGCTTTATGCACAGCCGCTGGCAGGAGCGCTGGGACTTTCACGCCTACACCGGTTCGATGGTCGCGGGCCTGATCCAGTCGATGCAGCAGAACGTCGCCGGTACTGGCGTGCGTTGCCTCAGCGGCTGCAACGAACACAGCCTCGCCGTGGGCGCCATGGCCGGCTGGCAACTGTTTGGCCGCGCCTATGTGATCACCGTGACGTCGGGCATGATCGACGAGTTTCGCGGCACCCTGGCCAACCTCAAGCGTATCGGTGCGCCGGGCCTGATCATCTGCGCCGACAGCCCGGAAAACGTCTGGTACGCGTTCCAGGGCACCCACGACAACGACAACGACGGGCGCCAGGTCATCGAAGCCAAGGGCTTGCGCCAGGTGTTCATCCGCAAGGTCGAGGAGATCGGCGTTTGCCTGGAGCAAGCCTTCGCCATGCTCGCCGAACGTGCCGAGCCGGTGTTTATCCTCGCCACCCAAGGCGTGCTCGAATCGCGTCCGCAAGTGCCGTTGAACGTGGCGTTGCCGGCCTTGCCGACAGCTGCCGAAGTAGAGCTCAGTAGCGCGCAAAGCGAAGCGCTGGACCAGGCCTTGGACCTGATCAACACCCAACCGCTGCACCTGCTCTGGCAGTGCGGCAAGCTCAGCGATCAACAGCGCCAACGCGTGCATGCCCTGGCCGAACGCGGCGCGATTGCGCTGTCCGACAGCATCACCCAGCCGGGCAGCGTCGGCCCGTATCACCAGGGCCGCAAGGTGCCGAACTACCTCGGGCCGCTGTCGTTGTATGGCTTCAGTCGCCGGGTCTACCAGTTCGTGCACACCGACCACGAACTCAACGGGCCGCACAGCCACTGCGTGTTCTTCCTCAAGGGCAAGGTCGATCAGGCCGCCACGCCGTTCTCCGAAGGCAAGCTCAAGCGCCAGTTGCGCGTGGTGCAGGTCAACCATGAGCCGCGGCACCTGTCGCCATTTACCGACCTGGCGCTGGACGTGCCGCTCGACGTGTTCCTCGACCACATCGAGCGCGGCTTGCAGGTCGAGCCGGTGGTGCTGGCCCTGCGCCGCGCCAAGCTGGCGCAAGTGGCCGCCACCAGCGAAAGCGTGGCGGCGGACCATATCGAAACCCTGCCGATGACCGCCAACTACTTCTTCCGCCGCCTCGGCAACCTGGTGCGCGAGTTGATCGAGCAGCACGACTACCGCTACATCGGCGTGTACGACGTCGGCCGTGGCGCCATCTCGGCGTTGCGCAACGTGCCGCGCACCGATCCGGGGTTCTCCGGCTGGTATGGCCGCGCGCTGATGGGCGATGGCCTGATGGCCTTGCCGTATATCGCCATGACCGGCAGCGGCAACGTGCTGGCGTTTGTCGGCGACGGCGCCCGTGCGTTGGTGCCGGACATCGAAGCGCGCCTGGCCCAAGGCCTGACCGATCCTGCGCGCAACGTGACCGTGTTCTACCTCAGCAACGGCGTGCTCTCGCTGATCCAGACCTACCTCGACAAACGCTACGCCCACAACGGCGCGCACCAGGTCGCGGTCAGCACCCGCGCCGCCGCGACGCAGCCCGTGCAGCGCATCGGCACGATCAACCTGCACCGCGAGCGCCTGGTGAGCTTCGATGAAGCGCACCTGCGCAACGCCCTGACCCAACCCGGGCAACTGAATATTTTCGACGTATTGCTGGCCCACAACTCGGAAGGCGACGGCTTGAGCCTGGTCTCCGAAACCGCCTGGAACCGTCAATGAAACACAGAGGACACGCTCCCATGAAATTCGGCTTTATCGCTCACCCGACGTCCATCGCGCTGCAACGCCAAGTGAAGATCATCGACCTGCTCGACCGCACCCTCGCGGAGCAGGATCGCGGCTATCAGCCGGAACTGTGGCAACCGCGTAACCTGGTGCCGTTCGCCGATTTCGGGCGCATCGTCAGCGCCACCGGCGCCACCTGCGAAGGCATCCTGCATTACCTGCCACTGACCGCCGAACAAATGCTCAGCCAGCCGCGCAGCATTGCCGCGCGGGTGCTGGACGGTGTGAACAGCCTCAAGGAGCAGGGCGCCCATCTGGTCGGTCTGGGGGGCTTCACGGCCATCGTCGGCAACCGTGGTTTGCAGACCCAGGAGCGCAGCGGCGTGGCGGTCACCACCGGTAATTCGCTGACCGCTTACGCCGCCTACAAGAACGTGCTGGAAGCCATGCAGCGCCTCGACGTAGACCCGGCCGACAGCGAAGTCGCGGTGGTCGGTTACCCCGGTTCCATCGCCCTGGTCATCGCCAAGTTGCTTGCGCGCCACGGCTGTCGCCTGCGCCTTGTGCATCGCGGCAGCGTCGAGCAAGGCCTGGAAAGCCTGGCCTATCTGCCGGGAGAGATGCACGCCCAGGTGCGCCTCACCGCCGAGATCGAAAGCTGCTACGACGACGTGCGTTTCTACGTCGCCGCCACCTCCAGCGGCGGGGTGATCGACCCGTATCGCCTGGCTCCCGGCGCGGTGGTGATCGACGCCGCATTGCCCCGCGATGTGCTGGCGTTCAACCACGACCGCAACGACATCCTGATCGTTGACGGCGGCCTGGTGTCGGCCAGCGACGCGGTGCATTTCGGCACCGAAAACCTGGGCCTCGCGCCGAAGAAATTCCTCAACGGCTGCCTCGCCGAAACCCTGGTGCTGGCCCTGGAAGGGCGTGCCGAGGCATTCTCCATCGGGCGTGAATTGCCTGAAGAAAAAGTCCTGGAAATCGGCCGCATCGCCGAGCTGCACGGCTTCTCGCCGTCGCCCATGGCCTCCTACGGCGAGCGCCTGCGCGACGAAGACTTCCAGCCCCTGCGCCGCTTCCACCGCCGCCAGGACGTGGCGCCGCCCGCCGACCTGCGCGCCGAAGCCTTGCGCTGCTTCGGCCAGCACATCAACCCGGTGCTGCGCGAGTTCTACCAGTTCAACCATATCGAACGCGTGTTCACTCAAGGCGACGGCTGCTGGCTGACCGACCTGGACGGCGGCCGCTACCTGGATTTCGTCGCCGGCTACGGCTGCCTGAACACCGGGCACAACCATCCCAAGGTCAACCAGGCGTTGCAGGCATTCCTGCAAAACCAGCACCCAACGTTTGTGCAGTACGTGTCGGTGCCGCTGCACACCAGCCTGCTCGCCCAGCGCTTGAGCGAACTGGCGCCGGGCGATCTGGAGCGGGTGTTCTTCAGCAACTCCGGCACCGAGGCCATCGAAGCCGCGTTGAAACTGGCGATGGCCGCGATGCGTCGCCCGCGTGTGCTGTATTGCGACAACGGCTACCACGGCAAAACCCTCGGCGCGCTGTCGGTGACCGGCCGCGACAAACACCGCGACCCATTCAAGCCGCTGCTGTCACGCTGCGATTCGATTCCCTTCGGCGACCTGCACGCCCTGGAAACCGCCCTGCAACAAGGCGATGTCGGCGCGTTCATCCTCGAGCCGATCCAGGGCGAAGGCGGGGTGATTTTCCCGCCAGCGGGTTATCTGCAACAAGTGCGGGCGCTGTGCACGGCCCACGATTGCGTGATGATCCTCGACGAAATCCAGACCGGCCTCGGCCGCACCGGCAAGCTGTTTGCCTGCGAGTGGGAAGGGGTGGTGCCGGACATCCTGGTGCTGTCCAAATCCCTTTCCGGCGGCGCCGTGCCGATTGGCGCGACGCTATCCAGTGCGGCGCTGTGGGACCGCGCCTACGGCAGCATCGACACCTTTGCCTTGCACACCTCGACCTTCGGCGGCGGCAATTTCGCCTCGGCCTCGGCCCTCGCCACTTTGGAGGTGATCGCCAACGAAGACCTGGCCGGCAACGCGGCGCGGGTCGGTGCGCAACTCAAGGAAGCCCTGAGTGAAGCGGTCAGCGGCTACCCGTTCATCCGTGAAGTGCGCGGCCAGGGCCTGATGATCGCCATCGAGTTCGAGTACAGCTACAAGGGCGGCGTGGAGGCATTTGTGCGCGAGTTTGCCAGCCGCATGCCGGGCAACGCGGCGGGCACCTATCGCATGCTGTCGGGCAAGGCCAAGCGGCATATCGACGAGGCCATCAGCGAGATCGAGAAAAACTTCGAGGAGATGTTCGTGCTGCGCTTTGTCAGCAAACTGTCCCGGGAGCACGGCGTGCTGACCTTCGTCACCGCCAACAACAACCGGGTCATGCGCATCCAGCCGCCGCTGGTGCTCAGCGAGTCCGAGGCGCGGCATTTTGTGCAGGCGTTCAGCGCGGTGTGCATGGACATGTCGACCTTCCTCGGCTGACGTGCTGACGCAAAGTCCTCCCGCGAGGGCTTTGCGTTTATTTAAACGCATACAAAAATATCCCTTATGAATATGAAACCCCTGGCCTGTTGAATTGATTAAACCAAGTGTTTACTTGAGAATCACTTGCATTCAGAAACAGGTATTCGTGATGAAACTTCCTGCACTTGTAGAGCCACTTGCCCAACTAAGTAACGACGAGATCACTCGTTATAGTCGGCACTTGTTGATTCCCGATGTCGGCATGGACGGCCAGCGCCGTTTAAAGACCAGCAAAGTGTTGGTCATTGGTGCCGGTGGTCTCGGTTCGCCCGCATTGTTGTACTTGGCGGCGGCCGGTATCGGTACCTTGGGACTCATCGATTTTGATGTGGTGGACGAGTCCAACCTGCAACGCCAGGTGATCCACCGCGTCGCCACCGTCGGCCAATTGAAGGTCGACAGCGCCGCCGCCGCGATCCGCGATCTGAACCCCCATGTGCAGGTCAACTGCTACAACCTGCGCCTGGAACCGGAAACCGCCGTGCAGTTGTTCAGCGAGTACGACCTGATCCTCGACGGCACCGACAACTTCGCCACCCGCTATCTGGTCAATGACGCCTGTGTGCTGGCCGGCAAGCCGTACGTGTGGGGTTCGATCTACCGCTTCGAAGGCCAGGCCTCGGTGTTCTGGGAAGATGCTCCCGGCGGCGTCGGCCTCAACTACCGCGACCTCTACCCCGAGCCGCCGCCACCGGAACTGGCGCCGTCCTGCTCCGAAGGCGGGGTGCTGGGCATCCTCTGCGCATCGATTGGCGCGATCATGGCCACCGAGGCGGTCAAGCTGATCACCGGCATCGGCGAGAGCCTGCTGGGCCGCTTGATGGTCTATGACGCCCTGGAAATGTCCTACCGGCAAATGCCGCTGCGTCGTGCGCCGGGCCGTCAGCCGATTACCGCCCTCAGCGATTACCAGGCGTTCTGCGGCCTGCTGGCGCCCCACGGCGTGCAGCCTTCGGACATCCCGTCCATCAGCGCCCGCGAGTTGCACGCCCTGCGTGAACGCCGGGAAAACCTGCTGCTGATCGATGTGCGGGAACAGACCGAATGGGACATCGTGCGCATCCCCGGCGCGCAACATATCCCCAAGGGCCCGAACACTGCCCAAGTGATCGAAACCCGCTTCGGCAAGCACGCCAACCTGGTGCTGCATTGCAAATCCGGGATGCGTTCCAAGGCAGTCTTGCTGGAATTGCAGCAACGCGGCTTCAGCAACGTGCGCAACCTCGACGGCGGTGTGCTGGCCTGGGTGCGTGATGTCGAACCGACGTTGCCGAGTTACTGACGGTCATGTTGAAGCTGCGTGCCGGCCTGCTGGAGGCCATGTTGGAACAGGCGCACCGCGATCACCCGCTGGAAACCTGCGGCATCATCGCCGCGCCGGTGGGTGAGCCCACCGCCGAACGCCTGGTGGCGATGGACAACGCGGCGCGCTCCGAAACGTTCTTCAGCTTCGCCCCCAAGCAGCAATTGGCGGTGTGGCGCGAGCTGGATGAACGGGACGAAGAGTGCCGGGTGATCTACCACTCCCACACCGCCAGCGTGGCCTACCCCAGTGCGGAAGATGTGAGTTATGCCGGTGATCCATCGGTGCACTACGTCATTATTTCAACACTGTCGGAAGTTGAAGTAGCGGTGCGCAGTTTTCGTATCGTGCAACGCAAAGTGACTGAAGAAGTTATCTACATCGTTAATTAACCGAAATTCGTTAGTGGGCCAACTAAGGCCCAGGGAGTTCTGCATGTCGATTTCCGTGATGGTGCCCACTTTGTTGCGCTCTTTTACCCAGGATCAGAAGCGCGTGGAAGTGCAAGGCAATACAGTTCTGGAAGTCATCGAACAGATGGAGCGCGAGTACCCAGGCGTCAAGGATCGCCTGATCGGCGACGGCCAGGTGCATCGCTTCGTGAACATCTACGTCAACGATGACGACATCCGTTTCGCCGACAACCTGGGCACCGCGCTCAAGGCCGGTGACGCCATCACCATCCTGCCGGCCGTCGCGGGCGGCTGAGCGGCGGCCACGGTTCAGGGCTGGCGCGGCGTACCTCACCCGAGGTCGCGCGCGCAGCGATCAATCACCTTTCTGGCGAATGTCGAATGTCTGCACTTCTACACGGCTGTAGCCTCAGCGGCACGTTTATCGGCGCACCGGCCGGGATGGCCAGCTTGGCTGCGTCACTGCGCTACCAGGCGACGGCGCTGGGTCTGGCGCCCCACGACAGCGATAAGCGCGATGCCATGCGCATCGGCCTGCATCACCCTGACCTCAAGTCATTGCAGGCTGTGATTCATGGCTGGGCCGACGGCACGTCCGCCGGCGCCACCGAACACACAGTGCAAGCGGCTTGCGGCTTGATGTCGGTGCACGGCCGGGCCAGCGGCAAGGCCCAGGGGCTGGGGGTGGATTACGTCTCCACCCTTGGTGCCAGCCTCGCGCTGCAAGGCGTGTTCGCCGCTGCCGTCGGGCAACTGCGTGGCGGCGATTTCAGCCGCGTGGACACTTCCATGGCCGGCGCCGGCGTGTTGAGCATCGCCCAATACCTGGCCGGTGCCACGGCGGGTGCTGAAGCCGAACACTTGCTGCCGGGTGCGACGTGCGCGAAGAATCGCCCGCCGTTCATGTCGGCCGACGGCGTGTATTTCGAACTGGAAACCCTTGACGCCGAGCCGTGGCGGCGCTTCTGGGCGCAGGTCGGTATCGACGGCGAACAGGCCGGGCAGGGTTGGAAAGCCTTCCTGCTGCGCTACGCCAAAGCCGTCGCGCCGATGCCGCCAGTGTTCCGCCAGGCCATGGCGCGCTTGTCGATGGCACGCATCACCGCGTTGTGCGCCTTGAGCGGCATGGCGGTGTGCCCGTTGCGCAGCCTTGCCGAGCGCCGTAGCGATGCGGACCTGCCAGGGCAAATCGCCCAAGGCCCGTGGAGTTTTGCCGTCGCCGCCAGTGGCCAGCCATTGCGCGGCCTGGACAACCCGGCGCTGCCGTTGAGCGGCCTCACCGTGATCGAATCCTGCCGCCGCATCCAGGGCCCGCTGGCCGGGCATCTGCTGGCGCTGCTGGGCGCCGAGGTGATCCGCCTTGAGTTGCCCGGCGGTGATCCGCTGCGCGGCATGCCGCCGTGTGTGGATGGCGTGTCAGTGCGCTTCGATGCGCTGAACCGGCACAAGCAGGTGCGCGAGTTGGACATCAAGTCCCGCGCCGGCCGCGACGAACTGTTTGAACGGGTGCGCAACGCCGATGTGTTCCTGCACAACTGGGCGCCGGGCAAGGCCGCCGAGCTGGGCTTGGACAGCCCCGACCTGATGCGCATCAACCCGGCGCTGGTGTACGCCTACGCCGGTGGCTGGGGCCACGACCGCCCGGGCGAACCGCTGCCCGGCACCGACTTTATGGTGCAGGCCTGGTCCGGCGTCGGCGAGCAGATCGGCCAGGCTTCGGCCACGCCGGGCGGTTCGTTGTTCACCGTGCTTGATGTGCTCGGCGGTGTGGTCGCCGCCCAAGGCGTGAGTGCGGCCTTGCTGCACCGTGCCCTCAGCGGCCAGGGCGCGCGGGTCGATAGCTCATTGCTCGGCGCCGCCAACCTGCTCACGGTGCAGGACGCGCCCGCAGCGAGCCTGCTCAAGGGCGTCTACCCGACCGCCGACGGTGTGCTGGCCATCGACTGCCAGACCGCGCAGCAGCTCTCGCAGCTGGAACAAATCCTCGCCTGCGACCTGCACAGCGACGCAGCCATCCGCAGCGCCTTGGCGTCGCAACCCGCCGCTACCTGGCAACAGGTGCTGGGCGCCGTCGACATCCCGGCCGTGGTGGCCGTAGAAGACCTGTCAGCCCTGGCTCAAGACAGGCGATTGAAGACGTGTTTAAGCGTGAATGCCTATACCTCGGTCAACGCTCACTGGAGTTTTCGATGAACAACGCAGGCATTATCGATCTGGTTCCCGCCGCTGTGCGCAGCGTGTGGGAACAGGACGGCACTTACCCCAACCGTTCGGTCTACCAACTGTTTCGTGAACACGCCGAACGCGACCCGCACAAACCGGCCGTGCTCGAACCCGACAGCAGCATCACCTACGGCGAGCTGCACGCAGCGGCGCTGCGCATGGCTGCCAGTTTGCGCAACGCGGGCATCGTCGCCGGTGACGTGGTGGCGTACCAACTGACCAACAGCTGGCGCAGTTGCGCCATCGACCTCGCCGCTGCGGCGCTGGGCGCGGTGGTCGCGCCGTTTCCACCGGGGCGCGGCAGTCTCGATATTCAATCCCTGGTGCGCCGTTGCGATGCGCGCGCGGTGATCGTGCCGGCGCAGTACGCCGGCATCGATTTGTGCCAGGTCATCGAAGCGCTGCGCCCGACGTTGTTGTCGCTGCGCGTGCTGATCGTCGAAGGCGAGGCGCGCAAAGGTTGGTTGAGCCTTGAACAGATGTTCCAGGCCGAGCCGTTGAGCGCAGCGCAATTGCCCGACGTGTGCCCGAATTCTCCGGTGCGGTTGCTGGTGTCCTCCGGCACCGAGTCGGAGCCTAAATTGGTCGCCTATTCCCATAATGCTCTGGTCGGCGGACGCGGGCGTTTCCTGCAACGTGTGCACCCCGAGGGCGGCACGTTCCGTGGCCTGTACTTGGTGCCGCTGGGTTCGTCGTTTGGTTCGACGGCGACCTTTGGCAGCCTGTCCTGGCTCGGTGGTTCGATTGCGGTGTTGCCGCAGTTCGATGTCGCGGCGGCCATCGACGCCATCGCCCAATTGCGCCCGACCCACATCCTCGGCGTGCCGACCATGCTGCAACGTATCGCTGCCGATGCGCGTTTGGCGCAGGTGGATAAATCCAGCCTGCTCGGGCTGATTTGCGGCGGTTCGCTGATCGATGAAGTGACCGTGCGCCGCTGTGTCGAGGCGTTCGGTTGCGGCTTTATCAGCCTCTACGGTTCCGCCGATGGCGTGAACTGCCACAACACCCTCGATGATGCGCTGGACGTGGTGTTCTACAGCGTCGGCCGGCCGAACCCGGCGGTGTGTGCGATCAAGATCTTTGACGAAGACGGCGTGGAATTGCCCCAGGGCAGCGTCGGCGAGATCAAGGCGCGCGGCCCGTTGAGCCCGATGCAATACGTGAATGCGCCGGAACTCGACGCGCAGTACCGCGACGCCGAAGGCTGGGTGAATACCGGCGACCTCGGCTACATCGACAGCGACGGCTACCTGATTTTGGCCGGGCGCAAGAAAGACATCATCATCCGGGGCGGCGCGAACATCAGCCCGGTGCAGATCGAAACCCTCGCCACCAGCCACCCGGATGTGGTCAGCGTCGCCTGCGTCGCGGTACCCGACCCAGACCTCGGCCAGCGCGTGTGCATCTGCGTGACCCTGCGCGACGGCGCGCCGCGTTTCTCCCTCAGCGAACTGACCGACTACCTGCGCGAGCAAGGGCTGGAGGTGAACAAGCTGCCGGAATACCTGCGCTTCTATCGCCAGTTGCCGCTGACCCCAGCTGGCAAGATCGACAAGAAATCCCTGGCCGCCGAAGTGGCATTCCTCGAAAGCGGGGCGGGCATCGCATGCTAAAGGCGCAGCGGGTACGGCAGTTTGTCGATGAGCGGATCATCCCTTTGGAAGGCGAGTTGGCGAGCAATCCGCAGTTGCTTGCCGAGCTGAGCGAGCAGGCGCGGGCCGAAGGTTTGTGGGGCAATTTTTATCCGCAAACCGGCGGTAGCCTGCGCGAGTACCTGGCGGTGGCCGAGCAGGAGGGGCGTTCGGAATACGCCCCGGCGATCTTCGGCGATGACGCCACCCTGGATTTGCACATGCTCAGCCGCCATGCCAGCGCGGTGGTGCGTCAGCGCTTCCTGGAGCCACTGGCCTGCGGGGCGATGGTGTCGAGCTACGGCATGTCCGAGCCGGACAGCATCGGTTCGATCCCGGCGACCATCACCGCGCACGCCGAATTGATCGACGGCCAGTGGCGCCTGAACGGGCGCAAATGGTTTATCTGCCGCGCCGAGCGGGCGGCGTTGGTCACGGTGGTGGCGCAGACGGCGCAGGGCTTGTCGATGTTTTTGGTGCCAGCGGATGCGCCGGGGTTTCGGGTGGTGCGGCCGTTGTCGATCCTCGGCCGCTTCGGTGGCCAGGGCGAGTTGGCCTTTGACGATGTGCCGGTGGCGCCCAGCTATGTGCTGGGCCAGCCGGGGCAAGGGCTGGCGCTGATGCAGGAGCGTCTGGGCCTGGGGCGCATCCTGCGTTCGGTGCATTGGCTGGGGTTGGCGCAGCGCTGTTTCGACCTGATGTGCGCGCGCATTCATTCGCCCCGTGGCCAGCAGGCGCGCCTGGCCGACAAGCAGTTGGTGCGCCTGCGGGTGTTCACTGTGTACCAGGCCATCGCCAGCGCCCGGCTGTTGTTGCAGGACGCGGCGGCCAAGCGCGATGCAGGTGTGGCCAACAGCGTTGAAGTGAATATCGCCAAGGTCGCGGCGTCCCAGGCGTTGAGCGCGGCGGCGGATTCGGCGATCCAGATCATGGGCGCCGAAGGGTTGAGCGCATGGTCGCCGCTGCCGGGGATCTACAACACCGCGCGCACCACGCACATCCTCGACGGCACCGACGATGCGCTGATCAGCGCGGTCGGCAGGCAGTTGCTGAACAGCTGTGGCGTGGACGGCTTGGACTTCGACCTGCCGTCGGTGGGAGCGCGGGGATGAGCAATAGCCTGTGGTTGCGCGTGGTCTTGACCTGCGCCATGGCCCTGCCGATGTTGATCTTCTACGCGGTCGGCACCCTCGGCCCGCTGATGATCGCCGACCTTGGCGTGCCGACGCCGTGGCTCGGTTGGTTGATCACCAGCACCTTTGGTTTTGCCGCGTTGCTGTCGTTGTGGGCCGGGCCGTTGGTCAATTGGCTGGGCAGCCGGCGCGGCCTGGCGTTGTTGTTCTGGAGCACGGCGTGTTCTTACAGCCTGCTCGCCGCTTTGCCGGGATTTGCGGGTGTGGTGTTGGCGCTGACGGTGTGCGGGATTGCCCAGGCGTTGGCCAACCCGGTGACCAATCTGCTGATTGCCGAGCGCGTCGAGCCAGCGTTCAAGGCGGCGGTGGTTGGGTTGAAGCAGTCCGGGGTGCAAGTCTCGGCGCTGTTTGCCGGGGCGTTGTTGCCGGGCTTGGCGCTGGGTTTGGGTTGGCGTGGGGCGTTGGCGTGTCTGCTGCTGCCGGCGTTGTTGCTGGCGGTGTTGGGGCCGCGTGTGGCGCCAGCAGCATCGGCACGCAAACCGCTGAGTTTGCGGGTGGCGCGGCCGACCGCGCGCCTGGCTGTGTTGATGAGTATTCAGCTGTGTGTGGGCGTGGTGTTGTCGTCCTTCGTGACCTTTCTCGGTGTGTTCGCCGCCGGGCAGGGCATGTCGGCCACGGCCATCGGTGGCTTGATCGCCGGCTTCGGCGTGATGGGCATTGTCGCGCGCACGCTGTTGACGCCGTTGGGCGCGCGCATGGCCGATGAGTCATGGTTGTTGCTGGTGTTATTGCTGCTGGCGAGCGTGGCGTTGTGGCTGACTGCCCAGGCCACGCCTGAGCGTCACTGGCTGCTGTGGGCCGGTGCGTTGGGCATGGGCCTGACTGCGGTGGCGACCAATGCCATCGCCATGAGCATGGTGCTGCGCGACCCCGGTTTCGGCGCGCCGGCGCCCTCGGCCGGTCTACTCTCGGTGGGCTTTTTCGGCGGGTTTGCGCTGGGGCCGCCGTTGTTCGGGTTGGTGTTCGCCCAGTCCTGGTGGATGCCCATCGGCGTGGTGCTGCTGGCCTGTGGGCTGAGCCTGGTGTTGACGCGGGTGCGCGCTGCGCCGGGTTTGCAGGTGGTTAAATGAGCGCGTTCGACGTGTTGGACCGGCCGCTCAACAGTGCCGAGACGCAGCGCGCCATCGAGGCGATTCTGGCTCGACTGGAGCAGATCGAGGCGGTCTGTGGTGAAGGTTTCCCGCTGTACAACGACGGCGCGTGGAAGGTCTCGGCCGGCGGCTCGTGGCTGGGCGGTTTCTGGGCGGGGTTGTGGTGGCTGCGCGCCGTTCATTACGGGCGTCAGGCGGATCGGCAACAGGCGCTAAGGATTGCCGGACGCTTGCGGGACAAGCTCGACAGCGACACCCATCACCGCGCTCTGATCTTCTGGTACGGCGCTGGTCTTGGCGCGCAGTTATTGGCGGATCCCGAAGCTGCGGAGTTGGCGCAACAGGCCGCACAGCGCCTGGCCCATGCGTTTGATCCGGTGCTCGGTTGCATCCCCCTGGGCCGTGAGATGGGCGGCGGCGCGCAGGGGGATCGCAGCTTAAGCATCGACCCACTGGCGGCGACGTTAAACCTGTTCGCATTAGGCAACGCCCCTGACCTGCTGAGTTTGGGGCGCCAGCACCTGCATACCTCGTTTCGTGCCTGTGCGGGTTCGGCGGGCGCCTGGAGCAGCCATGCCCTTGATGAGCAGGGGCAATGGCACGTTGGCGACCCCGCGGGCGATTGGTCCCGTGGGCAAGCCTGGGCCATGCTCGGCCTCGGCGTCGGTGCGCGTCTGTACGGTGTGCCATTCCACGAGGATGCCCAGCGCGCCAGCCAATACTGGTTGCGCAGCCGCTCGGTGCACGCACCGCTCAACCGCCTGGGGCAGCCCGATGGACCGCACGATCCATGCGCGGCGGCCATGGCGTCGCTGGCCCTGCAATCGCAGGCGCTGGAGTTGGCCGATGGGCAGGTGTTGCAGCAGGAGGCGGGGCGTTTGCTGGCGGCGATCGTGCGCAGCGATGACTTTGTCGACGGGCGTTTCAACGGGCATTGCTATCGCACGTCGGCGACGACGGAGCACAAAGTCGAGTCAGCCTGCGGCAGTTTCTTTTTGCTGGCGGCGTTGATGGCTTGGGCGGGGGAGTTGGATGCTCGGCTGATTTGAGCCCCCGTCGGCCCAGAAACCAGCGGGTCACGATCAGGTTAAAAAGTCATAAAAAGAAGCGCTAAATCAGTCAAAGTCTTTGAAATGGATAGGATTGTCCGACAATTTCGCGCATGAAAAACTCTTCATAATCGCTCCCCTCGAAGGTTGGTAGTTTTCTCACCGCTGCCCAACAATTCGAGTCCTAATAATGAATAAAAAAACTCTTAAAAGCGCTCTGGCGCTCGCCATTTCGCTTGCCTCTACACCGCTGTTCGCCGGAGGGTTTGCCCTCAACGAACAAAGCATCAGTTCGATGGGTACAGGCTACGCCGGTCGCTCGTCCTCGGCCGATGACGCCAGTACGGTGTTCGGCAACCCGGCCGGTATGGCTCGCATCAAACAGAATGAAGTGAGCATCGGTGCGACCTACCTCGATGCCAAATCCAACATCAAGGACGCCAGTTCCTCCCAGGGCGGCGCCGACAACCCAGGTACCAACAAAGGCGACATGGTCCCCGGCATTGCCGTGCCGATGGGTTACCTGGTGACGCCGATCGACGAACACTGGGCGTTTGGCCTGGGGGTCTACGCACCGTTTGGCCTGGTGACCGACTACGAGCACAGCTTCCAGGGCAATGGCTTTGGCAATAAGAGCAAGGTCCAGGTCATCACCGTGCAACCGACGGTCAGCTACGCGTTCAACGACAAGGTGTCGGTAGGTTTCGGCCCGACCTTCAACAAGATCAGCGGCGAGTTGGACTCCAAGGTGCCTGCGTTTGGCCTGGGCACGGAAACGGCCAAGATCAAGGGCGATGACACCGCGATGGGCTTCAACGCCGGTATTCTGGTGCAGGCCCTGGACACGACCCGCGTGGGCGTCACCTACCATTCGCAAGTGGTCTATCACCTGAGCGGCCATACCAACGCCTCGGGCGTGCTGTCCGACCTGCTGGACGGCGGGCCGCAGAAGTATGACGCCAAGCTGAACGTCACTACGCCGTCCTCCGTAGATTTCTCGGTCACCCATCAATTGAGCGATGCCCTGACCCTCTATGTGGGCAGCACCTACACCCGCTGGAGCCAGTTGAAGAAGATCACGGTCAACAACACCGGCGTGTCCGATATTACCGCTGAGCTGGCCGGCCTGGATTCCATCACCGAAGAACAGCACTGGCATGACACCTGGTCCCATGCGATCGGCCTGTCGTATCAGCTCAACAAGCAACTGGTGCTGCGCACGGGCTTCTCCGTGGACCAGACGCCGACCAACAACACCAATCGTTCCGTGCGCATTCCGACGGGCGACCGCACCGTATTCAGCCTGGGAGCCGGCTGGACGCCCGTGGATAACCTGACCTTTGACGTGGCCTATTCCTACCTGAAGGAGGAGCCGATCAAGGTGCGCGACAACAACCCTCAGTTGCAACTGACCTACGACGCCAAGTACGAAAACAGCGCCAACGGGTTTGGGGGGTCGGTCACTTACCGCTTCTGACCGGTGCACACATGAAAACGGCAAGGCCCATCACGGGGCCTTGCCGTTTTTTTTTGCCCGACGGGCGTGGCGCTGGATGCCAGATTTGGCTTTTGAAACGATTGGATATTCTGTAGCCTTGCGCAGCTTCTGTTGCACCCGTGCTTGATGAACAAAAACACTTCGTCCGGCGGCGCCCGATGGGCTCCAGAGCCGGTGGTACACTCGACTTTCGCGCTACTGCGCCTGCAGGTCTTGCGAACATGACGCAAATTTCCGAACGCCTTCTGGTTCAAGCCCACCTCGACGCCAAGCAGCCCAAGGCCCTCAGCGCCGAAGAAGAGGCGAGCCTGCGCGCCGCCATCGCCGCCGAGCTTAAAGCTCAGGACGCGGTGCTGGTTGCCCACTTCTACTGCGACCCGGTGATCCAGGCCCTGGCCGAAGAAACCGGTGGCTGTGTTTCCGACTCCCTGGAAATGGCCCGCTTCGGCGCCGCCCACCCGGCCAAGACCGTACTGGTCGCCGGCGTGCGGTTCATGGGCGAGACGGCCAAGATCCTCACCCCGGAAAAACGCATCCTCATGCCGACCCTGGAAGCCACGTGCTCCCTGGACCTGGGTTGCCCGGTGGACGAGTTTTCCGCGTTTTGCGACCAGCATCCCGAGCGCACGGTGGTGGTCTACGCCAACACCTCGGCGGCGGTCAAAGCCCGCGCGGACTGGGTGGTGACGTCCAGCTGCGCGCTGGAAATCGTCGAGAGCCTGATGGACAACGGTGAGACGATCATCTGGGGCCCGGACAAACACCTGGGCACCTACATCCAGCGCCAGACCGGTGCCGACATGCTGCTGTGGGACGGTGCGTGCATCGTCCACGAAGAGTTCAAATCCAAGCAGTTGGAAGACATGAAGGCGCTGTACCCGGACGCCGCGATCCTGGTGCACCCGGAGTCACCGACCGCCGTGATCGAACTGGCGGACGCCGTGGGTTCCACCAGCCAACTGATCGCCGCCGCCCAGCGTTTGCCGAACAAGACGTTTATCGTGGCGACCGACCGCGGCATCTTCTACAAGATGCAGCAGCTGTGCCCGGACAAGGTCTTTGTCGAAGCGCCCACCGCCGGCAACGGCGCGGCATGCCGCAGTTGCGCGCATTGCCCGTGGATGGCGATGAATACGCTGGAGCGCACGTTGCAGTGCCTGCGTGAGGGGAGTAATGAGATCTTTGTCGAGCCGTCGGTGATTCCGCACGCGGTAAGGCCGCTCAAGCGCATGCTGGATTTCACCCAGGCGGCGCGGCTGAAGTTGGCGGGCAACGCCTGACCCCGTTGTGAACACGGTTAAAACTGTGGGAGCTGGCTTGCCTGCGATAGCGGTCTAACAGTCAATATTGCAGTGACTGGACTGACGCTATCGCAGGCAAGCCAGCTCCCACATTTGATTTGCGTCGTCTAGAATTACTTTTTCTCCTTCGGAATCCGCACCAGCTGCGTATCCGAATAGATGTCATGCCAGCTGCGCTTTTGCTTATCAAACAACGACCAGACAAACCCCAGCCCCACGCACAGCCACGACGCAATCGACACCACAAACCGCAGCAGTGCCTGCCACAGGCTGATGCGCGAGCCATCCGCGTTCTGCACGCGCACGCCCCACACCTGCATGCCCAGGGTCTGCCCGGAATGGGTCCAGAACTTGGCGAAGAAACCAAACACCACAAACAACAGGATTGTTGACAGTAACGGGTCGCCGTCCAGCGCGCCGGATTCGGTGAGGGTGCGCATCTTGGCTTCGCCGATAAACGCCATCCACACCAGCTTGTAGATAAACGCGGTGACGATCAGCAGCGCGGTGCACAGTAGGAAGTCATAGAACATCGCTGCCAGACGACGGCCCAGGCCAACGGCGGGAAATTCGCCCTGGGGGCTCAGCAGGGATTTGGACATGGCAGGG
The DNA here is from genome assembly GCF_017316265.1 of Pseudomonas sp. Marseille-Q1929. Classification (NCBI taxonomy): domain Bacteria; kingdom Pseudomonadati; phylum Pseudomonadota; class Gammaproteobacteria; order Pseudomonadales; family Pseudomonadaceae; genus Pseudomonas; species Pseudomonas sp. Marseille-Q1929. The sequence continues at coordinate 224,699 of NZ_JAFLWU010000003.1, forward strand.
CTCTCTGGAGAAAACACCCATAGTACGGAATAACGCCCATAAAAAAGCCCCTGATGTCATATCAGGGGCTTTTTGTCGCAGGAAGGATCAGCCTTCTGCTTGTACTTCGTCTGCTTGCAGGCCTTTTTGGCCCTGGACCGAAACGAAGGTCACTTTCTGGCCTTCTTTCAGGCTCTTGAAGCCGTTACCCTGAATAGCGCGGAAATGTACGAACAGATCCGGGCCGCTTTCTGGAGTGATAAAACCAAACCCTTTCTCGTCGTTAAACCACTTGACGGTGCCGCTCTGACGTTCAGCCATTTTCTTATTTCCTTGACGCTAAAAATTAATGACAGCCTCTTTCGCATGAAAGAGTACTGGGCTGGATTGCAGGAAAGTAAGACGTCGAACGGGTTGTAGCGCAACTACTTCAGCTACTGCCCAGGTCCAGGTTCAAAGCGACCCATGCAAACACAGTGGGCAAACTCTACGCCAACTAATAGAGAAAATACAAGCCCTGCCAAAACCCCAGCGTTTACTCGGCTTTATGGCACTTTTGTCGGCGCGGCAGATTCGGCTTATTCGATAGAATTGATCACTTGTTATAGGTTGTTCCCTATTACATTGACTATCGTCAATGCACTGTTTTATGGCGGTTGCGTTACAAATTAGTGCGCGTTAACGCAACCGCGTTACTTATAGAAACAGTCAATCAACCACGATAGTAACGTTGCGGCACAAATGGCATTTTACTTACACGAAGTGGCACCTTTTTCCCACGTACCAACGCAGACACTTCGGTATCCAGTGCCGTGAACGCGCTGTCCAGGTAACCCATGGCCAGCGGGCCGCCGAGGGTCGGGCCAAAGCCGCCGCTGCACACGCTACCGATCACGGTGCCGTGTTCGTCAACGATCTCTGCGCCTTCACGCACCGGTGTGCGCTCCTGGGGCAGCAGGCCTACGCGCTTGCGGCTCACGCCGGTTTGCTGCTGGGTAAAGATGCGATCGGCGCCCGGGAAACCACCGGCACGTGGGCCATCGGCGCGGCGGGCCTTGGAGATCGCCCACAGCAGGCTCGCTTCAATCGGCGTGGTCTCGGTGTTCATGTCGTGGCCATACAGGCACAGGCCGGCTTCCAGGCGCAGGGAATCGCGGGCGCCCAGGCCGATGGCCTGTACTTCGGTCTCGGCCAGCAGGCTGCGGGCCAGGCTTTCGGCGTTGGCGGCGGGTACCGAGATTTCAAAGCCGTCTTCACCGGTGTAGCCCGAGCGGCTGACGTAGCAATCCACACCCAACAGACGCAGGGTGGCGAACTGCATAAAGGTCATCTTGGTCACTTCCGGTGCCAGGCGCGCCAGCACCTTCACCGCCGCCGGGCCTTGCAGGGCGAGCAGGGCACGTTCTTCGAACAGCGGCTCGATGCTGCACTGGTCGCCGATATGTTGGCGCAGGTGCGCCAGGTCCTGGTCCTTGCACGCGGCGTTGACCACCAGGAACAGTTCGTCGTTTCCGAGGTTGGCCACCATCAGGTCATCGAGGATGCCGCCCCTGTCGTTGGTGAACATCGCATAACGCTGCATGCCCACCGGCAGGTCGATGATGTCGACCGGCACTAGGGTTTCCAGGGCCTTGGCGGCATTCGCGCCAGTGAGGCGGATCTGGCCCATGTGGGACACGTCGAACAACCCGGCCTGATCACGGGTGTGCAGGTGTTCCTTCATTACGCCCAATGGGTATTGCACCGGCATGTCGTAGCCGGCGAAGGGCACCATGCGCGCGCCGAGCTCGAGGTGCAGGGCGTGCAATGGGGTTTTCAACAGGGTTTCGGTGGACATGTTCAGCTCCTGAAAAACGTGCTGGCGCGCCTTGAGGCGTCAGCACTCGATAATGTTGACTGCCAAACCGCCACGGGCGGTTTCCTTGTATTTGCTTTTCATATCGGCGCCGGTCTGGCGCATGGTGCGGATGACCTTGTCGAGGGACACAAAGTGCTGCCCGTCGCCACGCAAGGCCATGCGCACCGCATTGATGGCTTTCACCGAGCCCATCGCGTTGCGCTCGATGCACGGCACCTGCACCAGCCCGCCAATCGGGTCGCAGGTCAGGCCGAGGTTGTGTTCCATGCCGATCTCGGCGGCGTTTTCCACCTGGGAAACCGTGCCGCCCAACACTTCGCACAGGGCGCCGGCGGCCATGGAGCAGGCCACGCCCACTTCACCTTGGCAGCCGACTTCGGCGCCGGAGATCGACGCGTTTTCCTTGTACAGGATGCCGATAGCGGCGGCGGTGAGCAGGAAGCGCACCACGCCATCTTCATTCGCACCGGGGATAAAGCGCATGTAGTAATGCAACACGGCCGGTACGATCCCGGCCGCACCGTTGGTGGGCGCCGTGACCACGCGCCCGCCGTTGGCGTTTTCTTCGTTGACGGCCAGCGCGTACAGGTTGACCCAATCCAGCACCGACAGCGGATCACGCAGCGCCGTCTCCGGGTGCTTGCACAGTTGGCGGTGCAACGCCGCCGCGCGGCGCTTGACCTTCAAGCCACCGGGCAAGATGCCTTCGTTGCGACAGCCTGCATCCACGCAGTCCTGCATGACCTGCCAGATCTTCAGCAACCCGGCGCGGGTTTCGGCTTCAGGGCGCCAGGCACTTTCGTTGGTCAGCATGACCTGGCTGATGGACAACCCGTAGGTCGTGCAGTGGTTGAGCAAGTCCTTGGCGTGCTTGAACGGGAAAGTCAGCTGGGTTGCATCTTCGACAATGCGGTCGGCGCCGGCGGCGTCTTCATCCACCACAAAACCACCGCCGACCGAGTAGTACTCACGGCTGCGGATCTGGATGTTGGCGGCGTCGAAGGCACGAAAGATCATGCCGTTGGGATGGTAGGCGAGGGGTTTGCGGATCATCGCCAGGTGTTCTTTCTCGTTGAACGCAATGCTGTGTTCACCAAGCAAATTCAGGCGACCGTCCTTGCGCATCTGCGCCAGGCGGGTTGCCACGGTTTCGGTATTCACGGTGTCGGGGTGTTCGCCTTCCAGGCCCAGCAACACGGCCTTGTCGCTGCCGTGGCCTTTGCCGGTGGCGCCCAGCGAGCCATAAAGCTCCACCTTGACGCAGGTGGTGGTGCCCAGCAGGTGGTCGCGCTTGAGGCCCTCGACGAATCGCGCGGCGGCGCGCATCGGGCCAACGGTGTGGGAGCTGGAGGGGCCGATGCCAATCTTGAACAGGTCGAACACGCTTAAAGACATGAGTTGTTCTCCGGTTTCTTATTATTTTCTGGGTGCACTCGGTCTAACTGTGGAGGAGGCCTATGTGGGAGCTGGCTTGCCTGCGATAGCATCACCCCTGTCTACCTGATAGACCGAGGTGCCTGCATCGCAGGCAAGCCAGCTCCCACAAAAGCCAGCTCCCACATTTGACCGTTTTCCGTCAGTCAGGTTTACGCGTAGCTCTCGATCGACGGGCAGGCGCACACCAGGTTGCGATCACCAAACACGTTGTCCACTCGCCCAACCGGCGGCCAGTACTTGCCTTCGATCAACGACGGCACCGGGTACACCGCTTGTTCGCGGGTGTAGGGGTGGGTCCATTCGCTCACCAATTCAGCGGCGGTGTGTGGCGCGTTTTTCAGCGGGTTGTCGTCCTTGTCCAGGGTGCCGTTTTCCACCGCGCGGATTTCTTCGCGGATCGCGATCATCGCGTTGCAGAAGCGGTCCAGTTCTTCCTTGGATTCGCTTTCGGTCGGCTCGATCATCAAGGTGCCGGCCACCGGGAACGACATGGTCGGCGCGTGGAAACCGAAGTCGATCAAACGCTTGGCCACGTCATCCACGCTGATGCCGCTGCTGTCTTTGAGTGGGCGCAGATCGAGGATGCATTCATGCGCCACCAGGCCGTTGCTGCCGGTGTAGAGCACGGGGTAGTGCTCTTCGAGGCGACGGGAAATGTAGTTGGCGTTCAGGATCGCCAACTGCGAAGCGCGCTTGAGGCCCGCGCCGCCCATCATGCTGATGTACATCCAGGTGATCGGCAAAATGCTCGCGCTGCCAAACGGCGCCGCGCACACCGCGCCTTCCTTGCGTTCCATGGCCGCGTGGCCCGGCAGGAACGGCGTGAGGTGCGATTTGACGCCAATCGGGCCAACGCCCGGGCCGCCACCGCCGTGGGGGATGCAGAAGGTCTTGTGCAGGTTCAGGTGGGACACGTCGCCGCCGAACTTGCCCGGTGCACACAGGCCGACCATGGCGTTCATGTTGGCGCCGTCGATGTACACCTGGCCGCCGTTGTCGTGGATGATCCCGCAGATTTCGCGGATGCCTTCTTCGAACACGCCGTGGGTGGACGGGTAGGTGATCATCAATGCGGCGAGGTGCTCGCGGTGTTCGATGGCCTTGGCGCGCAGGTCTTCGATATCGACGTTGCCACGGGCGTCGCACGCGGTGACCACCACGCGCATACCGGCCATGTTGGCGGTCGCTGGGTTGGTGCCGTGGGCCGACGATGGGATCAGGCAGATGTCGCGGCGCTCATCGCCACGGCTCTGGTGATAGGCACGGATCGCCAAGAGGCCTGCGTACTCGCCCTGGGAACCGGCATTCGGTTGCAGGGAGATCGCGTCGTAGCCGGTGGCGGCGCAGAGCATGGCTTCCAGGTCGCTGGTCAGCTCCAGGTAGCCGGCGCTTTGCGCAGGCGGCGCGAACGGGTGCAAGGCGCCGAACTCGGCCCAGGTCACCGGGATCATTTCGCTGGCGGCGTTGAGCTTCATGGTGCACGAGCCCAGCGGGATCATGGTGCGGTCCAGCGCCAGGTCCTTGTCGGCCAGCTTGCGCAGGTAGCGCATCAGCTCGGTTTCGGAGTGGTAGCGGTTGAACACCGGGTGGCTGAGCACCGGCGACTGACGCAGCAGCGCGGCGGGCAGGGTGCTTTCAGTCTCGGCGAAGGCGGGCAGTGCCTTGCCGTCCGCGAAGATCGACCACAGGGTTTCGATATCAGCCTGGGTGGTGGTTTCATCCACGGAAACGCCAAGGCGCTCGCCATCCACTACACGCAGGTTGATGCGCTGGGCGCGGGCTTTGTCGTGCAGGGCGGCGGTGTGGGCGCCGGTGTTGAGGGTGATGGTGTCGAAGAAGTTCTGCTGCTCGACCTTCAGGCCCAGGGTGGTCAGGCCATTGGCCAGGATCGCGGTCAGCTGGTGCACGCGCTGGGCGATCTGGGTCAGGCCTTTGGGGCCGTGGTACACGGCGTACATGCTGGCGATGTTGGCCAGCAGCACTTGGGCGGTGCAGATGTTCGACGTGGCTTTCTCGCGGCGGATATGTTGCTCGCGGGTCTGCATGGCCAGGCGCAGGGCCGGCTTGCCGAAACGGTCGACGGATACACCGACCAGGCGGCCCGGCATGTCGCGCTTGAACGCATCCTTGGTGGAGAAGTACGCCGCGTGCGGGCCACCAAAGCCCAGCGGCACGCCGAAGCGTTGCGCGCTGCCGATGGCCACGTCGGCGCCGAACTCACCCGGCGGGGTCAGCAGGGTCAGGGCCAGCAGGTCGGCGGCCACGGCCACCAGGGCGTTGGCGGCGTGGAAGCGTTCGGTCAGCTCGCGGTAGTCGAACACGTCACCGTTGCTGGCCGGGTATTGCAGCAGGGCGCCGAAGAACGGGCTGACGTCGCTCAGCTCGCGCTCATCGCCCACCACGACTTCAATCCCCAGGGGCTCGGCACGGGTGCGCAGCACGTCGAGGGTTTGCGGGTGGCTGTGGATCGAGGCGAAGAAGGCGTTGCTGCCCTTGTTCTTGCTCAGGCGCTTGCAGAAGGTCATGGCTTCGGCGGCGGCGGTGGCTTCGTCCAGCAGGGAGGCGTTGGCGATCGGCAGGCCGGTGAGGTCGCTGATCAGGGTCTGGAAGTTCAGCAGCGCTTCCAGGCGGCCTTGGGAAATTTCTGGTTGGTACGGCGTGTAGGCGGTGTACCAGGCCGGGTTTTCCAGGAGGTTGCGCAGGATCGGCGACGGGGTGTGGCAGTTGTAGTAGCCCTGACCGATGTAGGTCTTGAACAGCTGGTTCTTGCCGGCGATGGCCTTGATCTTGGCCAGGGCCTCGGCTTCGCTCAGGCCGTCTTCCAGGCCGAGCACGCTGGTGCCCTTGATGCTTTCCGGGATCACGCTGGCGCTCAGGGCTTCCAGGGAGTCAAAACCGAGGCTGGCGAGCATTTGCTGCTCATCTTCCTGGCGCGGGCCGATGTGGCGGGCGATGAATTCGTTGGCGGTGGTCAGTTGAACGGTCATTGCGCGCTCCTCAAGCTTCAGCGTTGGCTTTGATCAGGCGGTCGTACGCGTCCTGATCCAACAGTTTAGCTACCGCGTCGGCATCGGCCGGTTTAAAGCGGAAGAACCAGCCTTCGCCCATCGGGTCTTCGTTGACCAGTTCCGGGCTGTCGCTCAACTTGTCGTTCACTTCCAGTACTTCGCCGGTCAGCGGCATGTACACGCCGCTGGCGGCCTTGACCGACTCCACGGTGGACGCTTCGGCGCCCTTGTCGTAGGCCTGCAACTCCGGCAGTTGCACGAAAACCACATCACCCAGCGCGTTCTGCGCGAAAGCGGTGATACCCACGGTGACGCTGCCGTCAGCTTCGGCGCGCAGCCATTCGTGATCTTCAGTGAAACGCAACTCGCTCATGGAAACTCCTCGGGGCCAGATTCGTCTGGTGGACGGGATTGGAATAATGGGCAGTTGCCTAGCAAGATCGCGGCCAATGTATACAAATCCTTTTAAATCAATGGTTTGATGAAAATTCTTATAGGGTGATGCTCAGAGGGTGTAGCGATTTCGCTACATTTCGCCTGCGCGGAAAAGTCTATGTGGATCAATAACCTCGGATGACAAGGCGATACAGGCATGTATTGAAAACGTTCCGCTGTAGCGTTTTCAGTACGGCAGGAGGGTTTTCTGTGAGTGGGCAGATGATTTATTTACCGAACCAGATGGCGTGTGAGGAACCACCATGTGTTCAACGTTCAATCAGGACTTCTTATGAGCACTTCACTCGAGACCTTAAAAGAGCTTAAGCAAGCCCAGACTTCCCGCGATGAGCTTTCCAACGTGTTTGCGTTTCGTCTGACATTGACCCAGGTCGCTCAGTCCATGATCCAAGAGTGGATAAGCGAATGGTTTGCCGGCAGCCATCTTCAGTCGAGCCGAATGTGGGTGGGCGTGATACAGATTACGAAAACCAGTAGTGTCAGTTACAAGCCGTCCATCCTCCTGAGCGATGCGCTTATCAAACGGTGCATGAGTGGTGTGGCGTTGGACTTCTCTTCGGTTTATCACCAACTGCTCGTCAATTCAGCACCGGATGTTTTTGAGCCTGTGATCGAGGCGATTACGGTCGATGATATCGAGTGGATGCTCAATACCCTGGCTCCCCATCTTCTCGATGGTTTTTGCACGCGGCTGGTGGCCTATTGGAACGATCGTGTCCCCGGTAATTTTTCGTTGAGCCGCTGGCGCGCGGTCAGTAATGAGTTACGGGCATGCCTGCTGACAGCACGACAAAACCCTGCGTTGACGCCGGCTGAAGGCAGGCTGCTGCTGGGGCTGGGGGAGGGGCCGCAGGCGTTGTGGGCGTACAAGGATGACCGGCAAGCACTGGGTGCATCCAACGCGCTGAGCATCTACCAAGTCTATGCCGCCCAAGACGGACATCCGGGGGAGTGGCTCCCGCTGCTGGTCTTGCAACGCCAGGTCGAACAGCAGCAGGTCACCTTGGTCTACGTTCCGGTGATGAACGTTCTGAAGCTCGGCACGCTGGACGCGCTGGGTAATCTTCTACCTCGCTATATGAGTCATTACATCCCAGGACTGCCGCTAAAATGGGTAGTGCGCGAGCCGCAAGGTGATGTGTTCGACGCGCTGGCTCAGACGCTGCTGGAGCGCCAGCTGAGAAACCTGCAGCGGGTCAACTGGCTGACGCTTCCCGACATCGCCAGTTATGAACGTTTGTTTATAAAGCTCACCTCACCACTGGCCTGGTTCGAGCCCGGTTACCTCCAGCACCCTCATGAAGAGCAACTGCCTGTTTGGTTGCAGACGGCGGGCAGCGAAGATCGCCACACCTATGGTCAATGGCTGATACGCCTGATGCGTCTGCAAGAAACCACCGCTGGCGCTTCGTTCATGGATGGACTTGATTCGATCCATGTGTATGCCCGCAAGGCACTGCAACGGCAAATGCGCCTGGATTATCCTCGGGAAGTGATCATTGATCCGGACGATTACCTGCTGACGTTCGAACGGACCCAAGGTGCAACCGTTGGTTGGACGCAGTACTCCTCCCAAAGCTTGACGCTCTGGGCGCTGCAAAATCCCTTTGCCACTGCCTATGCCAGTGTGCGGATCAGCAACCTGGCGGAACCGGGCCATGTGCCCGACTGGTGGCTCAAGCCTGCCTACCTCAAGCAACTAATCGAAAAGGTCGATGTGGGCAAGCATTACCCGGCCCTGCTCGAAGAGGCGCTGCTGTCGAACACGACTGAGTCTGGCCGCCGGCGTCGATTGTTTGTCGATCAGATGGCAATCCAGTTGCCGATGCAGGCTCTTGAGTACAGCCTTCGCGGGCGCAACGGTGTCACCCGGTTGGGGGCCTCGATGGTGCAAGCGGTGCTGGAAAGTGATCCGCTCAACCGTAGATTCGGTGGCGAGCTCATCGTTGCCCGCGCCTTGGCGATTCTGACCCATGCCGGCGGTGTTGCCCACAAAGCCAGGAATTTGTTTGTGATTGGCCCGCGCGACAATAGTGCGCTGCCTTGTATTCTTTATCGTCCGGATGAGGTCGAGGCGGTTTTTCAACAGTTTCCCCATCGCCAGGCGTTGCTGAATGAAATCGCTCGAACGGGCAGCGATTTACAAGAGCTTGTCCTTGAACGCTTGCCTGAGGACAGTCGAATACTGTTCCGCAATGGCGGCTTTCTAATGCCCCATGTCCAACGTGTGCTACAGGGCGATGAACACAGTGAGCTGTCTCCCTCGAGCCCGGCCCTGTTGAGTGACGAGCCCCTGCCCGGCATGTTGCTTGAGGCTGTATTCGATGCAAATGCCATGCACCTGGTGCAGACCGCCAAAAAGCAATCGACGTCCAACGAAGAGTTGCGCTGGGCCCTATTCAAGAATGACCTGTGGCAGCTGTTCAATGCGGTGTTACCAATGCTCAAGGGAACCGTGGCGGTTGCGGGTTGGTTGGCCCAAGCATTTGGCAGCTTTCGCGCGGTGTTGGCGTTGTCACCAAGGGCCAGCCAGAAGGAATCCCTCGATGCGCTGGTCGAACTCATTGGCAGTGTGGCAGGCCTGCTTATGAGCCCTGTTGTGAGTTTGGATGAGCGCTTGCGTTTGACGGAGGCCAAGCTGGTCATCGGCGGTTGGCTGGGCACTGATGAGATCAGCCCCGTCAGTCATTTTCGCCAAACGCCAGTAGCGTTTGCCTGGCAGCGCACGCTGGCCGATGTCACGAGTGTTGATTTCTCCTGGGCCAACGCTCGGCTCAGGCTTGATCCAACGCAAAAAGCACAGCTAGAGACGTTGCAGTGGCTGCCGGGACCGGGGGAGAAATGGCCGGTTAATCCTCGCATTGCCTCGACAAACAGCCCTGTGCGCGGTCGGGTGCTGGTGCAACGTGGCGGCGGTAACGGCAACTATGAAGATTACACGCTGATTGCCAGCAAGTTGTATGGCGTCAAGCCCGATGACGGTCGTTGGCGGATCGTTGACTTGAGAGACACCAAACGCTTGGGGCCTTGGCTTAAACAGAATTCACGCGGAGTGTGGAACGTTGACTTGGGTATGCAGTTGCACGGAGGTCAAACACGGGGGAGACCTTCCAAGCGACGTGAAGAAATCCAGCGGCGAAACCTGGAGCATGCGTCTCGCTACAATGAGGCAACGAAGCAGCTGACGGGGGTTGATGATGTTATGAGGGCTCTGCGGGAGACCTATAACGAGGTGCACTCTGCCGATCAACATGCGTTTAGCGAGCAAAATCGACATGACAGTCGGGTTGGATATTTGACGGCGTTGGAAAAAAAAAGACGGCTGCAGTTTGCCAAGCTTGATGCGCTGATTGCCAAAAATGCCAACCAGCCCATAACGGGGTTCATGAAGGAGAGGCTCCTGCAGGTGGTGGATATTGTTGAAAGCCTGCGCGAGGAGATGGCTGTGCTGATGGTTGGCCGCAAGGCCCAATTGCTTTCCGTAGAGCGTCGCAGCCAGTTGTTGAACCAGTTGGATCATGAGAGTCCGAGCGTTGCCCAAGCCGCTCACGATACGTTCCTCGAGACCTCGGGCAAGCTCATCGAGCACAACGAGAAGCTCATCGAATTAAGCCTTCTGGAGCGTAGTCACTATGCTTGGCTGGCAAGCGTGCCGGGGTACACAGCGGGCACGGACGCATTGACACCGTCCACCCTAGGCACGCCACTGGATTGGCGGTCCCAGCAGTTGCGGGAACTTAAAGGCGTGATGCTGAAAAGGCCGCCGCTTGCGGGAGACTATGAGGGGTTTTTTCAGATCACTTCTTTGATTGACGAAGCGATTACGTCGGTCGAGTCGCAGAAAACGTTGCAGGAGCCAGGCCTGCTCAGCGTGCAGCAGCGCATTGACGGGTACGAAGCCATTCTTCAGGAGTACGGCAATACCCAGGCAGCCCTGCGAGAGTATCGCGATATGAATGCTGACCTGGTGTATGAGCTCAGCCTGGAGCGATTCAACCAGGGTATTGACCGATTGGAGAACGAAGCGCAAGCGTCGTTGGTGACGCTCCTGCGCGAGCGCGAGGTTCGCACTGCGCCGAAACGCAGGCAGCGACTCGGTGCCGGTAAACGCCTGATCCAGGATCGCAAGCACCGGTATTGGGTCGGTCAAGAGCGTGCTCGCACATCGGGTGCGAGTGAGGACATTGTTGATGTCGTCGATCCTATCGACAAAACCGTGGTGGCGAGTTTTCGTCAGTCGCCGGCCTCCGACGAGTTTGAAGCAATCGCCGAAAACAGGGTGGCTATCGAGCATCCGGCGCGCCCCCTGGAGAAACTCAAAGAGGATGCACGCAAACTGTTGGCCAGAGAGCCGATCGTGTTGGAGCAGACTCGCCAGGAGGCGTTAACCTCCAGCGACCCTGCCAGTGTAGAGCGACGGCTGACGAAGCAATCCGACGCAATCAAGAAGGTTGCCAAAAAAATACGTGACGTCCTGCCCGGGCCCCTGGATGAGCCCTCGCAGCGGTTGCTGAATAACCTGGCGCAGGCATCCGAACGTAGCTTGAGTCATGGGCGCTCGTTGCGTATCAAGATGGTCAAGCGGCTCCCCCCGGACGAGGACGCAATCACCTATCTCAAGAGCCAGAATGAGGTGAAGATCTGGCGGATAGATAACCGCGTCCCGCTCAAACGACCCAATGATTTCTTGCAGGAATATGTGATCGAGGACAACTCAAAGAGGGTGTTGGCATACGCACATTTTCACTACTCCACGCCCACGGGACTTGACGCCACTTACGATGCTGGTCATTTGAAGCTTCCGAAACAACGCTTCATGAGCTTTCGCAGCCTGGCTGACAAGGCCGATAGCGACGTGATCAAGATCTACTATTCGCGTATCGGTGCTTCCAAGGCCCAGCAACTGTTTTTTAGTGAGAAGGGTTCGGTTGCGCGTCGTGGGGCACAAGTATTCTGGTAATTCAGGATTTGCTCGGGATGCCGTATTTACGTAGACGATGGGCAATCGCCGTGTGGGAGGTTTGCAACCGGTTGGCCAGTTGGCGAGTGGAAGGGTAGCTGGTGTAAAGCGTTTCCAGCAGATTGCGCTCGAAGTCTTCCACCGCCTGTTCCAGGCTATCGATTTCGCCGTCGCTCTGGCGTGCCACCGATGTGCCGGCGATGTCCAGGTCGCCGATGTCCACCAGGCTGCTTTCGCAGATGGCCGCGGCGCGGAAGATCACGTTCTGCAATTGGCGCACATTGCCCGGCCAGCGGTTGCCCAGCAATGCCGGGTAAGTGCCGGGCGCCAGGCGGCACACCGGGCGCTGTATCTGTGCACAGGCCTGCTGCATGAAGTAGCGGGCCAGCAACAGGATGTCCTGGCCGCGTGCGCGTAACGGCGGCACTTCGACATTGAGTACGTTGAGGCGGTAGAACAGGTCTTCGCGAAAGGTGCCTTCGCTGACCATTTTTTCCAGGTCGCGGTGGGTGGCGCTGAGGATTCGCACATTGACCTTCACTTCACGGTCACCGCCCACGCGACGGAAGCTGCCGTCGTTGAGGAACCGCAGCAGCTTGGCTTGCAAGTACGGTGACATCTCACCGATCTCATCCAGAAACACCGTGCCCTGGTTGGCCAGCTCCATCAGCCCCGGCTTGCCGCCGCGTTGCGCGCCGGTAAAGGCGCCCGGTGCATAACCGAACAACTCGCTTTCCGCGAGGTTTTCCGGCAGCGCCGCGCAGTTCAACGCGAGAAATGGCGCACTGTGACGCGCGCTGATCGCATGGCAGGCACGCGCCACCAGCTCTTTGCCGGTGCCGGTTTCGCCCTGGATCAACAACGGTGCATCCAGCGCTGCCACCCGCTGGGCGCGGGCCTTGAGGGTGCGGATCACCGGGGACTCGCCCAGCAATGCATCAAACCCTTCGGCATGGTCATGGTGCAGCGCCGACAGCTGTTCGCCGATGCGGTTGGGCTGGTAGAGGGTCAGCAGGGCGCCGGCATCGGTGATCGGCGTGGCGTCCAGCAGCAGGGTCTGGCCGTTGACGCTGATCTCACGCAGCGGCAAACGGAAACCGTGCTCCAGCAAGGTGTCGAGTAGCTTCGGGTCATTGAACAGTTCGCTGATGCTTTCGCCGGCGGGCTCGCGACCATACAAAGCGATCAGCGCCGGGTTGGCCAGCAGGATCTTGCCCGCGCTGTCCAGGGCCAGTACCGGGTCGGTCATGGCGGCCAGCAGGGCGTCGAGTTGCAAGTGGCGGCGTTGGCCGGGAAGGATGTCCACCACGGTCACCGCTTGCACGCCCTGCACGCCGAACAGTGCATCACGCAGTTCTTCGAGCACCTCGGCGCTCAGGGTTGGCGCGTCGATGTAGACGTTGGGCGGTACCATTTCCACCGCATCCAGGTTGAGATTGCGCCCACCGAGCAGGGCCAGGACTTCCTGGGTGATGCCGACGCGGTCGATGAAGCTGACGTGGATACGCATGGGATGGCGTTTGGTTCTGTGGTGCGAGAGGTGGCAAGTATGCCTTGCAGACGATGGAGATCAAAATGTGGGAGCTGGCTTGCCTGCGATAGCGGTGGGTCAGGTAACATTTCTGTCACTGATAGAGCGCTATCGCAGGCAAGCCAGCTCCCACAATTGTCCTGTGTTGCCTATGAGGGACAGGTCATTCCAGGTGCTCAGGTTTGACCGGATCACCTGGCTTCACATCCAACTGATGCCGCACATCCTCGAACATCAGGTCGTACTGCTTGTGCATCGAGCCGTTGAGCACCGCGATTTTCGGCATGCCGTATTTCTGCGCGATATTCATCGCATGCCGGGCAAAGTCGAACGCCTGGTCCTTGGGTAAAAAGAACTCTTCCTTGAGGTCCTTGCCCTGCACCGAGCCATGCAGCTTGAAGAGCATGCCCTTGCCTTCCTTGGGGTCCTGGCTGACTTCGTAGTCGATGCACAGGTTGTAGCTGTAGTCATTGGCATTGAGCGCATGACGTTCGACGTGCAAGTGACCCGGTTCAAAGATGGCCATAGGCGTTTCTCCTCAACTTCACAGGTAGGTAATGCCAGGCTTTGCCGTGCTGATGCGTGTACCGGCGCTGCCCTGGACAATTGCTTCGATGTCCGAGAGTGAACCGATGACGGCGGTTTTGCCAGTCTTGCGGGCGAACTCGCAGGCCGCTTGCACCTTGGGCCCCATGGAGCCGGCGGCGAAGCCGAGTTTTTCGATTTCGTCGGGGTGGGCCTGGCCGATGGCTTTCTGGGTCGGCTTGCCGTAGTCGATAAAGGCCGCGTTGACGTCGGTGGCGATCACCAGCAAGTCGGCGTCCAGTTGCGACGCCAGCAGCGACGAGCACAGGTCCTTGTCGATCACCGCTTCGATGCCCTTGAGCTTGCCGTCTTCGCCGTACATGGTCGGGATGCCGCCACCGCCGGCGCAGATCACGATGCTGCTTTTTTCCAGCAGCCACTTGATCGGGCGGATTTCAAAGATGCGTTTCGGGCGCGGGCTGGCCACTACACGGCGGTATTTGTCGCCGTCCGGGGCAATCGCCCAGCCTTTTTCAGCGGCGAGTTGTTCCGCTTCGGCCTTGGAATACACGGGGCCGATGGGCTTGGTCGGGTTTTTGAAGGCGGGGTCGTTGGCGTCCACTTCGACCTGGGTGAGCAGGGTGGCGAAGGGCACTTCGAAGTCCAGCAGGTTGCCCAGTTCCTGTTCGATGATGTAGCCGATCATGCCTTCGGTCTCGGCGCCGAGCACGTCCAGCGGGTACGGCGACACCTGGGTGTAGGCCGCCGCCTGTAACGACAGCAAGCCGACTTGCGGGCCATTGCCGTGGGCGATCACCAGTTCGTTGCCGGGGTGGATCTTGGCGATCTGTTCGGTGGCAATTCGGATATTGGCGCGTTGGTTGTCCGCGGTCATGGGTTCACCACGGCGGAGCAGGGCGTTCCCGCCCAGTGCAACGACGATACGCATACAGAGTGTCCTTCTGGAATTCATCGTTGTGAACGCGGGACAAAATGTGGGAGCGGGCTTGCTCGCGAAAGCGGTGGATCAGTTGATACATGTGTTGACTGATGCACCGCTTTCGCGAGCAAGCCCGCTCCCACAGTTGACCGCATTCCTTCAGTTACAGGTCAGCCAGGGTCGAGACCAAAATCGCCTTGATGGTATGCATGCGGTTTTCCGCCTGCTCGAAGGCAATACACGCCGGCGACTCGAATACGTCGTCCGTCACTTCAATGCCATTGGCCAGGTGCGGATACTGCTCGGCAATCTGCTTGCCGATCTTGGTATCGCTGTTGTGGAACGCCGGCAGGCAGTGCATGAACTTGGTGCGCGGGTTGCCGGTGGCTTTCATCAGCTCGGCGTTCACTTGGTACGGCAGCAGTTGCTCGATGCGCTCGGCCCAGGCTTCCACCGGTTCTCCCATGGAAACCCAGACGTCGGTGTGGATGAAGTCCACGCCCTTCACCGCTGCTTTCGGGTCTTCGGTGAGGGTGATGCGTGCACCACTTTCTTCCGCGTATTTTTTGCAGCGGCCGACCAGATCGTCGTGCGGCCACAGGGCTTTTGGCGCGCAGATGCGCACGTCCATACCGAGCTTGGAGCCCACCAGCAGCAGCGAGTTGCCCATGTTGTTGCGCGCATCGCCCAGGTACGCGTAGCTGATCTCGTGGATCGGCTTGTCGGCGTGTTCACGCATGGTCAGCACGTCGGCGATCATCTGGGTCGGGTGGTATTCATCGGTGAGGCCGTTGAACACCGGCACGCCGGCGAACTTCGCCAGTTCTTCGACGATTTCCTGCTTGAAGCCACGGTATTCGATGGCGTCGTACATGCGCCCGAGCACGCGGGCGGTGTCTTTCATGCTTTCTTTGTGGCCGATCTGCGACGAACCCGGGTCGATGTAGGTGACGTTGGCGCCCTGGTCATAGGCCGCCACTTCGAACGCACAGCGGGTGCGGGTCGAGGTTTTTTCGAAGATCAGCGCAATGTTGTTGCCTTTGAGGTGTTGCTGTTCGGTGCCGGTGTACTTGGCGCGCTTGAGGTCGCGGGACAGGTCCAGCAAGTAGCGCAGCTCGCGCGGGGTGTGGTGTTCCAGGCTGAGCAGGCTGCGGTTGTGGATGTTGAACGCCATGATGATTCTCCTTGGATTCGGTAATCGGCCCGGTCGGCGCGGGATAGGCGCCGCCGGGTGGATGGTCGCTTAGTAGTCGATAGGGTCGCGGATGATCGGGCAGGTCATGCAGTGGCCGCCGCCACGGCCCCGGCCGAGTTCACCGGCGCTGATGGTGATCACTTCCACACCGGCCTTGCGCAGCAGGGTGTTGGTGTAGGTGTTGCGGTCGTAGCCGATGACCACGCCAGGCTCCACGGCCACCACGTTGTTGCCGTCGTCCCACTGCTCGCGCTCGGCGGCGAAGGCGTTGCCGCCGGTTTCCACCACGCGCAGGGCCTTGAGGCCGAGGGCGGCGGCGACGGTGTCGAGGAAGTTGGATTTCTCGCGTTGGATGTCGATGCCGTGGGGTTTGCTCTCGTCAGGGCGCAAGGTGAAGGCGACGATCTGGTTGACCACTTCGGGGAAGATGGTCACCAGGTCGCGGTCGCAGAAGCTGAACACGGTGTCCAGGTGCATCGCGGCGCGGGATTTCGGCAGGCCGGCGACGATGACTTTTTCCACCGCCTTGTTCTTGAACAGGTTGCGCGCCAGTTGGCCGATGGCCTGGTGGGACGAGCGTTCGCCCATGCCGATCAAGACCACGCCGTTGCCGATTGGCATCACGTCACCGCCTTCCAGGGTGGAGGCGCCGTGTTCCTGGTCAGGGTCGCCGTACCAGATCTGGAAGTCGGCGTTGGTGAACTCGGGGTGGAACTTGTAGATGGCGGTGGTCAGCAGGGTTTCCTGACGTCGCGCCGGCCAGTACATCGGGTTCAGCGTCACGCCGCCGTAGATCCAGCAGGTGGTGTCACGGGTGAACTGGGTGTTGGGCAGCGGCGGCAGGATGAAGCTGGCGTGGCCGAGGAAGTCGCGGAACATCTCGATGGTCTTGCCGCCGAATTGGCTCGGCAGGTCATCGGCGGATACGCCACCGATAAGGAACTCGGCGGTCTTGCGCGGCTCCAGGCTGCGCAGCCACGAGCCGACTTCATTGACCAGGCCCAGGCCGACGGTGTTGGCGGTGATCTTGCGCTCCAGGATCCAGTCCAGCGCTTCGGGGATGGCGACGATATCGGTGAGCAGGTTGTGCATTTCCAGCACATCAATATCCCGCTCGCGCATCTTGGTCACGAAGTCGAAATGGTCGCGCTTGGCCTGGGCCACCCACAGCACGTCATCGAACAGCAGTTCATCGCAGTTGTTGGGGGTCAGCCGCTGATGGGCCAAGCCTGGGGAGCACACCATGACTTTGCGCAGTTTGCCGGCTTCGGAATGTACGCCGTACTTCACTTTTTCCGTGGTCATTACAGATCCTCCAATAAACAACAATTACAAGGTCAGGAAGCCGTCGTAGAGCCCATAGGCCGCCACCAGGGCGCCAATGACCACTGCGGCGAAAATCAGCTTCTCGACGTTGGTGAAAATCGGTTTGCCCAGTTCACGCTTGGCCTTGGCGAACAGGATCGCGCCGGGGGCATAGAGCAGGGCCGAGAGCAGCAGGTACTTGGTGCCACCGGCATAGAGCAGCCAGATCGCGTAGATCAGGGCGATGGCGCCGATGAACAGATCTTTCTTGCGCTCCTTGAGGGCGTTTTCGTAGGTCTCGCCGCGTACTGCCAGCAGCAGGGCGTAGGCCGCCGACCACAGGTAGGGCACCAGGATCATCGAGGTGGCGAGGTAGATCAGCGACAGGTAGGTGCTGGCGGAGAACAGCGTGATGATCAGGAACAGCTGCACCATCGCGTTGGTCAGCCATAGGGCGTTGACCGGCACGTGGTTGGCGTTTTCCTTGCGCAGGAACTCCGGCATGGTGTGGTCCTTGGCGGCGGCGAACATGATCTCCGCACACAGCAGCACCCACGACAGCAGCGCCCCCAGCAGCGAGATGATCAAGCCGACGCTGATCAGCACCGCGCCCCAGTGGCCCACCACATGCTCCAGCACGGCGGCCATCGACGGGTTCTGCAGCTTGGCCAGTTCCGGTTGGGTCATGATCCCCAGGGACAGCACGTTCACCAGCATCAGGAACAGCAGCACGGTGATAAAGCCGATCACAGTGGCCTTGCCGACGTCGGAGCGTTTTTCCGCACGGGACGAGAAGATGCTCGCGCCCTCGATCCCGATAAACACCCACACGGTGACCAGCATCATGTTGCGCACCTGGTTCATCACGCTGCCCAGGTCGGGGTTTTTCACGCCCCAGATGTCAGCGGTGAAGATCTCCAGCTTGAACGCGAACAGCGCGATCAACACGAACAGCACCAGCGGCACGACCTTGGCGACGGTGGTCACCAGGTTGATGAACGCCGCTTCCTTGATCCCGCGCAGCACCAGGAAATGCACGGCCCACAGCAGCGCCGAGGCGCCGATCACCGCCGCTGGGGTGTTGCCTTCACCGAAGATCGGGAAGAAATAACCGAGGGTGCTGAACAGCAATACGAAGTAACCGACGTTGCCCAGCCAGGCGCTGATCCAGTAACCCCACGCGGATGAGAAACCCATGTAATCGCCGAAACCGGCCTTGGCGTAGGCGTACACACCGCCGTCGAGGTCGGGCTTGCGGTTGGCGAGGGTCTGGAACACAAAAGCGAGGGTCAACATGCCGATGGCGGTAATCACCCAACCAATCAACACTGCGCCGACATCGGCGCTGGCGGCCATGTTTTGTGGCAGAGAGAAGATCCCGCCACCAATCATTGAGCCGACGACAAGTGCAACCAGTGCACCAAGCCTAAGTTTTCCGGGAGTGTCAGACATTGCGTGACTCCAATGCAGGAGAAGAGAGACCACAGAATAATTCTGTGCGCTATTCAAACAGCTGACTCAGATCACTTCATTGGCACATTCCATTGTGAATTAATGACTTAGGATGGAATCCCTTGGGCAATACAAAGGCGCGGGAAAGCGCTTTTCAGAGCGGTTTCGCCGTTGTTGTTAATCATTTAGTCAGGGGCATGGACGTTTGAAGCTAGCCCCTTTTTGCGGATGTGCAAACTTTTTGAACGAAGTTTCACAAAAGCGCTATAAGCGTTAAGTTTTGTGCAGTATTTAAAATCTAAATAAGCCTAAACTTTACGACGCGACATGCTTTTAGGTTATGAACATGTCTGTTTTATCGCCTTCTCTAATAAACGCTACACTCGCTGAGTTAATTAGTTGAGTGCACAGTTGTCAGCTCAAACAGTAGTTAATCCAGGAGTCGCCATGTCCCAACCGGCCCAGAAACTTCGACTCGGCGCCCTGATCGCCCTGGTGGTGGGATCGATGATCGGCGGGGGGATTTTCTCCCTGCCACAAAACATGGCCGCCCGCGCCGAAGTGGGGGCCGTGTTGATCGGCTGGGGGATTACCGCCGTGGGCATGCTGACCCTGGCGTTTGTGTTCCAGACCCTGGCCAACCGCAAGCCCGAGCTGGATTCCGGGGTCTACGCCTACGCCAAGGCGGGGTTTGGCGACTACATGGGCTTCTCGTCTGCCTGGGGTTACTGGATCAGTGCGTGGATGGGCAACGTCGGTTACTTCGTGTTGTTGTTCAGCACCCTTGGCTACTTTTTCCCGGTGTTTGGCCAGGGCAACACGCCGGTGGCCATCGGCTGTGCGTCGCTGTTGCTGTGGGCGGTGCATTTTCTGGTGATGCGTGGGATCAAGGAGGCGGCGTTTATCAACCTGATCACCACCGTGGCGAAGATCGTGCCGTTGCTGATGTTTATCGTGATCGCCGCCGTGGCGTTCAACGCGGATATTTTCACCCGCGATATCTGGGGCCTGGGCAACCCGCAGCTCGGCGATGTGGTGGACCAGGTGCGCAACATGATGCTGGTCACCGTGTTTGTGTTTATCGGCATCGAAGGTGCCAGCGTGTACTCCGCGCGGGCCGAGAAACGCTCGGATGTGGGCCGGGCCACGGTGATCGGGTTTCTCGGCGTGCTGGCGTTGCTGGTGTTGGTGAATGTGTTGTCCCTGGGGATCATGAGCCAGCCTGAGCTGGCACAATTGCAGAACCCGTCCCTGGCGGGCGTGCTGGAACACATCGTCGGGCCCTGGGGCGCCATGGCGATCAGCATCGGCCTGGCCGTGTCGTTGCTCGGCGCGTTGCTGTCGTGGGCGTTGCTCTGTGCCGAAATCCTCTACGCCACCGCCCATGACAAGACCATGCCGGCTTTTCTGAAGAAGGAAAACGCCAATCAGGTACCGGTCAATGCGCTGTGGCTGACCAATGTGATGATCCAGATCTTCCTGGTGATCACGCTGTTTTCCCACAGCACCTACACCACCCTGATCTACCTGGCCTCGTCGATGATCCTGGTGCCGTACCTGTGGTCGGCGGCCTATGCGGTGCTGTTGAGCGGGCGTGGCGAGACCTATGAAGGCGCCCATGGCCAGCGCCTGAAGGACTTGCTGGTGGCCTTGATTGCCCTGGGGTATGCGGTGTGGTTGTTGTATGCCGGTGGTTTGAAGTACTTGCTGCTGTCGGCGCTGCTGTACGCGCCGGGGGTGATCCTGTTTGCCCTGGCCAAGCGTGAGCAGGGCCAGCCGTTGTTTACCCACATGGAAAAAGGCATTTTCAGTTGCGTGATCGCCGGCGCCGGGCTGGCGGCGTATGGGCTGTATAGCGGGGTATTGACGTTGTGAGACTGGCCTTTGCGCCGCCCTACGACTGGGCGGCGATGATCGGGTTTTTGTCGGCGCGGGCGATCAGCGGGTTGGAGACGATCGAGTCTGGGGCGTATCGGCGTAGCATCAGCGTCGGCGGCCAGCATGGCTGGATCAGTGTGGCGCTGGGAGCGGGGGATTGGTTGGAGGTCACAGTCGATTTTCCTCACGCCGCCGTCTTGCCCGAGATCGAACGGCGCTTGCGCCGGATGTTTGACCTGGATGCCCTGCCGCAGGTGATCAACCCATTGCTGGCGAGCGACCCGTTGATGGCGCGGCTGGTGGCGGCCCGTCCTGGCCTGCGCTTGCCGGGCACCTGGGACGGCCTGGAACTGGCGATCCGTGCGGTACTGGGCCAGCAGATCACGGTGGTGGCGGCGATTCGCCTGGCGGGTAAATTGGTCGCCCAGTATGGCCAGCCACTGGCGACGCCACACGCAGGCATCACCCATGTGTTCCCGACGGCCCAGGTGTTGGCGGCGGCAGACCTGGCGGCTTTGGGCATGCCCAAGGCACGGGGCCGCACCTTGTCCGGTGTTGCCCAGGCGTTGCTGGATGATCCTCAATTGTTCGAGCCCAAGGCCAGCCTCAAGGACAGCGTGGCGCGGTTGGTGGCGTTGCCGGGGATTGGTGATTGGACGGCGCAGTACATCGCCATGCGTCAGATGCGTGAGGTGGATGCGTTTGCGTCGGGGGATATTGGTTTGATCAATGCCCTGGCAGCACTAGAGGGCGGGCCGGTTTCGGCGCGGCAGCTATTGGCGCGGGCCGAGGCTTGGCGGCCGTTGCGAGCATATGCGGCGCAGCATTTGTGGGCGTCGTTGAGTCGGGGGGATTGATAGTGACTGTGAGGGCGTCATCGCAGGCAAGCCAGCTCCCACACTTTTGATTTGTGAACACATTCAAATGTGGGAGCTGGCTTGCCTGCGATAGCGGTCGTCAGGTCACCACTGAGCCCGGTGTGCCCCCAATTCCCCAGCCGGCAAATCCCACTGCAACGGCGTGCCGCTGATCGTCACCGGCGCCAGCAATCGATGGGCCGGCCCCCAGGCCGTCTGTTCCACCAGCAAGCCTTGATCACTTGCCTGCTCTGCCCGCAACGCCGGTTGCGGCGGCACGTGCCCAGCCTCCACCAACAATGCCGCCGTGCGCGCCAGCGACAAGCGCGCCGAACCACCGCGTCCGCTTTTCAAGCGCTCGCTCAAGGCCTGGATCGCGCTGGCCGCCATCAAGTACCCGGTGGCGTGATCCAGCGCCTGCAACGGCAGCGGCACCGGTTTATCCGCCTGTTTCCAGGCCATCCCCGCGTCGGCAATCCCGCTGCTCATCTGCACCAGGCTGTCGAACCCGCGGCGATTGCGCCACGGGCCGCTCCAGCCGTAGGCATTGAGACTCACATCGATCAGGCCCGGGGCGATCTGCTGCAATTCGCTGGCGGCGTAGCCCAGGTGTTCCAGGGCATCGGCGCGGTAACCGTGGAACAGAATGTCGGTGTCCTTTAGGAGCGCTTCGAACATCTGTCGGCCTTCGGGGCTTTTCAGGTCGAGGCGCGCGCAGCGTTTGCCCAGGGTCATTTCCGGCACCACGCCGGCCTCGTCCCAGCTCGGCGAGTCGATGCGCAGCACGTCGGCGCCAAGGCCGGCGAGGAAGCGGCTGGCCACCGGGCCGGCCAGGACACGGGTCAGGTCGAGCACCTTGATGCCCGCCAGTGGCCGTGCGACTGAGCCGAGCCAGGGTTTGTCGGAGGTGGTTGTCACGGTCTGGCGTTGCACCAAGGCTTCGGCATTCACGGCCAAGCCCTGCGGGTGCGCCTGCCACGCCTGCCATGAGCGCATCTGCGCGGCACAACCGCCTTCATCGACAATCGCCTGTTCCAGGTCGGCGGCGTTCCATTGGGCTACCTTGCTGGCCATCTCGTTGCGGTCGGCGACCTTGCCGAGGATGCGTTCGGCGGCCGCACGGTGATGGGGCGCGTTGGTGTGCAGGCGAATCCAGCCATCGGCGCTGGCGTAGTCGCCGGCCACCGGGTCCCACAGTGGCGGCACTTGCCAGCCCACCGGGCGGATCGAGGACGAGAACCAGAAGGAGGCGAGGCGCCGGTCCACACTGACGCCGGGCAAGCGCCCGGTCTGTTGCTGGATCAGTTGCGCCACCGCCTGGCCCGCAGCGCCGAGGCTGGCGCTGGCCAGTTCGGTGACGGCGAAGGCCGAGGGCAGGGCACCGGCCTCGGTCAAGGCGAGCGGTGTGTGGGGCAGAGCGAGTGCGGCTTGGATGGGAGTCAGCAGGTCAGTCATCAAAGGCCCTCCGTTAGAGAAGGGCCACTATAAGAGATGATCAGGTGGGTGTGACAACCCCAGGCTCCAGTGGCAACTCGATACTGGCGATAAACCCGCCGCCCGGGTGATTGGCCAGGATCAGGCTGCCGCCGTGACGCTCCGCCGCGCGGCGCGCGATCGCCAGGCCCAGGCCGTGCCCTTGGGCGGTCTGGCCGGGGGCGCGGTAAAACGGTTCGCCTAGCTGGCTCAGGTGCTCGGCCTCGACGCCGGGGCCGTGGTCGCGCACGCTGATCAGGATGCGCTCGCCCTGGCGCTGGGCGTGCAATTCGATGGGCTGCTCCGCTGGGTTGAAGCGCTGGGCATTGCGCAGCAGGTTGTCCACGGCGCGTTCGATCATGGTCGGCCAGCCCTTGAGGTGCAGGTCGCTGTCGCCGCTCAGTAGCACCTTTTGCTCGGGGGCACTGAGCAGGGCGTCTTTTTGCAGGGCCTTGAGCAATGGGTCGAGATCGACGTCCTCGGCGCTGGCGTTGTCGGCATCGACGCGGGCCAGGACCAGAATTTCACTGATCAAGGCTTCAAGGCGGTCGCATTCACGGGTCAGGCGCGGCCAGAGTTTTTCCCGTTCTTCGGGGCTGGCGCGTTCGGCCAGGGCCAGGGCGATGCGCAGGCGGGCCAGGGGCGAGCGCAGTTCGTGGGAGACGTCGCGCAGCAATTGGCGCTGGCTGCCGATCAGGCTTTGCAGGCGCGCGCCCATGCGGTTGAAGTCGGTGGCGAGCACGCCGAACTCGTCGCGGCGGTTGGCCAGGCGCGCCAGGCTGTTTTGCTGGTAAGTGGCCTGGCCGAGGTCATGCACCGCGCCGCGCAAACGGCTCAAGGGGCGGGTGATGGACAGCGTCACCAGCAAGCTGAACAAGGTCAGCACCACCAGGGCAATCGCCAGCGCGCTCAACGGCCACAACAGGCTGCTGCGGTGCCAGGCGTCCAGTTCCGGGTGGGGGATGCGGTAGATCAGCAGGTAGGTGTCGCCGGTTTTCTCGCTGGTGTACTCGGCGGTCAGGCGCCGCCACGGCAGATGGCCGTCCTTGCTGTCATTCTGCCGGGCCTCGAACGCAGCCGAGCGCCGCGGGAACGTGCCACGCACCACCGGCTCGCCGCTTTCGTTGAGCACCTGCACGTCGATGTGGTACTGGCGCTTGCGTTGTTGCAGCAACTCCTGGGCGGCGTCTTCGCCCTGGGACTCGTAGAGTTGCGCCCATTCTTCGGGCAGGTTGGCGAGGCCGGGGTGGCGGCTGAGAATCCAGCCGTCCTGGTTGAGCATGTGCCCAAGCAGGATCGACAACCCGGCAACCAGAGCGATGGCCAGCCAGAAACTGGCCAGGATCCGCCAGAACAATGAGCGCACAGGAAACCCTCAAACAGGAAAAGCCCAGTGGCGGTGGCCACTGGGCTGGAAGCGTTAACGCGTGGGCATTATTGCGCTTTTTGCGGCTGTTGCGCTTTCCAGGCCTGGAATTCCTTCCACTCGGCACGGCGCTCGGCTTGTTTCTTGACGATCTCGTCGAATTTCTTCTGCTGATCGGGTTTCAGCACGGCGCGGATGTCCGCCTGGGTTTTCTGCTTGCCGGCAGCAATCTCGTCCTGCATGGCTTTCTGCTCAGCGGCCGGGAGTTTGTCCAGGTACTTCTTGGTCAGGTCTTTGCGAGCGTGCCATTGGTCGCCCATCAGTTTGCCGATTTGCTCGCGCTGCTCTTTGCTCAAGTCCAGCTGGCTGAAGGGGCCGCCTTTGCCACGCGGACCGTGTTCACCGCCGTGGCCCGGGCCGCCCATCATGTGGCCTTCCGGGCCGCCCATCGGGCCGCGGCCGTCGGGCATTGCCGCCATGGCAACGGTTGGCAGGGCAGCGGCGAACATCAAAGCGATAAGGGTCTTGCGCATGGTGATTCTCCTGTCTCTATTCCGGTGAGTCCGGATGTGAGTAGATTACGGAGATGAAGGTCAGCGGCAGTCAGGGGAGCGTAAAGCTTGGGTAAAGACGATTTTGGTCGAGGCTGACAAAACCCTTGAGACCAAGGAGATCAAGTGTGGGAGCTGGCTTGCCTGCGATGCAGGCAACTCGGTCTGTCAGCTAGATCCAGGTGATGCTATCGCAGCGGTGCGGCGATCCGACAAGCCAGCTCCCACAGAAGAGCAACAAGGCGCTTGTCAGGGGGCGTAGTAGTAACCACGGCTACGCAACGCCACGATCCGTGGCCGGCCATCCGGGTGGGGGCCGATTTTTTTGCGCAGGTTGCTGACGTGCATGTCCAGGCTGCGATCGTAAAGGGTCAACTTGCGACCCAGGGCGATCTGCGCCAGTTCCTGTTTGTCCAGTGGCTCGCCGGGCTGGCGCAGCAAGGCTTCCAGCAGGCGGCTTTCGGAGACGGTGAGGGTGAATTCCTGCTCGTCGATGCTGACCACGCCGCGCACCGGGCTGAAGCACAGGTCGCCCAGTTCCATCTGCGTCGAGACGGCCGCGGGGTGGCTGCGGCGCAGTACCGCGCGCAGGCGGGCCGTCAGTTCCCGTGGGTCGCACGGCTTGGCCAGGTAGTCGTCGGCGCCGAGTTCCAGGCCGAGGATGCGGTCCAGCGGTTCGCCCCGGGCCGACAGCATCAGCACGGGCAACTCCGGGTGATCGCTACGCAATTGCTTGAGCAACTCCAGGCCGCTGCCATCGGGCAGCATCACATCCAGCACCACGGCGGCAGGCGCCGTGTCAGCCAAGGCTTTACGCGCGCTCAAGCCGTCATGGCAGGCGTGCACCTGAAAGCCTTCCTGGCTCAACCAACTGGTCAGCAGCTCACAGAGCTCCTGGTCATCATCTATCAGTAACAGCTCGCTCATGACTCACTCAATTTAGCCATTGTCGACGGCGACGGTGCCCACCGCTGGCGAAGATCCCGCACAGCAAGGCGATCAGTGCGACGGCCCCACCGGTGACAAACCATTGTTGTTGCTCGGTCAGCCAACGGGTCAAGGCACCGCCCTGTGTCTCTTTGAGTTGCTGGGACAGGCGTTGGTTCTCTTGGCGAAGGCGACTTAATTGCGCGCTTTCGCGGGCAGCATCCGCGTTTTGCAGTTGCTTGCTCAGTTCTTCACGTTGCCGCTCGCTGTCTTTCAAGCGTTGCTGCAACTCGCTGATCTGGCTGCCGGCACTCAACGACAGGGGCGTCGAATTGCCGATGTTCGAGGTTTCTTCCGCGTGGGCCGTAGCCCCGATCATTAACACTGCCAACAGACACAACTGACGTAAGCGCATCGGAACTCCTGATTCCACACGAATATTCAGATCGTTGTCGGCAGGTTACCGAGAATAATGAGCAATTAGGCGTGTGCCGAACGCAATCGGTCCGGCACAGGCTCGGGTCAAGGCAGGACTTGCTTGAACGGCTTGATCACGACGTCGGCATAAACGCCGGCGGCGATATACGGATCGGCCTTGGCCCAGGCCTGGGCGTCGGCCAGCGCGGCGAACTCGGCGACGATCAGGCTACCGGTGAAACCGGCGTCGCCCGGGTCATTGCTGTCTACGGCCGGGTGCGGGCCGGCCAGGACGAGGCGGCCTTCGGCTTGCAGCTGCTTGAGGCGCTCGACGTGGGCGGGGCGCACGCTCAAGCGTTTTTCCAGCGAGTTGGCGACGTCGGTGGCAATGATGGCGTAGAGCATGTCAGTCCTCGGTTTTTGGCGTGGTAGGGGCGGTGTCATGCAGGTGGCGCGACAGGTAGATGCCCTGGCCGACCAGGAACAACACGGTCATGCCCAGGCTGCCGAACACTTTGAAGTCGACCCAGTAGTCCTGGAAGGTAAAGGCCACGAACAGGTTGGCGGCGCCGCAGAACAGGAAGAACACGATCCAGGCGACGTTCAAGCGTGTCCACACCGGCTCCGGCAGGGTCAGCGCATGGCCCATGATCCGCTTGATCAGCAGGCGGTCACCGATGAAGTGGCTGCCGATAAAGACCAGGGCGAACAGCCAGTTGACCACCGGCGCTTTCCACTTGAGGAAGGTTTCGCTGTGGAAGGCCAGGGTCAGGCCGCCGAAGACCAGGCAGGCGACGAGGGTCAGCCATTGGCTTTTTTCCAGCTTGCGCTGGGAGATGAAGATGGCGCCGTAGACGACGATAGAACTGATGATCAGGACGGCGGTGGCGCTGTAGATGCCTCCGAATGACACCGGGTGACCGGCGATATCGATGACCCGGGGGTCGATTTTGGTAACGATGAAAAACAGCAACAGCGGGATGAAGTCGATGAATTGTTTCACAGTAAGAGCCAGAAGCTGGATGTGGCGGCATAATAACAAACATCCTAGGTAGCGAAAGCGCCAGCTGACTTGAGGTTACACATCCCCGTGAATGTTGATTTGCACTGCCACAGCACGGCCTCCGACGGCGCCCTGGCGCCCGCGGTACTGGTTGCGCGTGCGTTTGAAAAAGGCGTGCGAGTCCTGGCGTTGACCGACCACGACACCCTCGAAGGCCTCGACGAGGCCCGCGAAGCCGCGCATGCGCTGGGTATGCAGTTGGTCAACGGCGTGGAATTGTCCTGCACCTGGGGCGGCGCCACTATTCATGTGCTCGGCTACGGTTTCGATCAAACTGCCGCGCCGCTGGTGGCCGCCATCGCCGCTTTGCACGATGGCCGCTGGCTGCGCTCCGAAGAAATCAGCCGCAAACTCAGCCTCAAAGGCATGCCCAATGCCCTCGACGGCGCCCGTGCGATCCAGCAGGAGCTGGGCGACAGTGGCAACGCGCCGGCCCGCCCGCACTTCGCCGACTGGATGGTGCGTGAGGGGTTCGTCAAGGACCGCGCCGAGGCCTTCCGCAAATGGCTGGGCGCGGGCAAGCTGGGCGACGTCAAGCAACACTGGCCGACCCTCGAAGACACCGTCGCGACCTTGCGCGCCGCCGGGGCCTGGGTGAGCCTGGCGCACCCGTGGCATTACGATTTCACCCGCAGCAAGCGTCGCAAGCTGATCAGCGACTATATTGGAGCGGGAGGCCATGCGATCGAAGTGGTCAATGGGCATCAACCCGCTGAACAGGTCGGCAGCCTGGCTATTCTTGCCCGCGAATTTGGTCTGCTGGTCAGCGCCGGCAGTGATTTTCATGGCCCAGGTGGGTGGTCCGAAATCGGCGAGTATCGCCAGGTACCTGAAGACCTGCCGCTCTTGTCGGGGCGATTCAAGCATGACCCCATTACTGCCACCGTCTGAACAGGTAGAACACGTGAGTCAATTCTTCCAGATTCACCCGGAGAACCCCCAGGCGCGCCTGATCAAACAGGCCGTGGAGATCATTCGCGCCGGTGGCGTGGTGATCTATCCAACGGACTCGTCCTACGCCATTGGTTGCCAGATCGGCGACAAAGGTGCAGTGGAGCGCGTAAGACGCCTGCGGGACCTGGACAAGAATCACAACTTCGCCCTGATTTGCAGCGACCTGTCCCAGCTCGGGTTGTTCGCCAAGGTCGACACCGGCACCTTCCGCCTGCTCAAGGCGCACACGCCGGGGCCCTACACCTTTATTCTCAACGCCACCCGCGAAGTGCCACGCCTGTTGCTGCACCCGAAGAAACGCACCATCGGCCTGCGGGTGCCCGAGCATCCCATCGCCCTGGCGTTGCTGGCGGAGCTGGGTGAGCCGTTGATGAGCGTGTCGTTGATCATGCCCGGTGACAGCGAGCCGCTGGAAGATCCGTACGAAATGCGCCAGCTCCTGGAAAAACAGGTCGACCTGATCATCGACGGTGGTTTCGGCGGCAACAAGGCCTCAACCGTGATCAACCTGGCCGACGGCGAGCCCGAAGTGATCCGCGTGGGTTGCGGTGACCCGGCGCCGTTCATGGTCGAGGCCTGAATGTCCGCCGTGGAAACCGTTGATCCCCAGGCCGGCGCCCAGCAGGAACTGCCGTTTGCCATGGTGTATGGCCAGGCGGTCATGGAAATGCCGCTGGACCTGTACATTCCGCCGGATGCGCTGGAAGTATTCCTGGAAGCCTTTGAAGGCCCGCTGGACTTGCTGCTGTACCTGATCCGCAAGCAGAACATCAACATCCTCGACATCCCGGTGGCGGAAATCACCCGTCAATACATGGGCTATGTCGAATTGATGCAGTCGGTGCGCCTGGAACTGGCCGCCGAGTACCTGGTGATGGCCGCCATGCTCGCCGAGATCAAGTCGCGCATGCTGCTGCCGCGTTCGGAGACGGTGGAAGCCGAGGAAGACGACCCGCGCGCCGAACTGATCCGCCGCTTGCAAGAGTACGAACGCTTCAAGGCGGCTGCCGAAGGTATCGACGGTTTGAGCCGCGTCGGCCGCGATGTGGTGGTGCCCAAGCTGGATGCCCCCGAGGCGCGGGCGCGCAAACTGTTGCCGGATGTGAGCCTGGAAGAGTTGTTGATGTCCATGGCCGAAGTACTGCGCCGTGGCGACATGTTCGAAAGCCACCAGGTCAGCCGCGAGGCGCTGTCCACCCGCGAGCGCATGAGCGATGTGCTGGAACGCCTCAAGGGCGGTGGGTTTGTGCCGTTTGTCGAGCTGTTCACCAAAGAAGAAGGGCGCCTGGGGGTGGTGGTGACCTTCATGGCGGTGCTTGAACTGGTCAAGGAATCCTTGGTCGAGCTGGTCCAGAATGAGCCTTTTGCGGCTATCCACGTGCGGGCGCGAGCCGAATAAAGAGCTGAATCGATGAATCTGACTGAACCCCGCGAACTGGCCCCGTTGCTGGAGGCGTTTCTACTGGCCTCGGGCAAGCCGCAATCTTTGGAACGCCTGTTCGAACTCTTTGAAGAAGCCGAACGCCCCGAGCCGCCGGTGTTCAAGAAGGCGCTGGAGATCCTGCGCAAATCCTGCGACGGCCGCGCCTTTGAGCTGCGGGAAGTGGCGTCGGGTTATCGCCTGCAGATCCGTGAGAAATTTTCCCCTTGGGTCGGCCGCTTGTGGGAAGAGCGCCCGCAGCGTTATTCGCGGGCGATGCTGGAGACCATGGCGCTGATCGCCTATCGCCAGCCGATCACCCGGGGCGAGATCGAGGACGTGCGGGGTGTGGCGGTCAACAGCCATATCGTCAAGACGCTGCTGGAGCGCGAGTGGATTCGCATCGTTGGTTACCGTGACGTACCGGGTAAACCGGCGATGTTTGCCACTACCAAGGTGTTCCTTGACCACTTCAACCTGAAAAACCTCGACGACTTGCCGCCGCTGGCCGAGTTGCGCGAGATGGAGCCAGACCCGGTGTTGGACTTCGACGACGCGCCGGTGCCCGCCAGCCTGCAAGAGCTGGCCGACGCCAGCGCCGAGCCGGAAGAGCCGAAGGACGAAACCAGCTTCCACACGTTGCTGCTGGAGCTGGATGACATGGAGCAGGGCATCAAGACTGACTTTGATGACTTGCTGCGTGATGGTGTTGTCGAGCCTGAGGCCCCGGAAAGTGCTGAGCCTGAACCCGAGCCTGAGCCTGAGGAAGACATCCTCGGCGTTGCCGAAGCCCGCGAAAAACTCCTGGCCGCCGTCGCCGCCCTCGAACAGCCGGCCTTGAGCGACGAAGAAGCCGAAGCCCGCGCGCTGGCTGAAGCCATCGAAGCCGAACGCCGCGAATTCGAAGACTGACGCCGAACCCCTGTGGGAGCTGGCTTGCCTGCGATACAGGCACCTCGGTGTTTCAGGCATACCGAGGTGATGCTATCGCAGGCAAGCCAGCTCCCACACAAGAGCCAGCTCCCACAAAAGCCAGCTCCCACAAAGGATGGCGGGTGCTGCCGGTCGGCGGAAAAACCAATGACTGCACCTTTATCAGCTAGTCTCTGATGCGCAACGCCCGCCATACGCGTATGATTCGCGACCCTTCGCCGACCTCTTCGGCCAAGACCCCGCTTTCAACACTCTTCAGGCCACGCCTGAATCGACCCACCGGGAGGTGCTTAAGATGAACGACAAAGACCAGAACGACAGCCAGGAAATCGGCCCAGCAGGTGAAAAACTGCAAAAGGTGCTGGCGCGTATCGGCGTGGGCTCGCGCCGCGACGTCGAAGCCTGGATCACCCAGAAGCGCATCAAGGTCAACGGCGTCGAGGCCACCCTCGGCCAGCGCGTCGACCTGCACGATGCAATCACCATTGATGGCAAGGTCATCAAGCGTGAAGAGGCCGCCGAATCGGTGCGCCGCGTGATCATGTACAACAAGCCCGACGGCGAGATCTGCACCCGTGACGACCCGGAAGGCCGTCCGACCGTGTTCGACAAGATGCCTAAGCCGAAAGAAGGCCGTTGGATCAACATCGGTCGTCTCGACATCAACACCACCGGCTTGCTGATGTTCACCACCGACGGTGAACTGGCCAACCGCCTGATGCACCCGTCCTACGAGATGGACCGCGAATACGCCGTGCGTGTACGTGGCGAAGTCGATGACGAGATGATCGAGCGCTTGAAAGCCGGCGTGGTGCTGGAAGACGGCCCGGCCAAGTTCACCGACATCAAGCAGGCTCCAGGCGGCGAAGGTTTCAACCACTGGTACCACTGCGTGGTGATGGAAGGCCGTAACCGTGAAGTACGTCGCCTGTGGGAATCCCAGGGCCTGGTGGTCAGCCGCCTGAAACGCGTGCGTTTCGGCCCGGTGTTCTTGAACTCCGACCTGCCGATGGGCCGCTGGCGCGAAATGAGCCAGTACGAAGTGGACATCCTCAGTGCCGAAGTCGGCCTGACGCCGGTGGCCATGCCGCAGATGAACGCCAAGAGCAAAGACAAGCTTGAGCGTATGCAGCGTAAATCGTCGCGTCCTGTTGCGCGTACCGAGCGCGTTGCGCGTACCGAGCGCGTTGCGCGTACCGTGCGCCCGGCGCTGGATGCACCGGCCACGGGCGGGCGTATTTCCCGTCAGCCGCACATCGAAGGCGAGCGTCGCCCAACCGCGCCATCGCGCCAGGAAGGCGAACGTGCTCCACGCACGCCGCGTCCGGCCCCGGCCGGTGGTCGCAGCAACCGTGGTGAAGCCGAGCGTCCAGCCGACAACGCCAGCACCAAGCGTCCAGCCAAGCCAGCGGCCAACAAGCGCCCTGGCCCGAAACTGGTCGCGGACGAGCCATCGGGCAAGCGCCGTGGCGCTCCGGCCGGTTCGGGTCAGCGTCCTGGTTTTGGTCGCAAGAAGCCTTAAAGGCAGCGGCTAGTTTTTAGCGGCAAGCTGCAAGAAACAACGCCAACCCTCGGGTTGGCGTTTTTTTTTGGCTTTGAATCTGAAATGCGATGACACCTGTGGATGCGGGCTTATGTGGGAGCGGGCAAGCCCGCTCCCACAGTTGATCTCCAGTGCCTGTAACGTCTGTGTTCCGTTCTGTAACGAATATTTTACGGCTTTGCCCTGCGTTTATTAGGGTGGGTGGTACTGTAAGGATTAGCTTACAGTTTTGATCCGTGACGACAACGCTCGGCCTGAAGCTTGTCTGCGTGTACAATCCGCCGCGTTTTACTGTGACCCCCCTTGCGTACCCACGCAAAAGGCCAAGACCCAGGGTTTGCCTACCCTGATCACTCCGCCTGGCCACGAGCCGGACGGGTTCGATTTCGTCACAGATAAAAACAAACAGGTGACGCATGACCGATATAAACACGCTGTATTCCTGGTGCCTGCGCTGGGGTTTGAGCGGCGCTGCTTGAGTCGAGATTCGAGCGAGCGACGTGCATTCAACATCATCAAACCTTGCGTGAGACCCTTTTCATGAGTGGACCCCATTCCTCTTCAGGCGAGCTGAAACGCGGCCTGAAAAATCGTCATATCCAGTTGATCGCCCTCGGTGGCGCCATCGGTACCGGCCTGTTCCTCGGCTCGGCCGGGGTGCTCAAATCCGCCGGTCCGTCGATGATCCTGGGCTATGCCATCTGCGGCTTTATCGCCTTCATGATCATGCGCCAACTCGGCGAGATGATCGTCGAAGAGCCGGTGGCCGGCTCCTTCAGCCACTTTGCCCACAAGTACTGGGGCGGTTTCGCCGGCTTCCTGTCGGGTTGGAACTGCTGGATCCTGTACATTCTCGTGGGCATGTCGGAGCTGACGGCTGTCGGTAAATACGTGCACTACTGGTGGCCGGAGATCCCGACCTGGGTCTCGGCGGCGGCGTTCTTTGTGCTGATCAACCTGA
This sequence comes from Pseudomonas sp. Marseille-Q1929, assembly GCF_017316265.1. NCBI lineage: Bacteria > Pseudomonadati > Pseudomonadota > Gammaproteobacteria > Pseudomonadales > Pseudomonadaceae > Pseudomonas > Pseudomonas sp. Marseille-Q1929. The sequence goes on from NZ_JAFLWU010000003.1 coordinate 257,688, forward strand.
TCAACCTGGCCAACGTCAAAGTCTTCGGTGAAGCCGAGTTCTGGTTTGCCATCATCAAAGTGGTGGCCATCGTCGGCATGATCGCCCTGGGCAGCTATTTGCTGGTCAGCGGCAGTGGCGGCCCGCAAGCCTCGGTGAGCAACCTGTGGGAACACGGTGGCTTCTTCCCCCACGGTGTGGGCGGCCTGGTGATGGCCATGGCGATCATCATGTTCTCCTTCGGCGGCCTGGAAATGCTCGGTTTCACGGCGGCCGAGGCTGACCAGCCACGCACGGTGATCCCGAAAGCGATCAATCAAGTGATCTACCGCATCCTGATTTTCTACATTGGTGCCCTGGTGGTGCTGCTGTCGTTGACGCCGTGGGACAGCCTGCTGACCACCCTCAACGCCTCCGGCGATGCCTACAGCGGCAGCCCGTTTGTACAGGTGTTCTCGATGCTGGGCAGCAACACCGCGGCGCACATCCTCAACTTCGTGGTGCTGACGGCGGCGCTGTCGGTGTACAACAGCGGTACCTACTGCAACAGCCGCATGTTGCTGGGCATGGCCGAGCAGGGCGATGCGCCTAAAGCGCTGGCGAAGATCGACAAACGCGGCGTGCCGGTGCGCTCGATCCTCGCTTCGGCGGCGGTCACCCTGGTGGCGGTGCTGATGAACTACCTGATCCCGCAACACGCGCTGGAACTGCTGATGTCCCTGGTAGTGGCCACGCTGGTGATCAACTGGGCGATGATCAGCTTCTCCCACTTCAAGTTCCGCCAGCACATGAACCGCACCGGCCAGGTGCCGCTGTTCAAGGCGCTGTGGTACCCGTACGGCAACTATGTCTGCCTGGCGTTCGTGGCGTTTATCCTGGTGGTCATGCTGATGATCCCGGGGATCCAGGTGTCGGTGTACGCGATCCCGGTGTGGGTGGCGTTTATGGCGGTGTGTTACTGGGTCAAGAACAAGCGCAAGGCACAAGCGGCCCTGAGTACGACGGGGACGGTTCTGGAGTAAGAGCTTTCGCGTAAACAGAAAACCCGGCGCTTTGCCGGGTTTTTTGTCGGCGCTGACGGGTTAGACTCGCGCCTCGTTTTAATTTGATACAGGCTCGGAGGCCCTCATGCACCACACCGACATCGACGGCGGCACCTTGCAACGCGATGAGCTGGAAGACCTGATCGCCCAGCACAGCGGCCCCTTGCGCCTGATCGGCGTGGACCTGAGCGGTGCCGACCTGTCGCGCATGGTGCTTGATCACTGGATCTTCGAACGCTGCATCCTGGTCCAGACCTCCTTCCTCGGCTCCCGTCTGGAAGGCACCCAGTGGAAAAGCTGCCGCGCCAGCCTCGCGATCTTCGAAGCGGCGAACCTGCTGGAAGCACAGTTCCACAGTTGCGACCTGAACAACACTCGCTGGCAACGCAGCAAGTTGCCCCAGGCGAGTTTCGAGCACTGCAAGTTGACCGGTGCCAACTTTACCCATTGTGCGTCCCTGGGCCTGAGTTTCAGCGAGACCCGGCTCAACAGCGCCTTCCTGTCCGGGTTGTCGTTTGCGCGCACGGTGCTGAATAACCTGGATTTTTCCGACAGCGATTTGTCGGACGCTGACTTTCGCAAGGCTGAATTGATCGACTGCAGCCTCGCCCATGCGCGTATAAACGGCGCCAATTTTGCCGGTGCCGACCTGCGGGGCGCGGATTTGAGCGGGTTTCGCCTCAATGATGCCAAACTGTTCAAAGGCGCCGTGATTTCCAAAGCCCAGGCGTCGATGTTGTTGTCCGAGTTGGGCTTGTCCGTTGCTTAGGATTTTTGATTGATGCTGGTGATTTCCAACAATGTGCAACTGCCGGATACCGAGATCGAGTTGACCGCGATTCGCGCCCAGGGCGCCGGTGGGCAGAACGTCAACAAGGTGTCGAGTGCGGTGCACCTGCGTTTTGATATTCCGGCCTCGTCGCTGCCTGAGTTCTACAAGGAGCGGCTGCTGGCGCTGCGCGACAGTCGTATCACCAGCGAAGGCGTGCTGGTGCTCAAGGCCCAGCAATATCGGACCCAGGAGCAGAATCGCGCGGATGCGCTGGAGCGCCTGGTGGAGCTGATTCTCAGTGCCACCAAGGTCGAGAAGAAGCGCCGTCCGACCAAGCCCACCCTGGGCTCGAAAAAGCGCCGCCTGGAGTCCAAGACCAAGCGCGGAAGTATCAAGGCCGGGCGCGGCAAGGTCGACTTTTAGTTAATCGCCGCGCGCCTCGCGGGCCTTGGGCGCTTGCCGGTACAGGTAGACGCTCAGCAGCAAACCACCGAGGGCGGCGAGGGCGGCGAACAGGAAGATCGACGCAAAGCCGAACCCTGCCGCAACCGCGCCGGCCAACGGGCCGGTAATCCCCAGCGACAAGTCGATGAACAACGAGTAGGCCCCCACCGCCGAGCCACGGCTGGACGCCGGCACGAGGTTGACCGCCTCGACGCCCAGCGCCGGAAATACCAGGGAAAAGCCAAACCCGCTCAACGCCGCACCGGCCAGGGCCAGGTTGGCGTCCGGCGCCAGCCACAACAGCAGCAGGCCGAGGATTTCCACGGACAGGCAGGCAATCGCCACGCGAAAGCCGCCGATGCGGTTGATCAGGTTGCCAAACAGCAGGCGTGCGCCGATAAAACTGGCGCCGAACAGGCTCAGGGCCCACACGGCGTTGTCCCAGTGCTGGGTGGTGTAATACAGGGTGATAAAGGTGGCGATGGTGCCGAAACCGATGGAACCCAGCGCCAAGGCACAACCGTGGGGCAGTACGCGGCCCAGCACATTCATGAAGGGCAGGCGCACGCCGGCGACGATGGGCGCGGGTTCCTTCTTCCAGGCGAGCAGCAGGCCGATGATCGCCAGCAGGATGATGCTCACGCCCATGCTCCACAGCCCGAGATGGCTGACCAGCAGCACCCCCAGCGGCGCGCCGACGGCGAGGGCGCCGTAGCTGGCGATACCGTTCCAGGAAATGACCTTGGCCGTATTGGCCGCGCCGACACGGCCAATGCCCCAGCCGATGGCGCCCGAGCCGACCAGGCTTTCGGCGCTGCCCAAGACCAGGCGGCCGATCAACAGGCTACCCAGGCTGACGGCTGGCAGGCTGGCAAACCACGCCGCGAGCAACATGAACACACCGCTCAAGCCGCAGCCCGCCAAGCCGATCAACACCGCGCGCTTGCTGCCCAGGTTGTCGATGATCTTGCCGGCGTAAGGACGGCTCAGCAGGGTGGCCAGGTATTGCACGCTGATCACCAGCCCGGCGATCACGGCGCCGTAGCCCAGCGTACTGTGGACATAGCCCGGCAATACGGCGAGGGGAATGCCGATATTCAGGTAGCCGATAAAGGTGAACAACACGATGGAAACAACTTGCAGCGTGACCGCCATGGGGCGCTGGGTATCTGGCATGGGAGAGGTCCACAGTCGCAGCAGGTAAAGATAGGCTGCTAATGATACCGGTGGTTGGGCGCGCGCAGGGCGGTAAATCGCAAAAACGTCAGATCAAAAAGACGTCAGGGTTGGGTGGGGGCGAGCAGTTGGGTGGTAACCAGGGCGGCCAAGGCGTTTTCCTGGGTGCCGAAGCGCTTGAGCAGCAGGGCTTGTTTGTCCGCGCTGAGGCGGTTCCATACGTCGACCATCTGCAAGGCAGCGTCGAGCACGGCGGTGTCTGGGGTGTCGGTCATGTGGGGTATCCGGGTCTATTCAGGCAGTGTGGAAAGCGCTCAAAGCTGCGCTTTCCACACGGTCTGGTACGGCGTCAGTCCTGGCTTTCGCTGTCGACTGGTTTGGCTTCTTTGGCCTCAGGCTGCTTGTCGCCGGCCTGCTGCGGTGTTGGCTGCTCAGTTTCGTGCAGGCTTGGGAAGGGGAGATTAGGTATCTCGTGCATCGTCGTCGCTCCTCGCAAGGTCTGTTTTTTTCAATCGCAGGTGATTCCGCGCTCTCAAAAAGCCTTGGCAGGATACAGCACTGCAAATGACAAAAAGAATTTTATGTCGGCGGATGTCGGAACTTTCATTCTTTAACGCAAGTGACATGAGGTCACAGGCCTAGAACGGCACCTTGCCGAGGATCATGTCGCGATACATCACGAAATCTCCTAATAAGCTGTAGAACGGGTGCTTAAACGTCGCCGGACGGTTCCTTTCGAAGAAGAAGTGGCCGATCCAGGCAAAGCTGTAGCCGGCTATCGGAATGGCCAGCAGCAAGACCAGCGAACCACGACCAATGGCGTAGGCCAGGATGCCGATGACCAGCGTGGTGCCGATAAAGTGCAAGCGGCGGCAGGTGCTGTTGCCATGCTCTTTCAGGTAATAGGGGTAGAACTCAGCAAAGCTATTGAATTGCTTGACGTTTTCCACGGTGGCCGGCCCTTTGATTGTTGTGCCGCCCAACAGATGTTCGGCGGGGAGCTTATTTGAGTCTAGAGTGATCAGTGGTAACAGCCAGTGACAATAGATGCCACTTTAGTATCCTTGGCATTCCTGGCTGCCGTTTTAAGCCTGCTTACATTAAGAAGACGCCATGAGCGAACGAACAACTTCTGCAAGCTGGGCGATGGGGATAGTCAAGGCACTGGAGATGGACGGCCTGGATTGCCGAGCGCTGTTCAAGCAGCTGGGCCTGGACTACAGCGCCCTCAACGATCCCGATGCGCGTTTCCCGCAAGACTCCATGACCCGCCTGTGGCAGCGGGCGGTGGAGCTGTCGGGCAACCCGGCGATTGGCTTGAACATGGGCAAAGTGGTGCGCCCCGCGTCGTTTCATGTGGCGGGGTATGCGCTGATGTCCAGCAACACGCTGGCCGAAGGCTTTATGCGCCTGGTGCGTTACCAGCGGATCATTGCTGAAAGCGCCGACCTGAGTTTCCGCCTGTTACCCGAAGGCTATGCGCTGATTCTGACGGTGCATGGCGATCATCTCCCACCGACCCGGCAAAGTGCCGAAGCCTCGCTGGCCAGCGCCTTGGCCCTGTGCGGCTGGCTCACCGGACGCACCCTGCAACCCCGGAAGGTGCTGTTGCAAGGCGATCAGCCCGAAGATCTGGCGCCCTATAAACAAGCGTTCCATGCCCCGCTGGAGTTCAACGCGCCGTACGACGCGCTGATTTTCGAGCGCGCCGATATGGATGCGCCGCTGCCCACCGCCAACGAAGCCATGGCGCTGTTGCATGATCGGTTTGCCGGAGAATACCTGGCACGTTTCTCGGAAAGCCGCGTGACCCACAAGGCGCGGCAGGTGCTGTGCCGCCTGTTGCCCCAGGGCGAGCCCAAGCGTGAAGTGGTGGCCCAGACCCTGCACCTGTCCCAGCGCACCTTGCAGCGGCGTTTGCAGGAGGAGGGCACCAGTTTCCAGACGTTGCTTGACGACACCCGTCGCGAACTGGCCGAGCAATACCTGGCGCAGCCGAGCATGACCTTGCTGGAAATTGCCTACCTGTTGGGGTTTGCCGACCCGAGCAACTTCTTCCGCGCGTTTCGCCGCTGGTTCGATGCCACGCCCGGCGAATACCGGGCGCGGTTGCTGGAAGCGACGGCGATCAGTGGCGCCAAAACGCCGGAATACACAGCACAAACACTGTAATGATCTCCAGTCGGCCCAGCAGCATGCCGAGGGACAGGATCCACTTGGCGGCGTCCGGCAGGCTGGCGAAGTTGCCGGCCGGGCCGATGGTTTCCCCCAGGCCCGGGCCGACGCCGGACACGGTGCTGGCGGCGCCGGTCAGCGCGGTCATCCAGTCCAGGCCGAGCAGCGACAGGGCCAGGGCGATGGCGCAGATGGTGATGGCGAAGAAAAACGAGAAGGTCAGGATCGACCGCACGATTTCTTCGTCGAGACGGTGGCCGTTGTACTTCTGCTTGATCACCGCGCGGGGGTGAATCAGTTGGTTCAAGTTGGCCTTGAGCAGGATGTAGGCGACCTGGAAGCGGAAGATCTTGATCCCGCCCGCCGTGGAGCCCGAGCAACCGCCGATAAAGCCCAGGTAGAAAAACAGCATCAGTGAGAAGTTGCCCCACAGGCTGTAGTCCCCCAATGCGAAACCGGTGGTGGTGACCACCGAGGTCACGTTCAGCGCCACGTGGCGCAGGGCGTCCAGCCAATGCAGGTTGGTGGTCCACCAGTACCAGGTGCCGAGCACCAGCCAGGTCACCAGCAGCAAGCCGAGCAAACCCTGCACTTGCTGGTCCTTGATCAATGCCTTGCGGTTGCCGCGCAACGTCGCCACATAGAGGGTGAACGGCAAGCTGCCGAGGATCATCACCACCACGGCGACCCAATGCACCGCCGGCTGTTTCCAGTGGGCCAGGGATTCATCGGAGGTGGAAAAACCGCCGGTGGAAATCGCCGACATCGCGTGGTTGATCGCATCGAACAAACCCATCCCGGCCCACCAGAATGCCAGGCTGCCAAGGATGGTGATGCCCACGTACGCCGCCACGATCAGCCGTGCCACCATGTGCGAGCGCGGCATGACCTTTTCCGAGCGGTCGGAGGATTCGGTCTGGAACAGGCGCATGCCACCGATGCGCAGCAGCGGCAGGATCGCCACCGCCATACCGATAAAGCCGATGCCCCCCAGCCAGTGCAGCAGCGAACGCCACATCAGGATGCCCGGGGACATGCTGTCCAGCCCGCTCAATACGGTGGAACCGGTGGCGGTGATGCCGGACATGCTTTCAAAAAACGAATCGGTGTAACTGATGTGCTGGGTCAGCAGGAACGGCAGCGCGGCAAAGATGCACACCACCACCCAGCTGGTGACGGTCAGCAGGTACATGTCCCGTGGCCGCAGGTGCACGTGTTCCGGGCGCCCGGGAATGACCAGGGCCAGGCCGGCGAGAAAGGTGATCATGCTGGCCCACAGGAACGACGGCAGGTCTTGGGTGCGTTCGAAGATCACCAGGGTGGCCATGGGCACGACCATGGCGATCGCGAGGGTGATCAGGAAGATGCCGATGATGAAACCGATGATGCGTAGGGTCGGCAACGCCATGAAGTGAGCTCGGGTGATTGGGCAGAGGCGCCATTCTACCTGCGGTGCAGGGCATGTAAACCGGGGCTTGGGCGCAACGCCGATCAAAATGTGGGAGCGGGCTTGCTCGCGAAAGCGGACTGTCAGTGGCAGATGTGCTGAATGACCCACCGCATTCGCGAGCAAGCCCGCTCCCACATGGGTTTTGTGGTGTTTGACCGAGTGTGGAAGGCAGGCATAAAAAAGGCGACCCGAAGGTCGCCTCATTCAACGCGGCATTGATCAGAACTCGTGATCAGCGCTATCCGGGTTCAAGTCGCTGATGCCCAGCTTGCCCGCAGCGGCTTCGATCGAACCGGTCTGCTTGACCAGGGCGGCGATGGCGTCGCGTACGATCTGGTTGCCGGCATCGTTGCCGGCGGCGATCAATTGGTCGTAGTGCTCACCTTTGCCAGCGTGATCAACCATGACCTGGATCTTCGCTTCGGTCGCTGCCAGGTCAGCCTTCAATGCGCTGTCGGCAGCCGGATCGGCCTTGGCCACCAGGGACGACAGGCTGGCGCCGGTCAGCTGGGTGCCGTCGGTGCGGGTGTACTCGCCCAGGTAGACGTTGCGGATGCCCTTGGCGTCGTAGAAGTGCGAGTTGTGGGTGTTGTCGCTGAAGCAGTCCTGCTCGTCTTCTGGCGAGTTGGCTTCCAGGGAAACCTTCATGCGCTCACCGGCCAGCTCGCCGAGGGACAGGCTGCCCATGCCGAACAGCATTTTGCGCAGGCCGTCGGTGGCAGGTTCTGCTTCCAGGGTGGCGCGGTAGTTGTCGGCGACGTTTGGCTTCCAGTTGCCGACCATTTCTTCCAGGTCGCTGACCAGCAGCTGAGTCACGGCGTTCAGGTAGGCGCGGCGACGCTCGTTGTGGCCGCCAGTAGCGCCGTCACCGGTCAGGTAGTCCGACGCTGGACGGTTGCCGGCGCCAGGGCCGGTGCCGTTGAGGTCTTGGCCCCACAGCAGGAACTCGATGGCGTGGTAGCCGGTGGCGACGTTGGCTTCGGAACCGCCCAGCTCATTGAGGCTGGCGAGTTTTTCCGGGGTGATTTCCTTCACATCGACTTTGTCTTCGCCGACCTGGATCTCGGTGTTGGCGATGATGTTGGCGGTGGCGCCCGGGTTGCCCAGGGCGTGTTCGTAGGACTTGTCGACGTAGTCGATCAGGCCTTCGTCCAGTGGCCATGCGTTCACCTGGCCTTCCCAGTCGTCGATGATGGTGTTGCCGAAGCGGAACACTTCGCTCTGCAGGTACGGCACGCGGGCGGCAACCCAGGCGGCGCGGGCGGCTTTCAGGGTTTCGTCGCTGGGCTTGGCGAGGAACGCGTCGATTGCGGTTTGCAGGGTTTTTGCGGTGGATTCGGCGTCGCTGTAGACCGCGAACACCATGTCAGCGTAATGCGCGACCACCGCCTTGGCGGCGGCTTCGTCAACCTGGCCGGCAGGGGTGGCAGCCGCTGGAGCGGTAGTGCTGGCAGCCGGGGTCGGCGCCTGTGGCGCGGCGGCCTTGTCTTTACCTTCGCCGCAACCGGCGAGAGAAATGGCAATGGCCAGCAGACTGGCGGTGGCCAGGGGCATACGAATCATGGCGAACATCCTGCTTCGGTTGTTGATAGGGCGCGCGGGGTGAGCGCAAAACTGCGACATAATGCGAAAGATTTGCATTTTGTGTAAAGGCTTAAACGCGGGAAATATTCAGTATCGTTTTCCCGGTTCAAAGAATCGCGGCGTTATTGCGCTCGGACTGTTTCAAAAAAGCCGCCAACTCCCGGGCCGGCAGCGGTTTGCTGTAGTGATAACCCTGCCCCTCGTGGCAGCCCTCGGAGATGATGTACGCTTCCTGCTCGGCGGTTTCCACGCCCTCGGCGATCACCTGCATGCCCAGGCTTTTGCCCAACTGGATGATGGCCCGCACGATGGTGGCATCGTCGTCGTCATCCAACAGGTCCTGGACGAAGCTCTTGTCGATCTTGATCTTGTCCAGCGGCAGGCTTTTCAGGTAGCTGAGGGAGGAATAGCCGGTGCCGAAGTCGTCGATGGCGATCAGCGCGCCGGAGCGGCGCAGGCTCAGCAAGTGTTGGGCGGCGGTGCTGATGTCTTCCATCAGGCCGGTTTCGGTGACTTCCAGCTCCAGGCTGCGCGGCGGCAGGCGGTAGATCTGCATCAGGTTGTTGACCACCCGCGGCAACTCGGTGTGGTGCAATTGCACGGTGGACAGGTTGACCGCCATGCGCAACTCGGTGAAACCCTGGTCATGCCATTCGCGCAACTGCCGGCAGGCCTGGTCCAGCACCCATTCGCCAATCGCAATGATGGTGCCGTTCTGTTCGGCCAGTGGGATGAACAGGTCGGGCGGCACCAGGCCGTGCTCCGGGTGCTGCCAGCGGATCAACGCTTCGACGCCCACCACACGATGCTCGCGATAGCTGATCTGCGGCTGGTACACCAGGTGAAACTGGTCGCGGCTCAAGGCGTCGCGCAGGTCTTTTTCCAGTTCGCGGCGGCGGCGCATTTCGCTGTCCACGCTGGCGATATAGAACTGGTAGCGATTGCGCGAGCGGCTCTTGGCCAGGGTCATGGTCTGTTCGGCTTTTTGCAGCAGCTTCTCGGTGCTGTCGCCGTCTTCCGGAAACAAGGTGATGCCGATGGTGGCGCGCAGGCGGATCTGCTCGTGGTCGAGGGCGAACTCGGCCTCCAGGTCATCAAGGATGCTTTGCGCCAGCTCGGCGGCTTCGTACGGCTGGTCGATGTCGGCCTGCACCAGGGCGAACTGGTCGCCCCCCAAGCGGGCCAGGGCGCCGAGGCGGCCACTGTGGGCGCGCAGGCGGTCGGCCAAGGCCAGCAGCAGTTGGTCGCCAGCCTGGTAGGTGAACTGCTCGTTGACGCTTTTGAAGTCGTCCAGGCCCACACACAATACCGCCACGCGGCGCTGCCGGCGGCCGGCGTCGATGAGGATCTTGTCCAGTTGCTCCTGCAACTTCTGGCGATTGGGCAAACCGGTCAGGAAGTCGTACTGCGCCATGCGCCGCAGGCTGCTCTCGGCTTCGTGGCGCAGGTGGGTGTTGCGCTCGATGGATTCGAGCAACTGGTTGGCGGTGTTGATCCACAGTCCCAATTCATTGCGCTCATGGCCCTTGAGCTGGGGGATCTTGTGTTCGCTGGGGCGGTCCGGGTTGATCGACGTCAGGTGTTCGATAATCCGCGACAACGGCTTGGTCAGCAGCCAGTGGTAGACCAGGTACAACACCAGGCCCATGGCCAAGGCGCGCAGCACCCCGGAGATAAAGATGATCACCGAGCTGACAATAAAACCCTTGCCGTAGGTGGCCGTGTCGAGGGTGATGCTCAGGTCGCCGTAATACTCGCTGTAGGGGCCTTTGCCCACCAATGCCGTGGTGAAGGTGCGTTCCTGGCCCAGAATCAGGTCGGTCAACCAGCGGCTGGGGGATTGCTGCAAGGCGCGGCTTTTTTCGGCGAGCATGGTTTCGTTGGGATGGCCGATGGACGCCATGCGCACGGCGTCATCCTGGAACAGGCCCTCGATGACCTGCATGCCCATCTCGCGGTCAAGGCTGTAGACGGCTTGGGTCGAGGGGTCGCGGAACATGTCGAGGATGCGCTGGGCGTCGCTGGCCACGGCCTGGCGCGTCTTATAGGCGTCAAACACGATCTGCGCCACGCTGAGCGCCACACCCACGACCAATGCCGACAGCAGCACGACCCGTAGCAACTTCACCGACAAGCTGTTTTTGAGTTCCAGCTTCAAAGGGTTATTCCTTGTTCCATGCGGGTAGCCTCAATATGCCATGAGTATTGGCAATCTCGTGATGGCAGTCAAAGGGACATTGGAGTTCAGGCGCAATTGAGTTTTGGCGCGAGGTGCCTGGGAGGCATCAAGAAGGGGCGGTGCGTGTCAGAGGGGGGCAAGGCGCTAAGACCTGGTTGGTTAGAAGACCGGGCGGGCCGGCCTTCCTGGGTGAGGCGTCCGGAGTTATTCGTAAGTGATCTGAGCTTGTGACTGCTCCCCGGTATCGCCTGCTTTTTGTCCGGCGTCAGGCATCTTGTCCAACAGTTGTCCTGCCATGTCCATGGCACCCTTTGCCAGGTCCATGCCTTTATCAAGAAGGCCCGAAACCATGGGTATTGCACCTGCCGCCATCGAAATAGGATCCATAGTGATTCTCCACATTTGATTGAGAGGTCTATTCCTCCCGCGACTGAGTGGAGATGTTTCCAGAGTGAGTTCCACGATTCTTCGTTCGTTGTGTGAAATTACGCGCAAAAAAAACCCGGCAATCGCCGGGCTCTTTCTACTGCAAGCGTTGCTTAGGCAGTGAAGGTCTTGCCTTCGAACTGCTCAGCCACGAACTTCCAGTTGACCAGGTTCCAGAACGCTTCCACATACTTTGGACGCACGTTGCGGTAGTCGATGTAGTAAGCGTGTTCCCAGACGTCGCAGGTCAGCAGCGGGGTATCGCCATTGGTCAGCGGGTTGCCGGCGCCGATGGTGCTGGCCAGGGCCAGGGAACCGTCAGCCTTTTTCACCAGCCAGCCCCAACCGGAACCGAAGGTGCCGACGGACGTCTTGGTGAACTCTTCCTTGAACTTGTCGAACGAACCGAACGCAGCGTTGATGGCTTCAGCCAGGGCGCCGGTTGGTTGGCCGCCGGCGTTTGGCGCCAGGCAGTTCCAGTAGAAAGTGTGGTTCCAGACCTGAGCGGCGTTGTTGAAGATGCCGCCCGAAGAAGACTTGACGATCTCTTCCAGGGTCTTGCCTTCGAACTCGGTGCCAGGCACCAGGTTGTTCAGGTTCACGACGTAGGTGTTGTGGTGCTTGTCGTGGTGGAATTCCAAGGTTTCCTTGGAAATGTGCGGCTGCAGGGCATCGTGTGCGTAGGGCAGCGGCGGCAATTCGAAAGCCATGATGATTCTCCTAATCAGGTCAGTTGCGGTGAGCGCAAGGCCGATCACGGGCGGCCAAACAAGCGCCGGGGAGTTTGTACTCTTTGCGGCGCAGGGGCAGGATCATAGCACCGGGGGTGCGGCAAAACCACGCAACAACTGTGTGGGATAGAGGTTCCAGAGCGTTTTGGAATATTCCCTACGCGGCGATCAATTGATAGGCCACGCTGAACATCATCACCGCCACCAACAGGTCCAGCAGGCGCCAGGTGGCCGGCCGCGCCAGCCACGGTGCCAGCCATGCCGCGCCGAGGGCCAAGGTGGCGAACCACAGGAACGACGCACTGGCCGCCCCGGCCACATAGGCGCCGGGTTCGGTTTGCTGTGCGCCGAGTGAGCCGATCAGCAACACCGTGTCCAGATACACATGGGGATTGAGCAGCGTCACTGCGAGGGCACTGAGCATGACCGCGCGCAACGAACGCGCCTTGAGGTTGCCGCCTTGCGCCAGGCTTTGGCTGGAAAACGCTCGGCGCAGCGCCAGGGTGCCGTACCACAACAGGAACGCCGCGCCACCCCAGCGGGCAATGGCCAGCAGCAGCGGGTTTTGTGCCAACACCGTCGCCAGGCCGAAAACCCCTGCAGCCACCAGTAATGCATCGCACACTACGCACAACGCCGCGACGGGCAAGTGGTGCTCACGGCGCAGGCTTTGCGCCAGGACAAACGCGTTCTGGGTGCCGATGGCCATGATCAAGCCGAGGGCCACCAACAGGCCATTTACGTAGCTTTGCCACATAGGATTTACTCCGCGTCCGCCGCCAGTTGCCGTAACACCTGCATCGCGCGCTCAGCATCAGCGCGGCCAACGAACAGGTGATCGTGGTAATAACCGGCAATCACATTGCAACTGATGCCGGCCTGGCCCAGCGCGCTGGCGAACGCGGCGGTGAGGCCCACGGCTTCCAGGGCCGAATGCACGTTCAGGGTGATCCACGCGGCGACGTAGTCGAAGGCCAGGCCTGCCTGTTCCGCCTGCTGGCGCTCGAGGATGAGCGTCAGGCCTTCCCTCTCGCGAAAGCTGCCGATCACCTCGCAACCCGCCGGAATGCGCTGGTCGGGCAGGGTGCAGAACACATAATCGCCGTCATTCAGCTGCGGGCTCATGCTGCGTAGCAGGGTTGCCAGGGCGGTTTCGCCAGCCATGTGAAGTTCCTTGAATAGAGAGAAGCAATGCTGGTCATTTTCACGGCTTAAGCTGTATAAGAAAAACCAATATTGCTGATCGCTCATTAGAGAAACTGATGTTCGACTATAAATTGCTTTCCGCCCTGGCGGCGGTGGTGGAACAGGCCGGCTTCGAGCGCGGCGCCCAGGTGCTCGGGGTGTCGCAATCGGCGATCTCCCAGCGCATCAAATTGCTGGAGGCGCGCATTGGCCAACCGGTGCTGGTACGCGCCACGCCGCCGACGCCCACCGACATCGGCCGACGCCTGCTCAACCATGTGCAGCAGGTGCGCCTGCTGGAGCGCGACCTGCAAAGCCAGGTGCCGGCGTTGGACGCAGAGGGCATGCCCGAACGCCTGCGCATCGCCCTGAATGCCGACAGCCTCGCCACTTGGTGGGCCGAGGCCGTCAGCGTATTTTGTGCCGAGCAACACCTGTTGCTGGACCTGGTGGTGGAAGACCAGACCGTTGGCCTCAAGCGCATGCGCGCCGGCGAAGTGGCGGCGTGTATCTGCGCCAGTGAACGTCCGGTGGCCGGGGCCCGCAGCTTGTTGCTCGGCGCCATGCGTTATCGTGCACTGGCCAGCCCGGCCTTTATCGCCCGGCACTTTCCCGAGGGTGTACGCGCCGACCAACTGGCGCGCACGCCGGCGTTGGTGTTTGGCCCGGATGATTTCCTGCAACATCGTTACTTGGCGTCGCTCGGCGTGGACGGCGGTTTTGAACACCATTTATGCCCGTCGTCCGAAGGTTTTATCCGCCTCACCGAGGCCGGGCTCGGTTGGGGCCTGGTGCCGGAATTGCAGGTGCGCGACCAGTTGGAAAAGGGCGTGTTGGTGGAGTTGTTGCCAGATAAGCCCATCGATGTGCCGCTGTACTGGCATCATTGGCGCAGTGGCGGGCAATTGTTGGGCTTGTTGACCGACCATCTGGCCCAGGCGTGTGGCCAATGGTTGGTGCCGTTGGAGTGATGGCGCGCGTCAAGGCAACAGCGATGAAAAACGAAAGAGCACGGAGTAATACATGAAAATTCTGGTCACCGGCGCAAGCGGCTTCATTGGCGGGCGCTTTGCGCGTTTCGCCCTGGAGCAAGGCCTGGACGTACGGGTCAACGGGCGGCGTGCCGAAGGTGTGGAACACCTGGTCCGGCGCGGCGCCGAGTTTATCCAGGGTGATTTGAATGATGCCGACCTGGTGCGTGACCTGTGCCGCGACGTTGAAGCCGTGGTGCATTGCGCCGGCGCCGTCGGGCTGTGGGGCAAGTATCAGGACTTTCACCAAGGCAACGTGCTGGTGACCGAGAATGTCGTCGAGGCCTGCCTTAAACAGCGTGTCGGGCGCTTGGTCCACCTGTCGTCGCCGTCGATCTATTTTGATGGCCGCGATCACCTGGGCCTGACCGAAGAACAAGTGCCCAAGCGCTTCAAGCATCCGTATGCCGCGACCAAATACCTGGCTGAGCAAAAGGTGTTCGGCGCCCAGGAATTCGGCCTTGAAGTGCTGGCCCTGCGCCCGCGCTTTGTGACTGGCGCCGGCGACATGAGCATCTTCCCGCGCCTGCTGAACATGCAGCGCAAGAACCGCCTGGCCATCGTGGGCGACGGCTTGAACAAAGTCGATTTCACCAGTGTGCACAACCTCAACGAAGCGTTGCTCAGCAGTTTGCTCGCCACCGGCTCGGCGTTGGGCAAGGCCTATAACATCAGCAACGGCACCCCGGTGCCGGTGTGGGATGTGGTGAACTACGTGATGCGCCAGATGGAATTGCCGCAGGTGAAACGTTACCGGTCCTACGGTTTGTCCTACAGCGTCGCGGCGCTCAACGAAGCGTTCTGCGCGATGTGGCCGGGGCGCCCGGAACCGGCGCTGTCGCGTTTGGGCATGCAGGTGATGAACAAAGATTTCACCCTCGATATCAGCCGTGCCAGGCATTATCTGGACTACGAGCCCAAGGTCAGCCTATGGACCGCCCTCGACGAGTTTTGCAGCTGGTGGAAGGCCCAGGATCCGGGGCTGAAGTAAGGTCACAACAGGCAATACATCGGGAACCGAATTCGTGGTTCCGGGTCGATCAGTGCAACAGGACAGCGGTTTATACTCCCGGCGCTCGCCACCTCACCGATTCAGGGTTGATTCATGCGTAACGATGCCAAAGACGATTTCGACAACGTTCCCAGCCTGCGGGCCGACCTGGGGGATGACGACGATTTCGAACCGACCCCCGCCACGTCGGTGCGCTCGCGCAGCACGCCGGTGGTCAAGGTCAAGAGCGCCAGCACCGGGCCATTGTGGGCCTTGATCGGCGCGTTGCTGATCGCCTTTGCCGGCCTTGCCTGGTGGAGCTTCCAGCAGATTTCCCTGATGGGCCAGCAACTGGTCGCGACCCAGGAAAGTTTTGCGCGCATCAGCGAAGAAGCCGCAGGGCGCCTGCAGGATATTTCCGGCAAGGTCGTCGCCAGTGAAGCCAGTGTGAACAACGGCAGCGAAGCGCTGAAGTTGCAGATCCGCCAGCTGGAAACCCAGTTGCTCGAACAGGGCAAGCAACAGGTTGGCGTGGCCGGCCAGGCCACCGAGCTGGACAAGCGCCTGGCGCAAATGAGCGCCAGCACCACCGAGCTGTCGAGTGCCAACAACAAGCTGCAAGGCCAGGTCCAGGCCCTGACCGATGCCGTGGCCACCCTGAAAGCCGCGCAAGGTGATGCGGCCAAGCGCGATACCGAGTTCAAGGAACTGGTGGCCGATGTGGCCGCGCTGAAGAAACAAGGCAACCCCAGTGCGGCCATCGCGCGTCTAGAGCAAGACCTGCTGGTGCTCAAGAGTGCCCAGGACAACCAGCCGGTCAACAGCGATGCGCCGACCAATAAAGAGTTCGATGTGTTCCGCATCCAGACCACCCGCAACATCACCACCTTGCAGAGCCAGGTACAGAACCTGCATCAACGGCTCAGTGAACCGGCGAAGGTCATACCGCTGAGCCAGTGATCGCCTGCCAGGAGGTGCTCAACCTGTGGGAGCTGGCTTGCCTGCGATGGTGGTGGGTCAGTCAACACATTGGATACTGATAGACCGCTATCGCAGGCAAGCCAGCTCCCACAGTTGTATCGAGGCCGAGAGTTGAAGAAGTGTCACTGCCTGGTGACATTTCCCATCCCCTTCGTTACTTGCCCCCCAGGCCCCCTTGTTTAGACTCCGGTCATCCCACAAACAATAATAAGGGCCACCCATGACCACCCAACCTCTGCCTGCCAGCAGTTGGCTGAACGCGCCTGCCCATCACGTCTGGCTGGCGGCCGAAGGCCAGCGCCTGCTGGCATTCGCCAAGGCTTCGCGCCTGCCCGACGGTTTCGGCAACCTGGACGACAACGGCCAACTGCCCGCCGATGCCCACGGCGAAACCATGAACACCGCCCGCATGACCCACAGCTTCGCCATGGCCCACGCCCTGGGGTTGCCGGGTTACGCCGACTTGGTAGCCCACGGTGTCGCGGCCCTTAGTGGCCCGCTGAAGGATGCAGCACACGGCGGTTGGTTCGCCACGCCCCACGCCCGCGATGGCAACCGTGGCAAGGCGGCCTATCTGCACGCCTTTGTCGCCCTGGCCGCCAGTTCTGCCGTGGTGGCGGGCGCGCCCGGTGCACAAAATCTATTGAACGACGCTGTCCATATCATCGACCAATTCTTCTGGAGCATCGATGAGGGCGTGATGCTCGAATCCTTCGCCCAGGACTGGAGCGGGGTCGAAGCCTATCGCGGCGCCAACAGCAACATGCACGCCACCGAAGCGTTCCTCGCCCTGGCCGATGTGACCGGTGAAACGCGTTGGCTGGACCGCGCGCTGCGGATCGTCGAGCGGGTGATCCACACCCACGCAGCCGCCAACCAATTCATGGTGATTGAGCATTTCGACGCGCACTGGCAACCCCAACTCGACTACAACCAAGACAACCCCGCCGACGGCTTCCGCCCCTACGGCATCACCCCCGGCCACGGTTTTGAGTGGGCGCGGCTGGTGTTGCACCTGGAAGCCGCGCGCCAGCAAGCCGGGCTGGCCACGCCGGACTGGCTGTTGACCGACGCCAAGGGCCTGTTCGCCAGCGCCTGCGAATACGCCTGGGCCGTCGATGGCGCCCCCGGCATTGTCTACACCCTCGATTGGAACCACCGCCCGGTGGTGCGTGAGCGCCTGCACTGGACCCACGCCGAAGCCAGCGCCGCCGCCCAGGCCTTGCTCAAACGTACCGGTGAGTTGCACTACGAAACCTGGTACCGGCGCTTCTGGGAGTTTTGCGAAATCCATTTCATTGACCGAATCCACGGCAGCTGGCACCACGAACTCAACCCGCACAACCAACCCAGCAGCACCATCTGGGGCGGCAAGCCGGACCTGTACCATGCCTGGCAAGCGGTCGTGCTGCCTGCGCTACCCTTGGCACCCAGCATGGCCAGTGCCATTGGGGATGGGCGATATGTCACCAGCTGGTGACATTTGTACGTCCCTTTGTTACCTGCGCCGCAAAAATCCATGTTTAAACTCCGTGCAGCGCAAGCTCTAGACTTGCATGCATAACAACAAAAAAAGGTACTCAGATGAACGCGATTAATCGCCTCGCCGTCGCTATTTCCATTGCCTCGTTGTTTCCCCTCACTGCATTTGCCGCCGGCTCCAAAGGCACGGTCGAAGTGGTGCATTGGTGGACCTCAGGCGGTGAGAAGGCGGCAGTAGATGTCCTGAAGGCCCAAGTTGAAAGTGACGGTTTTACCTGGAAAGACGGCGCCGTCGCCGGTGGTGGTGGCGCCACGGCCATGACCGTGCTGAAAAGCCGCGCAGTCGCTGGCAACCCGCCCGGCGTTGCCCAGATCAAAGGCCCCGACATCCAGGAATGGGCGTCCACCGGCCTGCTCGACAGCAACGTCCTGAAGCAAGTGTCCAAGGACGAAAAGTGGGATTCCCTGCTCGACAAGAAAGTCTCCGATACCGTGAAGTACCAAGGTGACTACGTCGCCGTACCGGTCAACATCCACCGCGTGAACTGGCTGTGGATCAACCCGGAAGTCTTCAAGAAAGCCGGTATCACCAAGAACCCAACCACCCTCGAAGAATTCTACGCAGCCGGCGACAAGCTGAAAGCTGCGGGCTTCATCGCGCTCGCCCACGGTGGCCAGCCTTGGCAGGACAGCACCGTATTTGAAGCCGTCGTCCTCTCGGTAATGGGTGCCGATGGCTACAAGAAAGCCCTGGTGGACCTGGACAACGCCGCGCTGACCGGCCCGGAAATGGTCAAGTCCCTCACCGAATTGAAGAAAGTCGCGACCTACATGGACGTTGACGGCAAAGGCCAGGACTGGAACCTCGAAGCAGGCAAAGTCATCAACGGCAAGGCCGGCATGCAGATCATGGGTGACTGGGCCAAGTCCGAGTGGACCGCCGCCAAGAAAGTCGCGGGCAAGGACTACGAGTGCGTAGCGTTCCCGGGTACTGACAAGGCGTTCACCTACAACATCGACTCCCTGGCGGTGTTCAAGCAGAAAGACCAAGGCACTGCTGCCGGCCAGCAGGACATTGCCAAAGTCGTGCTGGGTGAAAACTTCCAGAAGGTGTTCAGCATCAACAAGGGTTCGATCCCGGTTCGCAACGACATGCTCCACGAAATGGACAAGCTCGGCTTCGACTCTTGCGCCCAGACTGCCGCCAAGGACTTCCTGGCCGACGCCAAGACTGGCGGCCTGCAACCAAGCATGGCGCACAACATGGCCACCAACCTGGCGGTGCAAGGTGCGTTCTTTGATGTCGTGACCAACTTCCTCAACGACCCGAAAGCCGACCCGGCCGACACCGCCAAGAAACTGGGTGCTGCGATCAAGTCTGCCAAGTAACGGTTGACCTTGAGGGGGGAACTCCCTGGCCCCCCTCAAGGCTTGTTCCTGTAGTCCTTTTTCCCTGTATTGGATTTCCCCATGAGTTCTGTTGCTGTGTTCAGCAAAGCCTCGCCGTTCGATGCACTGCAGCGCTGGCTACCGAAATTGGTGCTGGCGCCGAGCATGTTCATCGTGTTGGTGGGCTTCTACGGCTACATCCTGTGGACGTTTGTGTTGTCGTTCACCACCTCCACCTTCCTGCCCAGCTACAAGTGGGCGGGCCTGGCGCAATACGAGCGGCTGTTCGACAACGACCGCTGGTGGGTGGCGAGCAAGAACCTGGCGCTGTTTGGCGGCATGTTCATTGGCATCACCCTGGTGATCGGTGTGCTGCTGGCGGTGTTCCTCGACCAGCGTATCCGCCGCGAAGGTTTTATCCGCACCATTTACCTGTACCCGATGGCGCTGTCGATGATCGTCACCGGTACGGCCTGGAAATGGCTGCTCAACCCGGGCATGGGCCTGGATAAACTCCTGCGGGACTGGGGCTGGGAAGGCTTCCGTCTCGACTGGCTGATCGACCCGGATCGCGTGGTCTACTGCCTGGTGATCGCGGCTGTGTGGCAAGCCTCGGGTTTTATCATGGCGATGTTCCTCGCTGGCCTGCGTGGCGTTGATCAATCGATCATCCGTGCCGCGCAGATCGACGGCGCAAGCCTGCCGCGCATCTACTGGAGCGTGGTGCTGCCTAGCCTGCGCCCGGTGTTCTTCAGTGCGGTGATGATCCTCGCGCATATTGCGATCAAGAGCTTCGACCTGGTGGCGGCGATGACCGCCGGTGGCCCGGGCTATTCGTCCGACCTGCCGGCGATGTTCATGTACTCGTTCACCTTCAGTCGTGGCCAGATGGGCATGGGTTCGGCCAGTGCCATCCTGATGCTCGGTGCGATCCTCGCGATCATCGTGCCTTACCTCTACTCCGAGCTGAGGACCAAACGTAATGACTAGTCTCGCCTCCAAACCTGCCATCAGCCTGAGTCGCGTCGCGATCTACGCGGTGCTGATCCTCGCCGTGCTGCTGTACCTGGTGCCGCTGGTGGTGATGCTGCTCACCAGTTTCAAGACCCCCGACGACATCAGCAACGGCAACCTGCTGAGCTGGCCGACCGTGGTCACCGGCATCGGCTGGGTCAAGGCCTGGGCCACCGTAGACGGTTACTTCTGGAACTCGATCAAGATCACCGTTCCAGCCGTACTGATCTCCACCGCCATCGGCGCGTTGAACGGTTATGTGCTGTCGTTCTGGCGCTTCAAAGGTTCGCAGTTGTTCTTCGGCCTGCTGTTGTTCGGCTGCTTCCTGCCGTTCCAGACCGTGCTGCTGCCGGCGTCGTTCACCCTGGGCAAGATGGGCCTGGCCAGCACCACCACCGGCCTGGTGTTTATCCATGTGGTCTACGGCCTGGCGTTTACCACGCTGTTCTTCCGTAACTACTACGTAAGCATTCCGGATGCGCTGGTGAAGGCCGCACGCCTGGATGGCGCAGGATTTTTCACCATCTTTCGTCGAATCATCCTGCCGATGTCCACCCCGATCATCATGGTCTGCCTGATCTGGCAATTTACCCAGATCTGGAACGACTTCCTGTTCGGCGTGGTGTTTTCCAGTGGCGACTCGCAGCCCATCACGGTGGCGCTGAACAACCTGGTCAACACCAGCACCGGGGCCAAGGAATATAACGTGGATATGGCAGCGGCGATGATCGCCGGCCTGCCGACCCTGCTGGTCTATGTGATCGCAGGCAAGTATTTCGTGCGCGGCCTCACGGCCGGCGCGGTCAAGGGGTAATCATGGCTACGCTTGAACTTCGCAATGTAAACAAGACCTATGGCCCTGGCCTGCCCGACACCTTGAAGAACATCGAGCTGTCGATCAAGGAAGGCGAATTCCTGATCCTGGTCGGCCCTTCGGGGTGTGGCAAATCCACGCTGATGAACTGCATCGCCGGCCTGGAAACCATCACCGGCGGCGCGATCATGATTGGCGACCAGGACGTCAGCGGCATGAGCCCCAAGGATCGTGACATCGCCATGGTGTTCCAGTCCTACGCGCTGTACCCGACCATGAGCGTGCGCGAAAACATCGAGTTCGGCCTGAAGATCCGCAAGATGCCCCAAGCCGACATTGACGCCGAAGTGGCACGCGTGGCCAAGCTGTTGCAGATCGAACACCTGCTCAACCGCAAGCCGGGCCAACTGTCCGGTGGTCAGCAACAACGTGTGGCCATGGGCCGCGCCCTGGCACGCCGGCCAAAGATCTACCTGTTCGATGAGCCGCTGTCCAACCTTGACGCCAAGCTGCGCGTCGAGATGCGCACCGAAATGAAACTGATGCACCAGCGCCTGAAAACCACCACCGTCTACGTCACCCACGACCAGATCGAAGCGATGACCCTGGGCGACAAAGTGGCGGTGATGAAGGATGGCATCATCCAGCAGTTCGGCACGCCGAAAGACATCTACAACAACCCGGCCAACCAGTTCGTGGCGAGCTTTATCGGCTCGCCGCCGATGAACTTCGTGCCCCTGCGCCTGCAGCGCAAGGACGCTCGCCTGGTGGCCGTGCTCGACAGCGGCCAGGCCCGTTGTGAACTGGCGCTGAACGTGACCGATGCCGGCCTTGAAGACCGCGACGTGATCCTCGGCCTGCGCCCGGAGCAGATCATGTTGGCGGCGGGCGAGGGCGACAGTGCGTCGAGCATTCGCGCCGAAGTGCAAGTCACCGAGCCGACTGGCCCGGACACCCTGGTGTTCGTGCAACTCAATGACACCAAGGTCTGCTGCCGCCTGGCGCCCGATGTGGCACCGCAGGTGGGCGAGACCCTGACCCTGCAATTCGATCCATCCAAGGTTTTGCTGTTCGACGCCAATACCGGCGAGCGTCTGGGCACTGCTTCTTCATCGCCTGCACAGGGGCATGCCGACAATGTGGCCCAATTCAAAGGCCGCTGAAGTAGATAAGTTGTTGTTTTAGATAAAAAAAGTAAACCGCGTTAGATAAAAACAGTTTAATAACAATAAAGACGAGGATGTAGGGATGAAAAAGCAACACAACACTACCCGGCTGATCTGCCAACTGTCAGCGGCAGCAGCCCTGGTTTTGTCCGCCAATGCGATGGCGGACGAAGCATTCAGCGCCGATTCCAAGTGGATGACCGGCGATTGGGGCGGCGAGCGTACCAAGCTGATCGAGCAAGGTATCGATATCAAGGCTGACTACGTAGGCGAAATGGGCTACAACGCCCACGGCGGCTACAACAACGACAAGACCGGTCGCTACGCCGACCAGTTCGGCCTGGGTGTAGCCCTGGACCTGGAAAAACTGTGGGGCTGGGACAACACCCAGGCCAAGATCCAGTTGACCAACCGTAATGGCCAGAACATCTCCAACGACCGCATCGGCGACCCGCGTGCCGGCACGCTGAGTTCGTCGATGGAAGTCTATGGTCGTGGCCATATGGTGCGTCTGACCCAGTTCTGGATCCAGCACCAGATGTTCGACAACAAGCTCGACGTGAAACTCGGTTACTTCGGTGAAGGCGAAGACTTCAACACCTTCCCGTGCGACTTCCAGAACCTGTCGTTCTGCGGTTCCCAGGTCGGTAACTATGTAAACACCTGGTACAACTGGCCCGTCAGCCAGGCGGCGATCCGCGTGAAGTACCACATCACCCCTGAGCTGTATGCGCAAATCGGTGCCTACAACCAGAACCCATCGCAACTGGAGCACGGCAACGGCTTCAAGCTCAGCGGCAGCGGCACCAAGGGCACCGTGATCCCGGTGGAATTGGTCTGGTCGCCGAAGGTCAACAACCTGCCGGGCGAATACCGTGTGGGTTACTACAAGAGTGCGGCCGACGCTACCGACGTTCGTGAAGACGTCAACGGCGGTGATGCAGCGACCACTGGCCAAGCCTACCGTACCCACAGCAGCAAATCGGGCTACTGGTTCGTGGCGCAGCAGCAACTCACCACCCATAACGGCGACGCTTCCCGTGGTCTGAACATCGCGGCCAACGCCACGTTCCACGACAAGGAAACCAACACCGTCGACAACTACCAGTCGCTGATGCTGGTGTACAAAGGCCCATTCGACGCGCGTCCAAAAGATGACGTCGGCATCGGCGCGGCACGTCTGCATGTGAACAATGACGTGAAGAAAAACGCCCAGCTGATCAACGATGCCAAAGGTGTGAGCAACTACGACGACGTGCTGTACACGCCGATCCGCGAGACCGAGTACAACTTCGAAATCAACTACGGTTTCCACGTCACCAACTGGCTGACCGTGCGTCCCAACCTGCAATACGTCGTGCAACCTGGCGGCGTGGATAAAGTCGACAACGCGTTGGTGGCTGGCCTGAAAATTCAGTCTACGTTCTAACGCTGTTGCGATAAGCTCCTTCTCTCTGTGCGCATTTTGCGGGTAGCCATGGCTATCCGCTTTTTTTTGCGCAGCACTGTGAAGATATTCAGGACTGTGGCAAATGCATGAGCAACCGCTGCAACGCTTTTTCAAATCCCTGCGTGAACAGCCAGTGTTCGCCTGGGAGCGCTTCCAGATGCGCGACGTATTGGTGATCGACCACCCGCTGTGCCAGGCGGTGTTCAGTCGCCAGGGCGCGCAACTGTTGCACTTTCAACCCACGGGGCAAAAACCCTGGCTGTGGTGCGCGGCCAAGTGGCCGCAAGTCGGCGCCATCCGGGGCGGCGTGCCGGTGTGCTGGCCGTGGTATGGCCGTCACCCCAGCGAGAACGCGTGGCCGTCCCATGGTTGGGCGCGCTTGATCGACTGGAAACTGCTCGACAGCAGCACCGACGACGACGGCGTGCGCCTGCACTGGCAACTGCAGCTGTGCGACTGGCAGGTGGACCTGCACGCGCACTTGGGCGAAACCCTGGAACTGCGTCTGAGCACCGAGCATCAGGATGAGCTGCCGTGCCAATTGAGCCATGCTTTGCATGCTTACTGGCGTATTGGTCATGTTGATGAGATAGCGCTGTCTGGGCTCGACGGCGCGCAAGGCTATGACCAGCTCAGCCGCCAGGCTTGCCAGCAGGAAGGTGAGTTGCGAGTGGACGGTGGCTGCCAGCGGGTGTTCCAGCATGATGGGGAATTGCAGCTCAAGGACCATGCCTGGCAGCGCGAACTGTGCATCGATACCGGCGACAGTGCCGACACGGTGGTATGGCATCCGGGCAGCCGGCCGCTGTTGGGGGTGAGCTTCAACGAGGCGTCGGGGTTTGTGTGTGTGGAGTCGGCGATGGCCGCGGCCAGTTTGGCGCCGGGGGAGCGGGCGCATTTGAGCTTGCAGGCGCGCGCTGGGGTTTAGCGGGGTGGCTGCTGGCCCCATCGCGGGCAAGCCCGCTCCCACATTCGACCGCATTCTTATGTTGGAACTCGGTCAACTGTGGGAGCGGGCTTGCCCGCGATGAGGCCAGTGCTGCCGGTAGAGATCTCAGCCTAGTTGAACTCATCTCCAACCGGATACCGGCTGTCGTTCAAGCTCTCTTTGATCTTGCGCAGATGCGGCTGGAAATCCACGCCACGGCGCAAGGTCATGCCCGTCGCCAGCACATCCAGCACCGTCAACTGAATGATCCGCGAGGTCATCGGCATGTAGATGTCGGTATCTTCCGGCAACGGAATATTCAGGCTCACCGTGCTGGCCTTGGCCAGCGGTGAGTTCTCGGCAGTCACGCCCAGCACCGAGGCGCCGTTGCTACGGGCGATACGCGCCACTTCCACCAACTCGCGGGTACGCCCGGTGTAGGAAATAATCACGAATAACTCGCCCGTATGCGCCACCGACGCGATCATGCGCTGCATCAGCACGTCCGCGTGGGCGGTGACCGACAGGTTGAAGCGGAAGAACTTGTGCAGCGCATCCATGGCCACCGGCGCTGAAGCGCCAAGGCCAAAGAAGTGGATCTGTCGCGCCTGGATCAACAGGTCCACGGCCTTGCTGATCAAGGCAGGGTCCAGCGCCTGGCAAGCGCTGTCCAGGGAGGCGATGGCGCTGCCAAAGATCTTCTGCGTGTAGGCCTCAGGGTTATCATCGGCTTCCACGGCGCGGCTGACATACGCCGCACCACTGGCCAGGCTTTGCGCCAGTTGCAGTTTCAGTTCAGGGTAGCCGCTGACGCCGAACGAGCGGCAGAAGCGGTTGACGGTCGGTTCACTGACCGAGGCGGCTTGGGCGAGGGCAGCGATAGAGAAGCGGGTCGCCTGCTGTGGGTTGAGCAGGATGACCTCGGCGACTTTTTTCTCGGCCTTGTTCAATTCTTCGAGGCGGTTCCGGATCTGTTCCAGAAGATTTCGCACGCGGTCCATTCAGTCTTTCCTTCGGGCGACGATGCAAATAAAGGGTGGCAACCAATCGACCAGTGGTCTTTTGCGGTGGCCTATCCTACTGAGGGTAGCTGAACACCACCACTCGGAATGCGTATTTCGGGAAAATGTTGTGTTTATTACTACATTTTTCCTTGAGTGATGCCTTGAAAAAAGGTATTTGTAGCTTAACTTGATAAAAGAACAAACATCATGCCTTCGATAACCGTAGAACCCTGCACCTTTGCCCTGTTTGGCGCCTTGGGTGATCTGGCGCTGCGCAAGTTATTTCCTGCCCTCTATCAACTCGATGGCGCCGGGCTCTTGCACGACGACACCCGCATCCTGGCCCTGGCCCGTGAAGCCGGGACCGAGCAACAGCACCTGGCCCACATCGAAAAAGAACTGCGCAGCTACGTCGGCAAGGAACTGGACGAAACCATCGCCCAACGTTTCCTGGCACGCCTGACCTACGTCCACGTCGACTTCAAGAACGCTGACGACTACACCGCCCTGGCGGAAAAAGTCGGCAGCGAGCAACGCCTGATCGCCTACTTCGCCACCCCGGCGGCGGTGTACGGCGCGATCTGCGAAAACCTGGCCAAGGCTGGCCTGGCGGAAAACACCCGCGTCGTGCTGGAAAAACCCATCGGTTCCGACCTGGAATCCTCGCGCAAGGTCAACGACGCCGTGGCGCAGTTCTTCCCGGAGAATCGCACCTACCGCATCGACCACTACCTGGGCAAAGAAACCGTCCAGAACCTGATCGCCCTGCGTTTCGCCAACAGCCTGTTCGAAACCCAGTGGAACCAGAACTACATCTCCCACGTGGAAATCACCGTGGCCGAGCAGGTCGGTATCGAAGGCCGTTGGGGCTATTTCGACAAGGCCGGCCAGTTGCGGGACATGATCCAGAACCACCTGCTGCAACTGCTTTGCCTGATCGCCATGGACCCGCCGGCCGACTTGTCCGCCGACAGTATCCGTGACGAGAAGGTCAAGGTGCTCAAGGCCCTGGCGCCCATCAGCCCGGAAGGCCTGACCACCCAGGTGGTGCGCGGCCAGTACATCGCCGGCTACAGCGCTGGCAAACCGGTGCCGGGTTACCTGGAAGAAGAGAATTCCAACACCCAGAGCGACACTGAAACCTTCGTCGCCCTGCGTGCCGATATCCGCAACTGGCGTTGGGCCGGCGTGCCGTTCTACCTGCGGACCGGCAAGCGCATGCCGCAAAAGTTGTCGCAGATCGTTATCCACTTCAAGGAACCGTCCCACTACATCTTCGCCCCCGAGCAGCGCTTGCAGATCAGCAACAAACTGATCATCCGCCTGCAACCGGACGAAGGCATTTCCTTGCGCGTGATGACCAAGGAGCAAGGCCTGGACAAGGGCATGCAACTGCGCAGCGGCCCGCTGCAACTGAATTTCTCCGACACCTATCGCAGCGCACGGATTCCCGATGCCTACGAGCGGTTGCTGTTGGAAGTGATGCGCGGCAATCAGAACCTGTTTGTCCGCAAAGATGAAATCGAAGCCGCGTGGAAGTGGTGTGACCAGTTGATCGCCGGTTGGAAAAAATCCGGCGATGCGCCCAAGCCGTACGCGGCGGGTTCCTGGGGGCCGATGAGCTCCATTGCACTGATTACGCGGGATGGGAGGTCGTGGTATGGCGATATCTGAGTTGAAACTGCCCCAGGGCGTCACGCCCCATGAGTACCGCACGCCGGTGCTGTTGGCGGAAGGCCTGGCCAATGATGTGGCCGAGCAATTGCGCGCGGCCATCAGTGCCCGTGGAGAAGCGACGTTGGTGGTGTCCGGTGGCCGTAGCCCCGTGGCGTTTTTCCAGCACCTGGCCAAGCAAGGCCTGGACTGGTCCAAGGTGACCATCACCCTGGCCGACGAACGCTGGGTGCCGGTGGAACACGCCGACAGCAACGCCGGCCTGTTGAAGCAGCACCTGCTGCAAGGCCCGGCGGCCAAGGCCAAGTTCCTCAGCCTCTACAGCGCTGCGGCCAACCTTGAAGACGCTGCCGAGCAGGCCGATCGCCTGCTGGGCGAATTGCCAGCGATTGACGTGCTGGTGCTGGGCATGGGCGATGACGGTCACACCGCGTCGCTGTTCCCCAACAGCCCGAACCTGAGCGAAGCCTTGAAGCCCGACGGTACCCGCCGTTGCTGGCCGATGCTGGCGCCGACCGTGCCGCATCAGCGCCTGACCATGAGTCGCGCGCTGCTGGCCACGGCGCACTACACCGTGCTGTCGATTTCCGGCAGTTCGAAATTGACCACCTTGAGCGCCGCGCTGGCCAGTGACGACGTTGCTGCCATGCCGATTCGCGCGTTTTTGCAACCTACATTAGAGATTTACTGGTGCCCATGAGCCAAGGATCAGCCGCTATGAAAAGCCCTCAACCGACCGTGTCCATGGCGGATAAAGTTGCCTTGATCGACAGCCTCTGCGCCAAGGCGCGGATCCTGCCGGTGATCACCATCGCCCGCGAACAGGACATCCTGCCGCTGGCCGATGCCCTGGCCGCCGGTGGTTTGACCGCATTGGAAGTGACCCTGCGTTCCGAGTTCGGCCTCAAGGCCATTCAGGTCCTGCGCGAGCAACGTCCTGAACTGTGCACCGGTGCTGGCACCGTGCTGGATCGCCATATGCTCGAAGCGGCGGAAGTGGCCGGCTCGCAGTTTATCGTCACCCCTGGTATCACCCGCGACCTGCTGGAAGCCTCGGTCCACAGCCCGATCCCGCTGCTGCCAGGCATCAGCAATGCGTCCGGCATCATGGAAGGTTATGGCCTGGGTTATCGCCGCTTCAAGTTGTTCCCGGCGGAAGTCAGCGGCGGCGTCGCGGCGATCAAGGCCCTCGGCGGCCCGTTCGGCGAAGTGAAATTCTGCCCGACTGGCGGTGTTGGCCCGGCCAACATCAAGAACTACATGGCGTTGAAAAACGTGATGTGCGTGGGCGGTAGCTGGATGCTGGATCCTGAGTGGATCAAGAACGGCGACTGGGCGCGTATCCAGGAAGTCACCGCCGAGGCGCTGGCGCTGCTGGACTGATTTATCGAATCGTTGTTGCTGTGCTTAACGGCATTTTTGGCGGTGCACTTGGTCGGTGTACCGCTTTTTTTTGCCTGAAAAAAACGGGATATCACCGCTAAGCAACTGTGGGAATGATCAATGTGGGAGCTGGCTTGCCTGCGATAGCGGTGGGTCAGTCACCGTTGCATTAGCTGATAGACCGCTATCGCAGGCAAGCCAGCTCCCACAGTTTTAATCGGTGCTCAGCTCGGTGATGGCGTTGACCAAGACATTGATGTCCGCAGCCGAAGTGACCAACCCCGGCGTCACCCGAATGCAGGTACCAAACGCCGCGCCCACCCGGGTGGTGGTGAACAGGTCGTAGTCCTTGAGTAAACGATCTGCCATCGCCTGCTGGTCCCGCCCTACAAACTTGAACGCCGTGATCCCGCAATACAGCCGTGGATCATCCGACGTCAGTACCTCGATTCCCGCCAACGGCCGCACCTGGCTCACCCACAGGTCCCGCAGGTAATTGACCCGCGCACCTTTGGCCGCCGAGCCGCCCAAGGCACGATGCTCTGCAAACACCAGCGGCAACGTCATCAGCGCCGGAAAGTTCGGCGTGCTGTAGGACGTGCGTGCGCGCACGTCGCTGATCGGGTAGTGAAACTCGCCCATATCCGGGTCGATGTCAGCCAGGCGCTCGGGTGCTATGTACAGAAAGCCCAGGGTCAGCGGCGCGCCGATCCATTTGTGCAGGTTGAAGCCGGCGAATTGAATGCCCAGTTCGGCGAGGTTGAAGTCGAGCTGGCCCAGGGCGTGGGCGCCATCGAGGATCACATCCACCTCATGCTCGCGCGCGGCCTTGGCAATCGCTGCAACGGGCATCACCAGGCCGGTGCGATGGGTGACGTGGGTCAGCGCCATCAGCTTTAAACGCGGGTACTGGGCGAATGCATCACGATAAGTCTGCACCAGGCTGTCGAAACTGGCCGGGTGTGCGTGGGACAGTTCGATTACCTCCACACCGCGAACCCCAGCCAACCAGCGCATCGCGCCTTTGACCGTGTCGTACTCCAGGTCACTGATCAACACTTGATCGCCCGGTTGCAGGCGGTTGTAGTTGCGGATCAGCGACTGCAAGGCTTCGGTGGCGTTGCGGGTAAAGGCCACCGACTCGGGGTCGACATTGATCAGCTCGGCCAGTTGGCGGCGGATCTCGACGTTTTCGCCCTGCTCGAAGCGCTGGCGTACATGCCACGAGTTGCTGCGGTTGATAAACGCCACCTGCTCCAGGTACTGCGCACGCACGACGCGGCTCATGCGCCCGAAATAGCCATTTTCCAGGTTGATCGGCCCGGGCTCCAGCTCATAGCGCTGGGCGATGGTGTGCCAGTGGTGTTCGTTATCGGCATTCCTTGGCATGGCGGGGTTCTCAATGGCGAGGGGCGGGTTTGCCGTGCTTGGCGCGCAGCGGTTCGAGCAATTCAGAGAGGCCGTTGCTGTCGATTTCCTGCATCAATGCCAGCAGCCCACCCAGCTCGCCGTGGGGGAAACCTTCACGGGCAAACCAGTTCAAGTAGGGGCCGGGCAGGTCGGCGATGATCCGCCCTTTGTACTTGCCGAAGGGCATTTGGCGGGTGATCAGCAGTTCAAGTTTTTCGGGGTTCATGAAGGCTCAGGTGTTTGTATCGAGACCCTGGAAAATACAGGCATTCTGCATGAAGGCCAAATGACAGATCATGCAAATAACGTACATACAGATGGTTCAATTTATCGTAACCAATTGAAAATAAAGAATAATTTGTTTTTTGAAAACCTGGCACGGGCGCTGCAACCATTAAGACAACCTTCTCACCCGTACAAGGAATTGAAAAATGACTGACATCAATAAAGAATCGATCTCCGTACTGAACGATCTGATCGAGACCAGCATCGACGGCCAAAAGGGTTTCAAGGAGTGCGCTGAAGACATCAAGCACCCAGAACTCAAAGCCCTGTTTGCAAAGCGTTCCGCCGATTGCGCGACTGCCGCCGCCGAGCTGAAAACCGCCGTACGTGCCTTGGGCGGTGATCCGGAAGATTCCGGCAGCGTTGCCGGCGCACTGCACCGTGGCTGGGTCGACGTGAAGTCGATGCTCACCGGTAAAGATGAAGAGGCTGTACTGAACGAAGCCGAGCGCGGTGAAGACCACGCGTTGAAGGCTTACAAGGAAGCGATCGAGAAGATCAACAAGCACAACCTGCTGGGCATTCGTGACCTGGTTGAGCGCCAGTACCACGGCGTACAACGCAACCACGACCAGGTGAAGGCACTGCGTAACCAGGCTCGCGCTCAGTCGTAAGCCTTACCCAGTTACAAATGTGGGAGTGGTCTTTGTGGGAGCGGGCTTGCTCGCGAATGCGGTCTTTCAGTCACTGCTTCATTGACTGACCCAGCGCTTTCGCGAGCAAGCCCGCTCCCACACAAGCCCGCTCCCACATTCGGTTTTGTATGAATCTTTGGATCGAGATCAGCCAATGCTGATCGGCGGCAATTCCGTCAGCGTCACCACCTGCTGCTTACGCGGCGCCAGGATCTCTGCTTCGCCATCCACCACCAACTCATCCCGCTGGTTGAACACGCGAGTGGCAATGCGCACACGGAACTTCGGCAGTTTTTCGAGGATTTCCAGGCGCACGGTCAGGGTGTCGCCAATTTTCACCGGCTTCTGGAAGCTCATCTGCTGGCCGATATAGATAGTGCCCGGCCCAGGCAGTTCGCAGGCCACGGCCGCGCTGATCAGGGCGCCGCTGAACATGCCGTGGGCGATACGCTCCTTGAACATGGTCGCCTTGGCGTATTCGGCGTCCAGGTGCACCGGGTTGTGGTCACCGGACATCGCGGCGAACAGCTGGATATCGCGCTCTTCCACCAATTTGCTGTAGCTGGCGGTCTGGCCGACTTCGAGGGCTTCGTACGGGGTGTTGGTTACCTGGGTCATCTAAAGGTGCATCCTGTGGCTAATCGGTCATTTAATCGGCTGATTTTAAAGCAAAAACTACTCGCAGCGGGCCGGCCTGTGCAGGGTCAGGGCCTGGTCGAGCCACGTCAGCACATCCGCGGTGACTTCCTCGCGGTTGGTTTCGTTGAACACTTCATGGCGCGCCTGCGGGTAGATCGTCAGTTGTAGCTGCTGGCAGCCGGCCTCGCGCAGGGCGTTGGCCAGGCCTGTGAGACGCTTGCCCTCACTCACCGGATCACATTCGCCGCCGGTCACCAGGATCGGCAGGCCCGGATCGATCTGCGCGAGATTGGACGCTTTGCTGATCTGCTGCAAGCCGCCGAGCAGGTCGATCCACAGCTGGTTGGTGCAGCGGAAACCGCAGAGTGGGTCGTTGATGTACTTGTCCACCTCATCCGGGTCGCGGCTGAGCCAATCGAAGGCGGTGCGGTTGGGCTTGAACGCTTTGTTGAATGAACCGAACGACAGGAACTCGATCAGCGCACTGCGCCCACGCAAGCCCTGGCGCGCCCGCTCGATCCGCGCGATCAGCCGCGCGGCACGGTACAACGCCACCGGCTGGAAATTCGAACCGCTGAGAATCGCCCCGTCCAGGCTGGCACTGTGGTGCAGCAGGTAGGCTTGGGCGATATAGCTGCCCATGCTGTGCCCCAGCAGGATGATCGGCAGGCCCGGCTGCTGCTGGCCGATGTGCTGGTTGAGGCTGGCGAGATCGCCCACCACTTTGTTCCAGCCATCTTTTTCGGCGTACAGGCCCAGTGTGCCTTCGTCGGCGGTGCGGCCATGGCCACGTTGGTCCAGCGCGTACAAGCCGTAGCCCGCTGCACACAAGGCAGCCGCCAGGCGCGCGTAACGCCCGCTGTGCTCGGCCATGCCGTGGGACAGCATAATCATCGCCTTGGCGCGGCCTTCCGGCAGCCATTGATTGACGTACAGGCGGCTGCGGTCATTCGCGGTCAGCCAGAAGGTGCTGTGGTTCATGGCGCTTCCTTTGCTCGGGGTCGATGCAGTGTATAGCTCATCCGTTGAGGGTCGGGGTATCTGCCTGCGCATCAGAGGCAAGATTCATACAATCAATGACACGCTTTGGCATATTTGCCAGTTTGGCCATAACTGCTAACGTCCCCCAAGCTCCGCTTTATATAGCACTGCAAAAGCGGCCGGACACACTCAGGTAAGAGGACAAGAATAATGCAACCTGATTTCTGGAATGACAAACGCGCCGCAGGCGTCCCCAATGACATCGACCTCACGGCCTACAAGTCGGTGATCGAAGTCTTCGAACGTTCCTGCAAGGCCTTTGCCGACCGTCCGGCGTTCAGCAACATGGGCATCACCCTCACGTATGCCGAGCTGGAGCGCCAGAGCGCGGCGTTCGCCGGCTACCTGCAACAACACACCGACCTCAAGCCCGGCGAGCGCATCGCCGTGCAGATGCCCAACGTGCTGCATTACCCGATTGCCGTGTTCGGCGCCTTGCGCGCCGGACTGATCGTGGTCAACACCAACCCGCTGTATACCCCGCGCGAGATGCGCCACCAGTTCAAGGACGCCGGTGTGCGTGCACTGGTGTACCTCAACCTGTTCGGTTCGCGGGTGCAGGAGGTGTGCGGCGACACCGAGATCGACTACCTGATCGAAGCCAAGATGGGCGACTTCATGCCCGCCGCCAAAGGCTGGCTGATCAACACCGTGGTGGACAAGGTGAAGAAGATGGTCCCGGCCTATAGCCTGCCGCGGGCCGTTTCGTTCAAGCGCGCCTTGCGCATGGGCGCAGGCCTGGGCGTGACCCGCCATCCGGTGAGCCTGGATGATATCGCCGTGCTGCAATACACCGGCGGCACCACCGGCTTGGCCAAGGGCGCGATGCTCACCCACGGCAACCTGGTGGCGAACATGCAGCAGGCGCGGGCGTGCATGTCCCAGGTCACCGACGACGGCCAGCCACTGGTGCGCGAAGGGCAGGAAGTGATGATCGCGCCGCTGCCGCTGTACCACATCTATGCATTCACGGCGAACTGCATGTGCATGATGGTGACCGGCAACCATAACGTGCTGATTACCAACCCGCGAGACATCGGCGGCTTTATCAAGGAGCTGAAGAAGTGGCGGTTCTCCTGCCTGCTGGGCTTGAACACATTGTTTGTGGCATTGATGGACCACCCGGACTTCAAGACCCTGGACTTCTCCCACCTGAAGATCACCAACTCCGGCGGCACGGCGCTGGTCAAGGCCACGGCTGAGCGTTGGAAGGCGCTGACGGGTTGTTCCATCGGCGAGGGTTACGGGCTGACGGAAACTTCGCCGGTCGCCAGCACCAACCCCTACGGCAGCCAATCGCGGCTGGGCACCGTGGGCATCCCTGTGCCGGGCACGGCGATGAAAGTGATCGATGATGAAGGCCGCGAGCTGCCCCTGGGCGAGCGCGGCGAGCTGTGCATCAAGGGCCCGCAGGTGATGAAGGGCTACTGGCAGCAGCCGGTCGCCACCGCCGAGACCCTCGACGCCGAAGGCTGGCTCAAGACCGGTGACATTGCGGTGATCGACACCGATGGTTTTGTCAGCATTGTCGACCGCAAGAAAGACCTGATCATCGTCTCGGGTTTCAACGTGTACCCCAACGAGATCGAAGACGTGGTGATGGCGCACCCGGCGGTGGCCAACTGCGCGGTGATCGGCGTGCCGGACGAGCGCACGGGGGAGGCGGTGAAGCTGTTCGTGGTCGCGCGTGCCCAAGGGGTGAGCCTTGAGGAATTGAAGGCGTACTGCAAGACCAACTTCACGGGGTACAAAGTGCCCAAGCATATTGTGTTGCGTGAGTCGTTGCCGATGACGCCTGTAGGGAAAATCCTGCGGCGTGAGCTTCGCGACATCGCCTGAGGTAAAACGCGCTAAAAAATGTGGGAGCTGGCTTGCCTGCGATAACGGTGTTTCAGTCACTGGATGTATTGACTGATGGACTGCTATCGCAGGCAAGCCAGCTCCCACATTGTTATTTGTTGCCCTGGAAAGTGCATTCCAGAGCCTTTTTCAGGGGTATTTCAGGGTTGTTTATAGTGTGACCAAATATTGTAGGACAGTCGCGAATATGACCGTGGGGCCCGCGTTTGGCTCTAGGCGGCCCTTGGCAAAGCTGCTACTCTCGGCGCGCTTTGTGACGTCTCGGCCTGCTTGAAAGCGCCAGATTCACCTAAAAAAACATACACCAATAATAATCGCATCAAATGCGATGATGAATTCGCGTCGCTGAGGAGTGGGCTTCCATGAACGAAGACTTTTGGAAGGATAAGTACCCCGCCGGGATTGCTCCAGAGATCAATCCAGACGAGTATCCAAATATTCAGGCGGTACTGAAACAGTCCTGCCAGCGCTTCGCCAACAAACCGGCTTTCAGCAACCTGGGCAAGACAATCACCTACGGTGAGTTGTACGAACTGTCCGGCGCGTTTGCCGCGTACCTGCAACAGCATACCGACTTGAAGCCCGGCGACCGCATCGCCGTGCAGTTGCCCAACGTCCTGCAATACCCGGTCGCCGTGTTCGGTGCCATCCGGGCTGGCCTGATCGTGGTCAACACCAACCCGCTGTACACCGCGCGGGAAATGGAACACCAATTCAACGACTCCGGTGCCAAGGCCCTGGTCTGCCTGGCCAACATGGCGCACCTGGCAGAAAAGGTCGTGCCCAAGACCGCCGTCAAGCACGTGATCGTCACCGAAGTCGCCGACCTGTTGCCGCCGCTCAAGCGCTTGCTGATCAACAGCGTGATCAAGTACGTGAAGAAGATGGTCCCGGCCTATCACCTGCCAGACGCGATCAAGTTCAACGACGTGTTGGCCAAGGGTCATGGCCAACCGGTCAGCGACGCCAGCCCGGCGAGCGGCGATGTCGCGGTGCTGCAATACACCGGCGGCACCACCGGCGTGGCCAAGGGCGCGATGCTCACCCACCGCAACCTGGTCGCCAACATGTTGCAGTGCAAGGCGCTGATGGGTTCCAACCTCAACGAAGGTTGCGAGATCCTGATCACGCCGCTGCCGCTGTACCACATCTATGCGTTCACCTTTCATTGCATGGCGATGATGCTGATCGGCAACCACAACATCCTGATCAGCAACCCGCGCGACCTGCCGGCGATGGTCAAGGAACTGTCAAAGTGGAAGTTCAGCGGCTTTGTCGGCCTGAACACGCTGTTCGTGGCGTTGTGCAACAACGAGGCGTTCCGCAAGCTGGATTTCTCTGCGCTGAAAGTCACCCTGTCGGGCGGCATGGCCCTGCAACTGGCGGCCGCCGAGCGTTGGAAGGCCGTGACCGGCTGTGGCATCTGCGAAGGCTACGGCATGACCGAAACCAGCCCCGTGGCGACGGTGAACCCGATCCAGCATATCCAGGTCGGCACCATCGGCATTCCCGTGCCGTCCACCGTGTGCAAAGTCATCGCCGATGATGGCAGCGAGTTGCCGCTGGGCGAAACCGGTGAGCTGTGCGTGAAGGGCCCGCAGGTGATGAAGGGCTACTGGCAGCGCCAGGACGCCACCGACGAGATGCTCGACAGCGAAGGCTGGTTGAAGACCGGCGACATCGCGATCATCCAGCCGGACGGCTACATGCGCATTGTCGACCGCAAGAAGGACATGATCCTGGTCTCGGGCTTCAACGTGTACCCCAATGAGCTGGAAGACGTGCTGGCCGGCCTGCCGGGCGTACTGCAATGCGCGGCCATCGGTGTGCCGGATGAGAAGTCCGGTGAGATCATCAAGATTTTCATCGTGGTCAAGCCGGGCGCCACGTTGACCAAGGACCAGGTGATGGAGCACATGCGCGCCAACGTCACTGCCTACAAGGTGCCCAAGCTCGTGGAATTCCGCGATGCCTTGCCGACCACCAACGTGGGCAAGATCCTGCGACGTGAGTTGCGTGATGAAGAGCTGAAGAAGCTCGGGATCAAGAAGTAACCCAATAAAAAACCCCGCGAATGCGGGGTTTTTTAATGCCGGCTGATTGGCTTGCCTTGAAATGCAATCCAATGTGGGAGCTGGCCAATCTGCCACAGTTTTTCGACCGAGTTTTTACAGGGAAAACTGCGCGAAGCTGATGCCCGCACCGGCCGGCCGCACATCCTTCAAGAACGAATCCTTGTCTGCGCTCAGCTCCAGGGTGATCTCCGGCTTACGCTTGTTCGCATTACGCACCACCAACCCTTCGATGTGCTCACGCAGGAACACGGTCGGCACCTTCAGGTGCAGCAACTGGTCGGTCTCGGCGTTGTGCATCAACAGGTGGATCCACTCGTACTGGCCCACGCCGATACGCACCACCGGCAGGTCGAACCACCAGATGTTGCGTCGGCTGTCCAGGTCAGTGAAGTGGCAGTTGTTGACGCCGAGTACGGCACCGCCCAGTTCGGTGTTTCTGCGGGCGATGGCCTGTGCTTTATTGAGTTTCATAACCTTCCTACGGGATCTGTTATTCAGCGTTATAGCCTGAATGTGCCGGGCATTCTCGTGGGTTGGCCGCAAAACATAAAGCCAAACCTGCGCCTGGCGATGAAATGCCCATCGAAAATAATTGAAACTCTGCCGGACAGCGCCGGGTCAATCTCTAGGTAATGACCAAAACCCTTGATTGTTCTTCTGGAGAAATACCATGGGCAGCACAGCGGATAAGGCAAAAGGTTTGAAAGACGAAGCCGTCGGTAACATCAAGCAAGGCATCGGCAAAGTCACCGGCAACGACAAACTGCACGCTGAAGGCGTGGTGCAGGAAAAGAAAGGCCAGGTCGAAAAAGCCATTGGCGACACCAAGGACGCCGTCAAGAAAGCCGTCAAATAGGCGGGCACTTGAGCAGCGAAAGCGGCCATCCACGGATGGCCGTTTTTATGTCACCGGATGCAGTTAAAGTTTCGAAATTGTTTCAAGGTCGCCAAATAAGCTACCTTGATGTAGAAAACGGCCCCTGAGTCGCCCTTGAACTCAATTTTTTGCGGCGAAAGGAGACGCTATGATTTTTCCGGTCCTCAACGGCCTCAAGCTCCACAAAGTACTGGTGCGCACCGTCAAAGAGTTTGTCGATGACGAGATGTCTACCTACGCCTCGGCGTTGGCCTACCAGATGCTGTTTTCGCTGTTTCCCTTCCTGCTGTTCCTCATCGCCCTGATTGGTTTCCTGCACCTGCCCGACTTCTTCACCTGGCTGCGCTTGCAGTCGGAACTGGTGTTGCCGCCCCAGGCCCTGGAGCAGGTCAACCCGGTGATCGACCAGTTGCAGCAATCCAAGGGCGGCCTGCTCTCGGTGGGTATCGTGATTGCCCTGTGGACCGCCTCGGCCGGCGTGCGCCTGATGATGAGCGCGATGAACGCCGCCTATGACGTGGTCGAAGGCCGGCCGATCTGGAAGCGCTTTCCGCTGTCGATCTTCTACACCGTCGGCATTGCCGGCATGCTGCTGGCCGCCGCCGCGCTGATGGTGCTTGGCCCGCAAGTGATGGAATGGGTCGCCGGGCAGATTGGCATGCAAGAATTCGTGGTCACCCTGTGGACCATCCTGCGTTGGCCGCTGATCGTGATCCTGTTGATGTTCGCCGTGGCCCTCATGTACTACGTGATGCCTGATGTGAAGCAGAAATTCCGCTTTATCACCCCAGGCTCGGTGTTGGCCGTGGTGGTGTGGATCGTCGCGTCCCTGGGCTTTGGCTACTACGTGAAAACCTTCGCCGACTACAACGCCATGTATGGCAGTATCGGTGCGATCATTGTGTTGCTGCTGTACTTCTATATTTCCGCCGCCGTGTTGCTGCTGGGGGCGGAGATGAATGCGGTGATCGAACACATGTCGGCCGAAGGCAAGGCGCCGGGTGCCAAGGATTTCGATGAGCCGCCGCAGGAAAAACAACATGTCTCGGGCCTCGGCCGGGACCACTCCAAGCCCACCACTGATGAAGTCTGATCGATGATTCGTGAAATCCTGAAAATGGGCGACGAGCGCCTGCTGCGTATCGCGCCACCGGCGCCCCCGGAAATGTTCGACAGCCCCGAGCTGTGGCAATTGATCGACGACATGTTCCAGACCATGGAACACGTCGGCGGTGTTGGCCTGGCCGCGCCGCAGATCGGCGTTGACCTGCAACTGGTGATCTTTGGTTTCGAGGCCAGCGAACGCTACCCGGACGCGCCGCCGGTGCCGCAGACCATCCTGATCAACCCGCTGATCACGCCGTTGAGTCCGGTGCTGGAAGAGGGCTATGAAGGTTGCCTGTCCGTCCCCGGTTTGCGTGGGGCGGTGGACCGTTACCAGCAGATCCGCTACGAAGGTTTCGACCCCAAGGGCGAGCCGATCGTACGGATTGCCGAGGGTTTCCATGCGCGGGTGGTGCAGCACGAGTGCGATCACCTGATCGGGCGGTTGTACCCGTCGCGGATCACCGATTTCACCAAGTTCGGCTTTATCGAAGTGATGTTCCCCGACATGGACCCCACGGCTGACGAATAACCCCCAGACACAAAGCGGTTCCAAACTGTGGGAGCTGGCTTGCCTGCGATAGCGGTGGGTCAGCTACACAACTGCCAACTGAATCACCGCCATCGCAGGCAAGCCAGCTCCCACATGGGTTCCGTGTTTGGCTCTGGTTATTTCGCAGGTTTGACGAACCGCAACGTCATCCGATCCGACTCGCCAATCGCCACATACCTGGCCTTATCCTGCTCCCCCAGCCGCAACGTCGGCGGCAACGTCCACACCCCCGCCGGGTAATCCTTGGTGTCCTTCGGGTTGGCGTTCACTTCACTCTGCGCCGCCAGCTTGAACCCGGCATCGGTGGCCAGCTTCACCACCTGCGCCGTGGTCAGGTAACCCGTGTCCTTGATCGCCGCAAGATCCGCCCCGTCCTTGGCACGGTGATCTTCCACCCCCAGCACGCCACCCGGTTTCAACACGGTGTAAAACGCACTGAACGTGGCCGGCGCGGTGCCTGCTTCCACCCAGTTATGCACATTGCGAAAGGTCAACACCGCATCCGCCGAACCCGGCTGGCCAAACACCGGCGCCTTGGGATCGAACTCGACCACCTGTGCCTTGCCATATCGAGCCGGGTCCGCCGCAAACTTCTTCTTCAGGTTTTCTTCGGACGTACGCGCGTAGGCACTGCTGCTCGCGGCTTGTACGGCAGCGACATAGTGCCCGTGATCGTTGAGCAACGGCGCCAGCAGTTCGCTGTACCAACCGCCGCCGGGGGTGATCTCGATCACCGTCTGTTTGCCGCCCAGGCCGAAAAACGCCAGGGTCTGCTGCGGGTGGCGATACCCGTCGCGGGCGCTGTTGGCCGGGTCGCGCCAATTGCCGGCGAGCACGCTGGCGTACTGCTGGGCGCTGATGGGCGCGTCTGCGGCCTGGCTGAAAGTCGGGAGGAGGAGGGCGGTAAGGGACAGCGCTGCAAACGTCGTTTTCATGATCATCCGAAAAGTGGGCCACTGTGCCGCCGAGGCTAGCATGGGCCCTCGATCGGCCGATCACACATTATCCGCGGTCGACCTCACCAAACGTTCTAAGCCCATGGCGATCATCGGCTTGTTGCGCTTGTAGCGCACCAGCCGTTCGCTGAGGGATTGGGGCAGCAACGTGTCCTGGGTAAAACCCATGCGCTGATACAACCCCTCCAGATCGGGATGGCACAACAGCCACAGCGTGCCTTCGCCATCCGCTGCCGCCGCATGAATCAACTTCGCCGCCAAGCCCTGGCCGCGATACGCCGGGTCGACAAACACCCCGGTCAACCACTGCCCGCCCACGACGGGCGTCAGGCACAGGCCGGCGACGATCTCGCCATCGCGTGCGACCCACAAACGCCCACCCTTGAGCGCCTTCATCGACGAATTGTGGCTGCGATAAAACTTGTTCA
Organism: Pseudomonas sp. Marseille-Q1929; assembly: GCF_017316265.1. Taxonomy (NCBI): domain Bacteria; kingdom Pseudomonadati; phylum Pseudomonadota; class Gammaproteobacteria; order Pseudomonadales; family Pseudomonadaceae; genus Pseudomonas; species Pseudomonas sp. Marseille-Q1929. The sequence goes on from NZ_JAFLWU010000003.1 coordinate 298,002, forward strand.
GCAGCGGCCACAGGGGCTCTGCCAGCAGATCGATGGTCAACTCGGGCATGGTGTTCAGGAGGCGTGAGAAAGGGGCGCGATTATAAGCGCCTTCTACCGGGCAATAGGTGGTATACCCACTGTTACATTCACTGTCAGTGGAGCATGCATCATGGCCAAAGGTATGGATTCAAAGAAAGCCGCGAAGAAAAAACCGGCAAAGACCGCCGATGAAAAACGCGCCGACAAGAAAGCCAAGAAGTCCGAGAGCGGCTTGTTCGGCCATTGAGTTCCAAGCTTAGAACCAAATGATCTGCAAGATTTTCCCGCGTCACGGCACAGAGCAGGAAACACCTGCTCTGAGCTGACGATGGCCCACTACCTTGACCCGACCCACCGCCAGGAAATCCAAGCCCTGGCGCAAAGCTTCACCGCCAAGACCGAATGGCCGACCTGGCTGCTGCTGATCGGCGTGTATGCCGGCTGGTTTGCCGTGATCCTTGGCAGCCATTGGCTGGGCCTGTGGCTGAGCACGCTGTTGCTGATCCCGCTGGTGACCCTGTGGTTATCGGTGCAGCACGAATTGCTCCACGGCCATCCAACCCGCTCGCTGCTGCTCAACAAACTCCTCGGTTACGCCCCGTTCGCCGTCTGGTATCCCTACACCCTGTACCGCGACAGCCACCTGCTGCACCACAACGACGAAGACCTGACCCTGCCGGGCATCGACCCGGAAAGCCGCTACCTCAACCAACAGCAGTGGGCCACCAGCTCGCTGTTCGAACGCGGCGTACATTGGTTGACCAAGACGCTGCTCGGTCGCTTCCTGTTGGCGCCGCCGTTGGCGATAGCGCAGCTGGCGCGCCATGAATGGCAGCGCCTACCCCTGGCCTGGCCGATGTGGCTGACCCATGGCGCCATTACCGTGCTGATGCTGGTGTTCATCGCCCATTACAGCGCGCTGTCGGTATGGCATTACGTGCTGCTGGTCAGCGTGCCGGCGCTGTCCCTGGCGTCGATCCGTTCCTACTACGAACATCGCCCGCACCCGCAAGCCGAGCAACGTACCGTGCTTAACGAAGCGGCCTGGCCCTGGTCCTGGTTGTTCCTCAATAACAACCTGCACCTGGTGCACCACGACTTGCCGAAGCTGCCCTGGTATTTTCTGCCCACGGTCTACCGTGCCCGCCGCGAGCAATGGCTGGCGCGCAGCGGTGGTTTCCTGGTGCAGGGCTACGGGCAGTTGATCAGCCGCCACGCCCTCAAGGCCATCGACAGTCCGCGCCACCCTTTTGCGTGAGAGACGAGCATGAGTGAGCACTACGCCGAGTTGCTGATGTATGTAGCGCCCGAGCAAATCCAACACGCCAACCAACAGTGGCTGGCGCGTATCTTCGAACGGCTGGATCTGAACCGTCGCCACGCCGATCATCTGAACCTGCACAGCCTGTGGCTTGCCCCCGAACTGCTCGTGAGCCAAACCTGCGGCTACCCGCTGATGACCCAACTGCGCGGCCAGGTCCGCGTCATTGGCCGTCCCCGTTATGAACTGGCCCACAGCAGCCAGGGCGAACATTGCAGCCTGCTGCTGACCCGCGCCGACAACCCGCGCAGCACCTTGGCCGATTTCTACAACAGCCGTGGCGTGATCAACGGCCACGACTCCAACAGCGGCATGAACCTGCTGCGCGAACGCTTGGCCCCTTGGCAACGCGACGGCCGTTTCTTTGCCAGCGTCGCCATCAGCGGCGCGCATCGCGAGAGTCTGCGCTGGCTGCGGGAAAACCGCGTCGACCTCGCCGCCATCGACAGCGTCACCTATGACTACCTCGCGCGTTTCGCCCCTGACGAAGTGGCGGGGTTGCGCCTCGTCACCCGCAGCGCGCCAAGCCCGACGTTGCCCTACATCGGTCCGCTGGGCTTGAGCGATGCGCAGGTCGCAAGGATTCGTGAGGCGATGAACCTGGCGTTGCAGGATTTGCCGCAGGTCGTGGAAAGCCTGGGTGTCCGGGAAGTCCTGCCAGCCAGCGAAGACGACTATCAAGTGCTTCTGGACTACCAGCAGCAAGCCGCCAGTGCCGGCTACTCGGTGCTTGAATAAGGTTATATAAAAATACCTTTTAAATATTATTAAAGCATAAGCAGCCTTGCTAGGATCGCCCCACCGGAACACCGGACATAACGCGCAACCTACTCAGATGGAGCCACTATGTCCGGCGCCGACAGTTCTCACAGCGATTACGTGGGCGGCTTGTTCCGCAGCCATTACGACTGGCTGTGCGGCCGCCTGCACCGCCACCTCGATTCCCGCGCCCATGCCGAAGACATTGCGGCCGACACGTTCGTCCAACTGCTGACGTCGCCGGACCGGCTGCCGATCCGCCAGCCCCGCGCCTTGCTCACCACCATCGCCCAGCGCCTGATGTACCAGCTGTGGCGCCGCCGTGACTTGGAGCGCGGCTACCTGGATGCCCTCGATATCGACACGACCTGTACCGCCTCGTCCCCCGAGGACCTGGCGCAAATGCTCGAAGCGCTGCAAGCGATCGACCAACTGCTTGACCGTTTGCCGGCCAAGGTCAAGGCGACCTTCCTGCTGTCGCGGCTCCATGGCCTGACCTACCCGCAAATCGCCGCTGAATTGGGGATTTCCCAGCGTTCGGTGAGCGACTACATGGCCCGGGTCTTCACCCGCCAACAATCATCAATATGAGCGTCTACATGAAAAACCTGAAAAACCTGCTGGGTGGCTCGCTGCTCGCACTGACGCTATTGGCCCCGCCGACACACGCCGCCGCGCCGATTCACTTCGGCGACATCACGTGGGAAAGCGGCAGCCTGATCACCGAAGTCCTGCGCCTGATCGTCGAAAAAGGCTACGACCTGCCCACCGATACCTTACCCGGCAGCACCGTAAGCCTCGAAGCCGCCCTGGCCAAGGACGATATCCAGGTGATCGGCGAAGAATGGGCCGGGCGCAGTCCGGCGTGGGTCAAGGCTGAAAGCGAAGGCAAGGTGTTTGGCCTGGGTGACACGGTCAAAGGCGCCACGGAAGGTTGGTGGGTGCCCGAATATGTGATCAAAGGCGACGCGGCACGTGGCATCAAGCCCCTCGCGCCGGATCTCAAGTCGGTGGCCGACCTTGCGCGCTATAAAGACGTGTTCCGCGACCCCGAAGACCCGAGCCGCGGGCGCTTCCTCAACAGCCCCACCGGCTGGACCTCGGAGATCGTCAACAGCCAGAAGATCAAGGCGTACGGCCTGACCGACAGTTTCGTCAACTTCCGCACCGGCTCCGGCGCGGCGCTGGATGCGGAAGTGGCCTCGTCGATCCGGCGCGGCAAGCCGGTATTGTTCTACTACTGGTCGCCGACGCCGCTGCTGGGGCGCTTCAAGTTGATCAAACTGGAAGAACCGGCGTTCAACGCCGACGCCTGGAAGACCCTGGCCGACGCGAAAAATCCCAACCCCATCGGCACCCGCTCAATGCCGGCGCAGCTGGCGATTGGCGTGTCGGCGCCATTCAAGGCGCAGTATCCGCAGCTGGTGAGTGTCTTTGAAAAGGTCGACCTGCCGATTGATCTGCTCAACGGCATCCTCGCGGACATGAGCGAGAAACGCACACCGCCGCGCCAGGTGGCCTTGGCGTTTCTCAAGGAGCAGCCGCAGGTGTGGCAGCAGTGGGTGCCGGTTGAGGTGGCAGCCAAGGTCAACGCTGCGCTCTAAACCAACACAGGTCAAATGTGGGAGCGAGCAAGCCCGCTCCCACATTTTGATCGCATTTCAGCTTATTGGCTCTCAGCAGCCAATGCCGTCGTCACCGCCGCACGCTCACCCACCCGTTGTTGAAACGCCGCCAACGCCGGCCATTCGCCCAGGTCAATATCGTGGAAAGCCGCCCAGCGCAGCACCACGAACAAATACGCATCCGCCACCGAATACTGCGCACCCAGAAGATAAACCTGGCGTTCCAACGTCTGCTCCAAAACCGCCAACCGCTTGAACAGCGTGGCCTGGAACATCGCCCGCACTTCGCCCTGGATCGCCTCGTTGAAGAACACCGCCAGCCCGCCGTGAATCTCGGTGGCAATAAAATTCAGCCATTCCTGCAAACGCACGCGCGCCCAGCTGCCATTGGCCGGGGCCAGGCCGGCGGCGGGTTTGAGGTCGGCCAGGTATTGCAGGATCGCACTGGCTTCGGTCAGGACCTCACCGTTATCCAGTTGCAGCGCCGCCACATAGCCCTTGGGGTTGATCTGCAGGAAGTCTTCGCCATTGGCTGTGGTTTTCGCTTGGTTATCCACCCGCACCAGCGCGAACGGCAGCGCCAATTCCCGCAGGACGATATGCGGTGCCAGGGAACAGGCGTGTGGGAAGTAATACAGTTTCATCGGGGGCAGCTCCAGGGGATTTGCGCCAGTCTCGCGGCCATGGCACCGTGGGTAAAATTAAACCTTCAGTCCCTGCCATAAGGACAGCTACTGCCATGATGAACCTGATGCACTGGCGCTTGCTGGTGGCCGTTGCCGATCACGGCAACATCACCGCCGCCGCCGAGCGCGTGGGCATGACCCAGTCTGCCGCCAGCCAGGCCATGGCCGGCATGGAGGCCACCTTGGGGGCGCAGCTGTTTACCCGCGCGCCGCGCAAGACCTTGCCCACGGCGCTGGGGCTGAGTGTGATCGAGCAGGCGCGGGTGATGCTTGGCGCCTTGCAGGCCATTCGCAGCACCGTGGACGACGCCAAGCCCATGTTGCGTGGGAGTATTCGCATCGCCAGTTTTCCCATGGTGTTGGCGACGTTTCTGACGCCGCTGTTGCAGCGTTTCGCTCAGCTGTACCCAGGCATCGAAGTCACCACCCTGGAAGTCACCGACAACGAAGTGAACACCTTGCTCGACGCCGGCCTGATCGACCTCGGCGTGGTGCTCAACCCCAAGCCCGAGCGCAATGCCACGGTGCTGGGGCGTGACAACTGGCTGGCGGTGTTGCCGCAGCAACATGCGCTGGCGCAACGGCCGGCCGACGCCACGCTGACGCTGGAAGAGTTGTTGCAGCAACCTTTTGTGCTGGCCACGGGCGGCTGCACTGCCAACGCCCGCAGCGTAGGCGCCGAGGCCGGGCTGACCCTGGCGGATATCCGCGTGGAAGTGCGCGAGTGGAGCAGCGCCTTCAGCCTGGTGCGTGAAGGCGTTGGCGTGACCCTGGTGCCGGAAATGACCCTGCCGGCCCAGCGCCAGGGCCTGCGCGTGATGCCGCTGGCCGTTCCGGTGCACCGCGAATTCTCCTTGGTGGCCTCGCAAACCTGCCCGCCATCACCTGCCGCCCATGCACTGTTAAAAATGCTGGCTGACTAGTGGCCTTGCATAGCGCCAAGCCCTGTCTATGCTCACCCAGAACCGTGATGACGCTTGGCATATAAAGCGATTCGGATGGTTGTTTCCCATGCAAGGTTTGCCAGCAGTATCCAACTGACGAATGGAATGCGCCGACAGGCGCCGGGAATCAAGGGTGATCTGACCATGTTCAACCGCCATCACAAATCCGACCTGCAAGAAATCGAACGTTTCTCCTGCGCCCTTACCGAAGCCAACGCCAAACTCGCCGCCATCAGCCGTTCCATGGCGATGATCGAGTTTGACCGCAATGGCGTGATCCTCGATGCCAACGACAACTTCTGCAAAACCATGGGCTACAGCGCCGAGGAGATTCGCGGCAAACATCATCGGATCTTTTGCGAGGAGGCCTACACCCACAGCGAGCCCTACGCCAAGCTCTGGCGCGACCTGGCCCGGGGCGAGGCCATCAGCGGCACCTTTATGCGCCTGAACAAGCGCGGCCAGGAAGTGTGGCTCGAAGCCAGCTACATGCCCGTGCTGGACAGCGACAAGCAGGTGCAGAGCGTGATCAAGGTGGCGTCGGATATTTCCGCGCGGGTTCACCATGAACACGAAAACCAAAGCCTGATCGATGCCATCGGCCGCTCCATGGCGGTAATCGAGTTCACCCCGCAGGGGCAGATCCTCAACGCCAACGACAACTTCCTGCGCACCGTGCAGTACTCACTGGACGAAATCATCGGCCAGCACCACAGCATGTTCTGCCATCGCAGCGAAGTGGATTCGCCGGCCTACAAGGCGTTCTGGGCTTCTCTTAATCGCGGCGAATATCATTCCCACCGCTTTGAGCGCAGAAACAAACACGGCAAGACGCTGTTTCTGGAAGCGTCCTACAACCCGATCTTCGACACCAATGGCCGTTTGTACAAAGTAGTGAAGTTTGCCAGCGACATCACCGACCAGGTCACCACCCTGCGTAACGCTGCCGATTCAGCCCACGCCACCTCGGTACAAAACGACGCCTGCGCGCGCAAGGGCTCGGAGGTGGTGCAGCAAACCGTGCAGATCATCGAAGAAATTTCCCACGACTTGAACCAGGCGGCGCAAAGCATCGACGCGGTGAGCAAGCAGTCGGACATCATCGGCGCCATTGTGCAGACCATCCGCAGCATCGCCGAGCAAACCAACATGCTCGCGCTCAACGCGGCCATCGAAGCGGCGCGCGCCGGCGAGCATGGGCGCGGTTTTGCGGTGGTGGCTGACGAGGTGCGCAGCCTCGCGGCCAGGACCAGCCAGGCGACGGTGGAGATTGTCGATGTGGTGCGCAAGAACCACGATCTGTCGCTGAGTGCGGTGTCGAGCATGCAGTCGAGCTTGAGCCGCACGGGGCTGGGGGTGGAACTGGCGAACGAGGCGGGGCAGGTGATCCTGGAGATTCAGGAAGGGTCCAAGCATGTGGTGGATGCGATCAGTCAGTTCAATTCCACGTTACAACTGCAGTAACCCGATCAATGTGGGAGCTGGCTCCCACAAAAAGCCAGCTTTCACATTTTAATCGGCGGTGGTTGTTTAGATCGCCGCCAGGGTCGCTTTCACCGCCTGCGCCGGGTCAGTGGCCTTCGCGACGACCTGTTGCTCTTGCTGCTGCTTCACGCGCTCCGCCACTTGCTTGCTGATCGCGTCCTGCTTTTCCTGGGACATGCCCTGCACATCCGCCTCGGTCAAGCCTTGTTCCTTGAGCAATTGCTCGCGGATGCGCTCGGCCGGGGATTTGCTCATGTAGTCGGTGAATTCTGCGCTGGCCGAAGACGTGGCGTTGACCGCTGGCACATCCGTGGTGCTGGCTTGCAACTGCACGCGGGTCTTGGCGAAGGCTTCGTCGATGCGGTCGGCGGCCTTGTCCAGTTCTTTCTGCGTGGCCGGCACGGTTACGCTTTGCTGCGCCGCTTGCAGGGCACCGCTGTACAGCGCGCTGGCGGCGGCGTTGGCCGGGTCCATGTCGGAGCGCTTGAGCTGCTGCACGGTGGTCACGGCTTGGGTGTTGTTGTTAACCAGCATGATCGGTCACCTGGGGGAATGTCTGTGTGCCACAGGTGGAGCAAATAGCGTGCCGGGTGTGAAACCCCCGGTTTCATTGGGGATGGTGCGGTGATTGCGGCAACGGTTGGCCTGTTGGCGGCCAACCGTTGCCGTCGGTGCCTCAGTAGGTGATCGGGATTTCAAATGTCTGGAACGCATCATCCTGCGGCTGATAACCCAACACCCGCGTGGTTTCGCTCAAGTCCAGGCGCTTGAAGCGGTTGTTGGAGATGCCATGGGCGATCAGGTGCTTCACGCCTTCGGCTTCCACCGAGCGTTGCAGCAGCTGCACCGCATCGCGCGGGCTGAGCCAGGCGCTGAGGTCGCGGGCGTTGTTGAGGTCGTGGGTTTCGACGAACTCGAAGGCGCCGATGCGCAGGGCAATCGTCGAGAGCGGGGTTTTCGCCGCGTAGTAGGCGCACAGCGCCTCGCCGTAGCATTTGCTTACGCCATAAAGGTTGGCGGGCATCACCGGCATGCCGGGAACGATCTGGCGGTCCACCGGGTAACCTTCGATGGTCTGCGCGCTGCTGGCGAAGACCAGACGCTTGACCCCGGCGGCCACGGCGGCTTCGAACAGGTAGGTGGTGGCGAGGATATTGTTCGGCAGCAATTCCTCGAACGAGGCGCTGGCGTGGGGGATGCCCGACAGGTGCACGATCACGTCGATACCGTCCAGCAGCGCCGCCAGGCCGGTTTTGTCGCTGAGATCGGCGTGTACGAAACGGTGTTCGCCGAGGGCAAAATCCGGCGTGATGCGGTCGGTCAGGGTGAAGCGGTAGCGGTCTTTGGAGGCGTCGAAAAACGTCTTGCCGATTCTGCCGCAAGCGCCGGTGAGCAGTACGTTGAGTCCTTTCACGGTGTTGTCCTTGTTTTAGTTATGGCCGTCGAGGGCGAAGGCCTGGAAACCTGGGCGCTGGCTGAGGCGCTGGTAATACGCCTCGACCGCCGGATAGGGCGGATGCTCCAGGGGGGCGTTGCGCCAGCGGTGCACCGAGAGGCCAACGAGGATATCGGCCAGGGTAAATTCATTGCCGGCCACATAGGCGCCAGTCTTGGTCAGCTGTTGTTCGAGCAGGCCCATCTTGCTGTTCCAGGCTTGCACGCCGGCCTGGATGCGCTGTGGGTCCTGGTAGTCGGGGTTTTGCCGCACCAACGCATGAAAGGCGTAGCCCCAGGATGGGTTGAGCTCGGTGGCTTGCCAATCCATCCATTGCTCGACGCGCGCCCGTGGTGCGGGGTCGGCGGGCAACAGGTCATGGCGCTCGTAGAGGCCGACGAGGTAACGGCAAATGGTGTTGGATTCCCACAGCACGCCGTGATCGTCGATCAGCACGGGCACCTGGGCGTTGGGGTTCAGGGCGAGGAACTCGGGGGATTGGGTGGGGGTGTAGCCGATGCCCCAGTCTTCGCGGTGGTAGTCGATGCCGAGTTCCTGGCAGGTCCACAGCACTTTGCGCACGTTGATGGAGGAGGTGCGGCCCAAGATTTTCAGAGAGTGTCCCATGGTGCTTTCCTTGCGGTGGAGAGCAGCCAATCTAGCAGGGGTAGGAGCCGACCGCGATATTTCCAAGTGGGCACGGTAAAAAAGATGTGGGAGCTGGCTTGCCTGCGATAGCGGTCTATCAGTCAATGTTGCAGTGACTGGACTGACGCTATCGCAGGCAAGCCAGCTCCCACATTTTGAGGGTGTTCGGCTTTAGAGGGTCAGGTGCTTTCCCGCACTTGCAGTTCAAACCCCATATCCACCACCGGCTTGGCCACCTTGTTGCCCGCCATGATCGTCAACAGATGCTCCGCCGAACGCCGCCCAATCGCTTCACGCGGGGTGCTGATGCTGCTCAGGCGCGGCACCATGAATGACGAGGCGGGCAGGTCGTTGAACCCCAGCACCGCCACGCGCGCCGGCACGTTGATGCCGTGGCGCAGGGCTTCGAGCAAGGCGCCCTGGGCCAGGTCGTCGTTGCCGAAGAAGATCGCATCCACGTCGGGATGGGCGGCCAGCATCTGCAGGAACAGTTCGCCGCCCAGGCCCACGGAGGAGGGGCGCGGCGTCAGCAATTCCAGCGCCGGGTCGTACATACCCGCCTGTTGCAGCGCGCGGCGGAAACCTTCGCCGCGCAGCAAGGTGCGTTGGTCCAGTTGTGCACCTATATAGGCCAGGCGCTTGCGCCCACGGGACAGCAGGTGCGCCGCCGCCGTTTCACCCGCCGCCAATTGCGAGAAACCCACGCAGTTCACGCCGGCATTCGGGTCCAGGTCCATCATGTACACGCAGGGCACATTGCTGGCCTCGACCATTCGTCGGGCGCTCTCGGTCCGGTCGAAGCCAGTCAACAGCAAACCCCGTGGCTGGTAGGCCATGTAGTTGCGCAGCAGGTTTTCTTCTTCATCGCGGGAATAGTGGGAGTTGCCGATCAGCACTTCAAAGCCCTTGGGCCGCAGCACTTGGTGGATGGCTTCGAGGGTTTCGATAAACAGCAGGTTGGACAATGACGGCACGATCACCACCACCGAATGGCTCTGGGCCGAGGCCAGGGCGCGGGCGGCGGGGTTGACCACGTAGTTCAACTCGCTGGCGGCCTTTTGCACTTTTTCCACCAGTTCGGTGGCCACGGTGCTGATGCCGCGCAGGGCGCGGGAGGCGGTAATCGGGCTGACGCCGGCGAGGCGGGCGACTTCGTTAAGGGTCGGGCGACCCGTGGTGCGCAATTTTTTATCGTTCTTGGAGGTCATCAGGCGGCTTGCCAAACAAAAATCGAGGCACTAAGGTAGCGCTGTCTCCAAAAGGCTGCAAATTCTTGAATTTCGGGTTGCCTGATCCGGGTTCAAACGCTTGGAGCGGATGCACGCGTCACTCCATAAAAAAAGACAAGACGGCGCGGGAAAAGCCTGTTTTTGCACTAGCCTTACAGCGTGCAAAGGTAGCGCTATCTGCGTCCTGAGGTGTTTCATGAGTCAACCTGTTACTGCCCTGGTCATCATGGGTGTTGCTGGCTGTGGCAAGACCAGCGTCAGCGAGGCCGTGTGCCGTCTGAACGGCGCCACTGCGATTGAAGGCGACAGCTTTCACCCTGCCGCGAACATCGAAAAGATGAGCGCCGGCCACCCCCTCAACGACGACGACCGTGCCGGCTGGCTCGACATCCTCTGCGATGAATTGCGCCGTTCGCTAAAAGCCGGTGAACACCCGGTACTGACTTGCTCCGCCCTCAAGAAGAAATACCGCGACCACCTGCGCGAAGCCGCGCCGGGCCTGGGTTTCGTGTTTCTGGAGCTGAGCCGTGAAGTGGCGTCCGACCGCGTGTCCCACCGCCCCGGCCACTTCATGCCGGCCAGCCTCATAGACAGCCAGTTCGCCACCCTTGAATCGCCCGTGGGCGAGCCGCTGACCCTGGCCCTCAACGCCAGCGTAGACAGTGTCGAGGCGTTGGCCGAGCAGACCCATGCCTGGTGGCTGCAACACGGCTTCGAACCTTCCAAGTGATTTTTTGCCGGAAAAGATAGCGCTATCCCCGGCAGGAAATTCAACACCCGCTTTAATAACAACAACAAACAGGAGAGACCCCCCATGTTTGGCATGTCCCACGAGTCTTACCTACTGCTTGATGCAGTGGTCACTATCATCGGGTTGATCGTTCTGATCACCAAGTTCAAGGTGCACCCGTTCATTGCACTGATTATCGCGGCCGGCTTCCTCGGCCTGACCTCGGGCATGCCCGTGGACAAGATCATCAAGGCGTTCCAGGACGGCTTCGGCGGGGTGCTCGGCTTTGTCGGCATCATCCTCGCGCTGGGCACGATGCTCGGCAAGATGATGGCCGAATCCGGCGGCGCCGATCAGATCGCGCAAACCCTGATCCGCGCCTTCGGCAAGGAAAAGGTCCAGTGGGCCATGATGTTCGCCGCGTTCCTGGTGGGCATCCCGCTGTTCTTCGAGATCGGGTTTGTGCTGCTGATCCCGCTGGTATTCATCGTCGCGCGCCGCACCGGTGTGTCGCTGATCAAGATCGGCATCCCGCTGCTCGCCGGCCTGTCGGCCGTGCACGGCCTGGTGCCACCGCACCCTGGCCCGCTGCTGGCCATCGGCGTGTTTGGCGCGGACATCGGCAAGACCATCCTGTACGGCCTGATCGTCGCACTGCCGACGGCCATCATCGCCGGCCCGATCTTCGGTACGTTCATCGCCAAGTACATCCCGGGCAACCCGTCCCAGGAACTGGTGGATCAACTGGCCCGCGAGTCGGAACACAAGAACCTGCCGAGCTTCAGCATCACCCTGATCACTGTGCTGCTGCCGGTGTTCCTGATGCTGCTGAAAACCTTTGCGGACATCGGCTTGCCTGACGGCCATATCGTGCGCAACTGGATGGACATGATCGGTCACCCGATCTCCGCGCTGCTGCTGGCGTTGCTGCTGTCGCTGTACACCTTTGGCCATCGCCAGGGCATTCACTCCAAGCAGATCCTCAAATTGCTCGACGCCAGCCTTGCGCCGACCGCCGCGATCATCCTGATCATCGGTGCCGGTGGTGGCTTCAAGCAGATGCTGGTGACCAGCGGCGTGGGCGACGTGATCGGCCATATGGCGGTGAACGCGCAGATCAACCCGATCCTGCTGGCATGGCTGGTGGCGGCGGTGATTCGTGTGGCCACCGGTTCGGCGACGGTGGCGACCATTACTGGCGCGGGCATCGTGGTGCCGGTGGTGGGGATGATTCCGGGCGTCAACCGTGAGCTGCTGGTGTTGGCGACGGGGGCGGGGTCGTTGATCTTGTCGCACGTCAACGATGCGGGGTTCTGGCTGGTGAAGCAGTATTTCAATATGACCGTGGCGGAGACGTTCAAGACGTGGACGGCGATGGAGACGATTCTGTCCGTCGTGGCGTTGATCTTCATCATGCTGCTGTCGCTGGTGGTCTAAGCACACCACTAAACCCCATGTGTGAACCCAATCAAAATGTGGGAGCTGGCTTGCCTGCGATGGCGGTGGTGAATTCACCGCCGCTATCGCAGGCAAGCCAGCTCCCACATTGATTGGGTTTCTTCAGAAAGATCGGGTTAGGCTTTAGGGCCTAGGCCATCTGCCCTGAACATTGTCCGAATCCCCCGCACCGCCTGCCGAATCCGATCCTGGTTCTCGATCAGCGCAAAGCGCACATGATCATCGCCATACTCGCCAAAGCCAATCCCCGGCGACACACACACCTTCGCCTCCAGCAGCAGCTTCTTGGCAAACTCCAGCGAACCCATGGCGGCATAGGCCTCGGGAATCTTCGCCCAGACGTACATCGACGCCTTCGGATTCTCCACCATCCAACCCAGCTCATGCAGGCCCTTGACCAGCACGTTGCGGCGTTGGCGATACTGCTCGGCAATGTCCTTCACGCACTGTTGGTCGCCTTCCAGTGCAGCAATCGCCGCCACTTGCAGCGGGGTGAACGTGCCGTAGTCGTGGTAGCTCTTGATGCGCGCCAGGGCGTTGACCAGTTCCGGGTTGCCCACCATGAAACCGATGCGCCAGCCGGCCATGTTGTAGCTCTTGGACAGGGTGAAAAATTCCACCGCAATGTCCTTGGCGCCCGGCACCTGCATGATCGACGGGGCTTTCCAGCCGTCGTAGACGATGTCGGCGTAGGCCAGGTCGTGGATCACCAGCACGTCGTACTGCTTGGCCAGCGCGATCACGCGCTCGAAGAAGTCCAGCTCCACGCACTGCGCGGTGGGGTTGGACGGGAAGCCGAGGATCATCATCTTCGGCTTGGGGATCGAGCCGCGAATCGCCCGTTCCAGCTCGGCGAAGAAGTCCACGCCGGGAATCAGCGGCACCGAACGCACCTGGGCGCCGGCAATCACGGCACCGTAGATGTGGATCGGGTAGCTCGGGTTGGGCACCAGCACGGTGTCGCCCTGGTCCAGGGTGGCCAGCATCAAGTGCGCCAGGCCTTCCTTGGAACCGATGGTCACGATGGCTTCCGACTCGGGGTCGATGTCCACTTCATAGCGGTCTTTGTACCAGCGCGAAATCGCCCGGCGCAGACGCGGAATGCCTTTGGAGGTGGAGTAGCCGTGGGTGTCTTCACGCTGGGCCACTTGCACGAGTTTTTCGACAATGTGCGGCGGCGTGGGGCCGTCAGGGTTGCCCATGCTCAAGTCGATGATGTCTTCGCCGCGCCGACGCGCAGCCATCTTCAGCTCGGCTGTGATATTGAAAACGTAAGGGGGGAGTCGATCTATGCGCGCAAAGCGGCGCGGCGAACCTTGGTCTGCCATTGTTGCCTCGAGGTACGTAAGCGCCCGGAACCGTCCGAGCGACGTCGGCCACTGCGGTGGCCTGCGGGCAGACAATACGGGCGATGATGGCCAGTTGTCCAGATGCCTGGGAAAATTTTCTGCTTGGAGTACAGCGCGGATATACCCCTATACTCGATGCGGGTTTGTTCCCTATAAGAAGGAGACTGTTCGTATGGATCAGCAGACAAAACAACCGTTGGAGCCACGCATGGAAGCCGGTAAAGCCCTGGTGATCGCCGGGGTGCAAGGGCGTTATTCGAAGGCCACTGTGGGAGATATTCCTAAGCTGTGGGAGTTGTTCGACACCTGCATCAAGGACATCAAGAAACGCGTCGGCGGCGTGACGTATGGCGTGTGCCATAACCCCAACCATGGCGAGTTCGACTACATGGCCGGGGTGGAAGTGCCGAGCAAGAGCGACGTGCCGGGCAATTTCGAAGTCATCGAAATTCCACCGCTCAACTATGCGGTGTTCCCGCATTACGGGCCGGTGCAGGCGCTTGAGCAAACCTACGAACGCATCATGTTCGAGTGGTTGCCGCACTCGGGCTACAGGGTAGTGGGCGCGGATTTCGAGCGCTACAGCGCCGACTTTGACGTGCGCAAAGGCACCGGGACGGTGGAGATATGGTTGCCGGTGGGCGACAAGTAAACCTCCCTCACCACAGGGCGTTCAGCCACCAAAGGTGAGTTGGAAGCCCTGCGCCGATTCGCGTATGGCCTTGGCAACGGCAGGCGCTAATCGGCAGTATTCATCTTCGCGCTTGAGCACGACTTCAAGGGTTTCAAGCAACGCTTGAAGCCGTGCTTCGGGGTGTTCGACTTCACAGGTTTTTGCAAACTCAAGGATGCCCAGGCGCGAGGCAAATAGTGATTTGTTGCCTGCCAGGTCCAGAGCTAGTGAGTCTTCAGGAATGTACGCAGTGGTGTTCACGATGTCGTAGGCCGGCGCCAGGCGTGTATCGAATTTCACCGGATCACTGTAGAGCACACCGAAATTCTTCAGGTGAGCATCGCCGTTACCCACGATACAGCTCAGGGCAACACTGTCGAACAGTTGGTCGAGGGAGCTGCGGATCTGCACCGGCGCACAGAACATGCGCACGGCCTTGGCGATGGCGGCGTAGCTTTTGCTGTATTTCTGTTCCGCAGATAGCCCCATCAGTGTGGTCATGTCCTCAAAACCCAGCGGGTTGAGCTGCTCGTCCCTATCAAAGCGCCGCATGATGAACAGCTTATGGTTCTGCGACAGGTAAAACGGCGGCACCGGCAAGCCCGCATCCCGCGCAATGGACATGCACAGGTATTCATTGATGGCCAGCCCGGGAAACTCTTCACGTCCACTCTTGATGATCAGGTCGTCTGTCTTGGAGGTGAATTTCTGTTCGGGTGTTTGAGGCTTCTCCGGTACCAGCACTTTGGGTTGTACACCGGAAATACCCGCCCGCAGGATGTAGCGATCGACCAGGTCGGCAAAGAGATCTTCGGCGCCGTCCCAGGCCAGAATCTCATCGAGATTTTCCCCGGCGGCGGGCGGGCCATTGCGCAGGATCAATTCGTTGACCTGATCCGAAGACACAAACACCCGACCAATCGGCGCACTGCTGCCGGACAGCGCCAGCAGCAACATCGGGTCGACTTTCACGGTCTTGGCGAGACGATTGCGCAGTTGCTCCAGCACGTAACCTTCCGGCAGGTTCATCTGGAAGATGGGGTGAAGCTCCCGGCGACGATATTCTTCTGCACGCACTGGCATCGACAGGCCGACTGCGCTGTTTGCCAGAGCTTTGTCGCTGTAGCGAAACAGATAGTCGTCGGCGCTCATCAAGACGCTGCCGCTTTCACCCTGAGGGGTATGCACGCGCAAGCTGGGGTTATTCATTGAACAGCTCTCCCAATTCTTCCAGTGTTGGCAGGGTTACAGGCACCAATTTGAGTTCACTGCCCAGCGCCGCAATCACACGGGCATAGGCATTCATTGAAACCGAAGGGCTCCCCTGTTCAATTTCGATCAGTTTTTGTCGGGTTACGCCCGCAAGCTTCGCCAGTTCCGCCTGTTTGTAGCCTCGATTAAGGCGCATGGCGCGGACTTGGTCACCAAGACGTTGGGTGATAATCGAAGTGTCCATGTCACATATTCATTACTTTGTGATAGTTAAGTCATGTATACGTTACATTTGTAGGGTGTCAAGGCTACTCTGATCAAATACCCAACCCAGCCTGCGCTCAAACCCGATTCTCCCTCGGTACGCCTCCCCGTTGTCCATCCACCCAAGCCCCAGATACAGCCCCATCGCCGCCTCATTGTCTGCGTCCACTGATAACTCCAACCCCCTGATCTGCGGCCACACCTGCAATGCAGCTGCGGGTAGCGCCTGCAAGCACGCTTTGCCGAACCCACGCCCTTGCTGATGCCGATCCACCTGCAACGCATGCAAGGTCGCGCTGTGTTCATCCGCCCAGTGGGGCAGGCAGGGCGGGCGTTTGAGCAGCAGGAAGGCCACGGGCGTTTCGTCGGCGAGCAGGGCGAAGCCTTTGATGGCGTCGGGATGGGGATTGACCAGCAAGCTGTTCAGCGCACAGTAGATATCGCCGGAATACGCCAGTTGCTCGGGGTGTACTTGCAGGGTGTCGAGTTGCTGTTTCTGCGCAAGACTCAGCGTCTCATAAAGGGCGAGGCGGGTTTCCATCGGGGGCGTATCCGAAATCCTACAAAGAGGCCTGGATTCTAGCGGGTTTGCCGGGGGCTAAATTATTTTTAAGGGGCTTGTCGATTGGCCGGTGGGCCATTCGACTAAGGGTGTCTTCCGTGATGTTTTCTACCCCAAGGAGTATCGCCATGAGCACTGCAATCAACACCCTGATCGAACAATGGAAACAAGCGATCACCGCCAAGGATGTCGAGAAGATTGTCAGCTTTTACGCCGACGATATCATCGCGTTCGATGCCGTTGGCGCGCTGCAATTCAAGGGCAAGGCTGCCTACCAGGCACATTGGCAGGCGTGTATGGAGTTCTGCCCTGGCCCCGGCGTGTTCGACTTTCATGAGCTGCATATCGTTGCCGGAGCAGACAGCGCCTTTGCCCACTGGCTGGCCCACTGTGGGGGCACCGGCCCGGACGGAGTGCTCAAGACCTGCTGGATGCGCGTCAGCGCCGGCTACCAGCGCATCGATGGCCAATGGAAAGTGGTGCATGAGCATTGGTCCGCGCCGTTCGACATGGAGACCGGCGCCGGTCTGTTCGACCTGAAACCTTGACCTGCGCGATCTATAGTCAGTAGTCCGAAAACGGAGAACACCATGAAATATCTGTGCCTGATCTACAGCAACGAACAGGTGCTGCACACCTCGCCGGACAGCCCGGCAGACCCGGAGTGCTTCGCCTACGCGCAGTCCGTTCAGGCCAGTGGTCGCATGCTGGCCGCCGAGCCACTGGAGTCGGTGACCACCGCTACCACCGTGCGTATGCGCAATGGCAAGTTGTCGATCACCGACGGACCGTTTGCCGAGACCAAGGAGCAGCTCGCCGGTTTCTACCTGATCGAGGCCCGTGACTTGAATGAAGCGATCCAGGTGGCCGGTGGCATTCCGGCCGCCCGGGTCGGCAGTGTGGAAGTGCGCCCCGTGCGTGAATTGAATCTCTGACTAAAACAACCCTAAGACTCAAGAGGTTTACCCCATGTCTACGCAACCTGCCGAGTTTGAATTGTCCATCAGCCGCCTGATCGATGCGCCGCGCAGCCGCGTGTTCCGCGCCTGGACCGAACCCGCTTTGCTCCAGCAATGGTGGGGCCCCCACGGCATGACCACCCCCGAGTGCGAAATGAACCTGTGGGTCGGCGGCTTGTTTCGCACCTTGATGCGGGCGCCGGACGGTGCCGAGTATCCGACCCAGGGTGTGTTCCTGGAAATCGATGCGCCCAATCGGCTGGTGTTTACCGACGCCTTCATGCCCGGCTGGATACCTTCGGGCAAGCCGTTCATGAGTGCCGAGGTCACCTTTGAAGAGGTCGACGGCAAGACGCTTTACACCGCCCGCGCCATGCACTGGAGTGCCGAAGACAAGCAGGCCCACGAAGCCATGGGCTTTCATGACGGCTGGGGCCAGAGCCTGGACCGGCTGGTCACCCTGGTGACCCAGGGCATGCCCGATTGAACCTGTCGGTCGAGGCGATTTACCGCAGCGAATCACGCCGGGTCCTCGCGACGTTGATTCGCTTGCTGGGTGATTTCGACCTGGCCGAAGAAGCCCTGCACGAAGCGTTTTTTGTAGCGGTGCAGCGCTGGCCGCTGGACGGTGTGCCGGACAATCCACGCGCCTGGCTGGTGTCGACTGGGCGCTTCAAGGCCATCGACCGTCTGCGCCGCCAGGCGCGGTTCACCCCGTTGCTGCAGGCGCAGGCCGATGCACTGGAAGCGGCAGACTGGAGCGATGAACACGTGGAAGATGACCGCCTGCGCCTGATCTTCACCTGCTGCCACCCGGCACTGGCGGCCGACGCCCAAGCGGCGCTGACCTTGCGCGAGATCTGCGACCTGACCACCGAGCAAATCGCCCGGGCGTTCCTGGCCACGCCGGCGACCATCGCCCAGCGCATCGTGCGGGCCAAGGGCAAGATCCGTGAGGCGAAGATCCCTTATCAAGTGCCAACCCGGGACGAATTGCCCGAGCGCCTGGACAGCGTGTTGCGGGTGATTTACCTGGTGTTCAACGAGGGCTATTCGGCGTCCATTGGGGCGGACCTGACTCGCGAGGATTTGACCCGTGAGGCCATTCGCCTGGTTCGATTGTTGATGGAGTTGCTGCCCGAACCAGAAGTCATGGGCTTGCTGGCGTTGATGCTGTTGCATGAATCCCGCCGCCCGGCGCGCACCACGGCCAGTGGGGAGTTGGTATTGCTGGATGAGCAAGACCGCTCGTTGTGGGATGCCTCCTTGATCGACGAAGGCTGTGCACTGGTGGAGCACGCGTTGACCACTCGGCGCTTTGGTCCCTATTGCCTGCAAGCGGCGATCGCGGCCGTGCATGCCGAAGCGCCCAGTGCGCGAGACACCGACTGGCCGCAGATCGTCGGGCTCTACGATGTGTTGCTCAGGATGATGCCGTCGGCAGTGATCGAACTGAACCGCGCCGTGGCACTGGCCATGCGCGATGGACCCTTGGCGGGGCTGCAACAGGTCGAGGGGATCCTGGCGCGTGGCGATTTGTTGGATTACCACTTGGCGCACTCGGCGCGTGGGGAGTTTTGCCGGCAACTGGGGCGCGTTGAAGACGCGCGCATGTCGTATGGAAAAGCCCTGTCACTGACCCAGCAGGCGCCAGAAAAACGCTTCCTCGAACAACGCTTGGTCGAACTCAAATCATTCAAACAATGAAGATCAAAATGTGGGAGCTGGCTTGCCTGCAATAGCGGTGTGCCAGCATGCATCTCTGTGGCTGATACACCGCTATCGCAGGCAAGCCAGCTCCCACATAGAGTGTCATTGCCTGGGACATATCATTCGAGCATCTTGCCCAGCAACCAACTCCCCGCCGGCCCCGGCGGATGGTGCCGCGACCACAGTGCATCCACCGCCACCGAACGCGGCCAACTGCGGGCTTTCAGTTCCACCAGTTGGCCGCCATCAAAGCGCTCCACCAGCCAGCGTGGCAGTGGCGCCCAGCCAAACCCCAGTTGGGCCATTTCCATCAGCATCAGGTAACTGGGTGCCGACCACACCCGCCCGCTGGCGCGGGTTTCATTCGGATTGATGATGCTGGCCAGGCGCAGTTCGCGGTGTTGTCGCAGGGTGTCGGCGGGGATGTTTTGCAGCTTCGCCAACGGGTGCTTGGGCGCGACATACAGCGCGATTTCCGTGCGTTCCTCCACGGGCGCGCCGGTCAGGTCGGGCGGGTACACCTCTTGTTTTTCGATAAACGCCACCTGCGCCCGGCCACTTTGCACCAGGGCGATCAAGTCTTCGCATTCGGCGATCAGGCATTCCAGTTCAAGGTCCGGGTAGCGTTGTTCAAACGCACTGAGGGCGACCTCGAAGCGGTCGGACTGGTAGGTATCCGACATGGCAATCGTCAATTTCGGCTCCAGGCCTTGGGACAACTGGCTCGCCGCCAGCTCCAGGCGACTGCTGGCCTCCAGCACCTGCTCGGCCCGTTGCAGCAACACCTGCCCGGCGGCCGTCAGGGTGGGCTTGCGGCTGCTGCGGTCAAACAGCATCAGGTCCAGGTCAATCTCCAGGCTCGCCACGGCGGCACTGACGGTGGACTGGCTCTTGCCCAGCTTGCGCGCCGCCGCGGAAAACGAGCCTTGGGTGGCGGCCTGCACAAACGCCTGCAGCACTTCATTGGACGCCATGACTATCGCCTATCTCGATGGTTATTGGTTATGAAGTATCGGTGCCGGGGGTAATCATGGCAACCATCTTCACTCACGGAGCCAGACCATGAACCCTACCAAATCGATTTCTGAACGTGTTGGCCAAGCCCTCGGTTTTGAAGGCCTGGCCCTGCTGATCTGCACGCCGTTGCTGGTGTGGATCACCGGCCGGCCGGCGCTGGAGATGGGCGCGGTGACGCTGGGCATCAGCTTGCTGGCGCTGACCTGGAACATCATTTTCAACAGCCTGTTCGACCGCCTCAAGGCGCGCCTGCAACTGGCCACCAACGCCTGGACGCGGGTGCTGCATGCGCTGATGTTTGAAGGCGGGCTGATTATCGTGTGCGTGCCGCTGATTGCCGCGTGGCTGAACATCAGCCTGTTGGACGCGTTTATCCTCGACATCGGCGTACTGCTGTTCTTCCTGCCGTACACCTATGTCTATCACTGGGCCTATGACGTGCTGCGCGACAAGCTCCAGGCGGTCAAAGAAACATCCCGCCCGAAGCCTCAATGCGCTGACCGGTGATCCAATGGCTGCCATCGGCCAGCAAGGTTGCAATGGCGCCGCCGATATCGTCCGGCAACCCGGCACGCCCCAGTGCCGTGTTGTTGGCGACCATGCTGTTGAGAGCCGCATTGTCCCGCACGGCGCCGCCGCCGAAGTCGGTCTCGATGGCGCCCGGGGCGAGGATGTTCACGGTGATCCCACGCGCGCCCAGTTCCTTGGCCTGGTAGCGCGTCAGCACTTCCATCGCCCCCTTCATCGCAGCGTACGCCGCATAGCCCGGCAGGCTGAACCGCGCCAGGCCGCTGGAAATATTGACGATGCGCCCGCCATCACGGATCAGCGGCAGCAGTTTTTGCGTGAGGAAAAACGGGCCCTTGAATTGGATCGCCACCAGTTGGTCGAACTGCGCTTCGCTGGTGTCGGCAAAGCTGGCGTGGGCGCCGATGCCGGCATTGTTGATCAGAAAATTGAAGTGATCCTGTGCGAATACATCCTTGAGCACACTGGCGACTTCGCCGACGAAGTCATTGAAGGTGGCGCTCTGGCTCACGTCCAGTTGCAGCATCGCGGCGCGGCCGCCCAGGGCCTGGATCTGCTCGACCACCGCCTGGGCTTCGGCCGCCGCGCTGTGGTAAGTGCCGATGATATCGACGCCCTGTGCCGCCAGGTGCAGCGCCGCGCTTTTGCCCAGGCCGCGGCTGGCGCCGGTAATCAATGCGATTTTACGGGTCATGGTGCAGTCCTCTCAGGTTGTCTGTGGGATTGAGTGTATTTGTCCGGCCGTTACGTGATAAACAGCGCTATACCGGAATCACTGGCCGGATAAGGCGAACAATCCCATGAACAAACTTGAGCTGCTGCGCACCTTTGTGCGCGTCACCGAACTGTCGAGTTTTACCGGCGCCGGCGAGAGCCTCGGCCTGCCACGCTCCACCGTGTCCGAGCACGTGCAAGCGCTGGAAGAACTGCTCGGCGCGCGCCTGTTGCAACGCACCACGCGCAAGGTGCAGGCGACCCAGGACGGGCGCGTGCTGTACGAACGCAGCAAGGATCTGCTGGCGCACATGGAGGAGCTGGAAGGGCTGTTCCGCCAAGACGAGGCGCAACTGAGCGGGCGCATCCGGGTGGACATGCCTAACGTGATGGCGCGGGAATTGATCCTGCCGCGCCTGCCGGAGTTCATGGACGCACACCCGCTGATCGAGCTGGAAATCAGCAGCACCGACCGCCAGGTCGACCTGCTCGCCGAAGGTTTCGACTGCGTGCTGCGGGTGGGCGCACAACCGGACCAGAGCGTGGTGGCGCGGTTGTTGTGCAGCCTGCCAATGATCAACTGCGCGAGCGCGGCGTACTTGCAACGTTACGGCGTGCCTACGACGTTGGCCGACCTTGCCCACCATCAACTGGTGCATTACGTACGGCCGTTGGGTTCACGCTCGGCGGGGTTTGAATACCAGCAAGGCAACAAGGTGCACCGCATTGCCATGGCCGGGCGGGTTACCGTCAACAGCACCGATGCGTACCGCGTGGCGTGCCTGGGTGGGTTTGGCATTACCCAGGTGCCGGCCCTGGGCATTCGCGAGTTGCTGGCCAGCGGCGAGTTGGTCGCGTTTTTGCCCGACTACCCGGCGCCGCCGCTGGATGTGTCGCTGCTCTACGCCGGCCAACGGCATTTGCCGCTGCGGGTGCGGGTGTTTATGGACTGGCTGGCCGCGCTGTTGCAAGGCGCACTCTAGCGCCTCGCCGACAATTGTTGCGGGGCGAGGAAGGCGTCGTGGAAGTAGTCGCGAAACGCCTGCATTGCCGGGGTGAACGCGCGCTCGCGGTGCCAGGCCAGGCCGACGCTCATCGGTGTGACGGGGTCGGTGACGGTCAGCGTTTCGATGCGTTTGCCTTCCAGCGACCAGGGCCGGTGCACCAGGTCCGACAGAATCGCCACGCCGCTACCATTGGCGACCATGCTGCGCACGGCTTCCACCGAACTGGTGCGCAGCCGCACCTGGGGCGTTTGCCCGGCCTGTTCCCAGTAGCGCATGGCGCTGTGTTCGGCCTCGTCGACGGTGAGCAGGATATAGGGTTCCCGGGCGACATCCGCCAGGCTCACGGTGCCGCGCTCGCACAAGGGATGATGGCTGGGCAGCCACAGGCGGCGCTCCGAGTTGAACAGGATTTCCGAGGTGATATCCGCGTGGGTCAGGTTGGCGGTGAGCACTACGGCCATGTCGAACTGGCCGTCCAGCAGGCCTTGCTCGATGGCCTGGCGTTCCTGCTCGAACACCTGGATGTTCACGTCCGGGTGCCAGTGTTCCATGCGCTGCAAGTGGTGAGGCAGGAAGTAGCCGAGCACCGTGTAGCTGGCGGCCACCCGCAGTTCGCCGCTGGCGCGGTAGTCGGGCAGCGGGCTGTTCAGGGCGTCGTCGACGCTGCGCTGGATCACATAGGCACGGTTGAGAAAATGCCGCCCGGCGTCGGTCAGGCTCATGCCCTGGGCCGAGCGCACAAACAGTTGCACGGCGAGCATGGCTTCCAGCTCCTTGATCGCCGTGGTCACCGCCGACTGGGAGATGTTCAGGTGAATCGCCGCCTGGGAGATCTGGCCGATCTCGGCGGTGGCGACGAAGTAGCGGACTTGGCGCAGGGTCAGGGACATAGCGATATCTGTTTTTCAGAAGATGGCCTATCTGATAATAGATCTTCCCAAGGGGTCAAGCCGCAGCCTACTTTCTGCTATCACTTAGGCGGAGCGACCTCAATGCAGGCAGTGGATTTCAACTCGGACATGGGCGAAGGCTTCGGCCCCTGGACCATCGGCGATGGCGTCGACGCGGAGCTGATGGCCTATATCAGCTCGGCCAATATCGCCACCGGCTTCCACGCCGGCGACCCCGGCACCATGCGCCGCACCGTCGAGCGTGCCAAGCAACTGGGCGTGGCCATCGGCGCGCACCCGGGCTTTCGCGACCTGGTGGGCTTTGGCCGTCGGCATATCAACGCACCGGCCCAGGAATTGGTCGACGACATCCTCTACCAACTCGGCGCCCTGCGGGAAATCGCCCGCGCCCAAGGCATGACGCTGCAACATATCAAGCCCCACGGCGCGCTCTATATGCACCTGGCCCGCGACGACGAAGCCGCGCGGCTGTTGGTGCAAAACCTGCAAATCATCGAGCCGACGCTGTTGCTGTACTGCATGCCCAACTCGGTGATCTGGCATGTGGCGAAGGAGCTGGGGCAACCGGTGGTGCGCGAATTCTATGCGGATCGTGAGTACGATCTCAGCGGCTCCATTGTGTTTACCCGCACGGTGCGCGCGCTGGATCCTGCGACGGTCGCGGCGCGAGTCCTACGGGCTTGTCAGACCGGACTGGTGCGCACCGTCGAAGGCGAAGATCTGTTTATCGAATTTGATTCCATCTGCCTGCACAGCGACACCCCGGGTGCGCTGGAGTTGGTGGAAGCCACCCGCGAAGCCCTGGACCAAGCGGGCATTACGGTTAAAACCGCAGAATAAGATCGCCCCGTTATTTTTTTCGCCTGCCTTTCTACAATGATTCCAAGAGGAACAGACATGGCTGAAACGACCCCCATCCGCTACAGCTTCGGCGGGGATGAACACCTGTTTGCCGAAGTCAGCGACAGCATGTCCCTGGAGGCCTTTTTCAAAGGCATGGCGGTGACCCGCGCGGTGGAGCGCCTGGCGCTGGAAGGCGTGCTGGATGTGTGCCTGGCCAATGCCTCGTTCCAGATCCGCTTCGACCCCGACCGCATCGCGCCCCACGTGCTGCTCGATGCGGTGCAAAGCGCCGAAGCCCAGGCCGTGGCTGAGCGCACCTTGCACACGCGCATCATCGAAATCCCGGTGCTGTACAACGACCCCTGGACCCACGAGACGCTGATGCGCTTTCGCGACCGCCATCAAGACCCCAGCGGCACCGACCTGGAGTACGCCGCGCGCATCAATGGCCTGGCCGATGTGGACGCGTTTATCGCCGCCCACAGTGGTGCGCCGTGGTTTGTGTCGATGGTGGGGTTTGTTGCGGGCTTGCCGTTCATGTTCCAGATGGTCGAGCGCGAGCGCCAATTGCAGGTGCCCAAATACCTGCGCCCGCGCACCGACACGCCGAAACTGACCCTTGGCCATGGCGGCTGCTTTGGCTGCATCTACTCGGTACGCGGCGCCGGTGGCTACCAGATGTTCGGCGTGACGCCCGCACCGATCTACGACCCGGCGCAGCAGTTGGCGTACCTCAAGGAGCACATGGTGTTCTTTCGTCCCGGCGATATCGTGCAGTTCAAGCCGATTGATCGCGAGGCCTACGACCGGGCCGTCGCCGAGGTGGACGCAGGACGTTTCGACCTGCGTATTCGCCCCGTGGAATTTTCCCTCGACGCCTTTCTGGCCGACCCCATCGGCTACCCGAAAACCCTGCAGGAGGCGCTGGCATGATCAAGGTCCTCAAACCCGGCCTCGCCACCTCGGTGCAAGACCTTGGCCGCGAAGGGTATTACCACCTGGGCATTCCACCCTCAGGGGCGTTGGACCAGTACGCGCTGAGCGCGGCCAACCACCTGGTGGGCAACCCGCCTGGCGCGGCTGGTCTGGAATGCACGTTGATCGGCCCCGAATTGGAGTTCCAACAGGACGCTTTGGTGGCCCTCAGCGGCGCGTTGATGGCGCCGCGCCTGGACGGTGAAGTGGTGCACCAGGACACCGCGTTCCAGGTGCGTGCCGGGCAGGTGCTGCGCTTTGAGTTTCCCAAGGCTGGCGCACGCACGTACCTGGCGGTGGCCGGTGGCATCGATGTGCCGGTGGTGCTGGGCAGTCGCTCGACTTACACCCTCGGTGCGCTCGGTGGGTTCCACGGGCGGCGCTTGCAAGAGGGCGATGTGTTGCCAGTCGGCGCGGCGAGTGGAGCGGGGCGTGCCGGCAACAGTTTGCCGATGGCATTGCGCCGTTCGGTCGGCGGTGATGTGACCTTGCGGGTGGTGCCAGGCTTGTATTACGAGCGCTTGAGCGAGGCGGCGAAAAGCAGTTTTTTTGCCGAACCCTGGACCGTTGGTTCAGAGGCAGACCGCATCGGTTATCGCTTCAAGGGCGGCAGCGCGCTGAGCTTTCAGCCACGGGAGCAGCCGTTTGGCGCGGGCTCGGATCCATCGAACATTGTCGACAGTTGCTACCCGATTGGCTCGATCCAGGTGCCGGCAGGGCTGGAGCCGATTGTGCTGCATCGGGATGCGGTGTCGGGCGGTGGCTACGCGATGATCGGCACGGTGATCAGCGCCGACCTGGACTTGATCGGGCAGATGCAGCCGAACCAGCGGGCGGGGTTTGTGGCGGTAAGCCTGGAGGAAGCGCTGGAGGCGCGGCGGGTCTACAAGAAGCGGGTGAAGATCATGGCTGGACTCTTCACCAACTGAAGAAACAAAAATCCAAATGTGGGAGCGGGCTTGCTCGCGAATGCGGTGGATCAGTCAGAGATGAATTGACTGACACACCGCATTCGCGAGCAAGCCCGCTCCCACATTTTTGTCCTGTGTTGGGTCAGAAGAGTTTGGTGAATAGCCAGTAGAGGCTGCCTGACAACAGGATCGCCGCGGGCAATGTCAGCACCCACGCCATCAGCAGATTGCGGATGGTCTTCATCTGCAACCCACCGCCATTCGCCACCATGGTCCCGGCCACACCGGAGGACAACACATGGGTGGTGGACACCGGCAAGCCATACATGTCCGCCGCGCCGATGGTCAGCATCGCCACGGTTTCCGCGGCGGCGCCCTGGGCGTAGGTCAGGTGGGTCTTGCCGATCTTCTCGCCCACCGTTACCACGATGCGCTTCCAACCGACCATGGTGCCCAACCCGAGGGCGATGGCCACGGCGATCTTCACCCACAGCGGGATAAAGCGCGTGGAGTTGTCGATCTGTTGCTTGAACAGTTGCAGCTTGCCTTGGGTGTCGGCATCGAAGTTGCCGACCTTGCCCTTGTCCATCAAGCGTATGGTTTCGCTGGTCAGGTACATGTCGTTACGCACGTTGCCTACGGCTTCGGCGGGGACTTTGGCCAGGGAGCCGTAGCCTTTGACTTGTTCACCGATCTGTCCGGCGAGGGCGGCGAGGGCCGGCACCAGTTCCGGCGTGGCGTCCTTGGTGCGCACGTAGGTCGAGAGGATCGGCCGGGGATCGCCCGCCAACACCTGCGGCGCGCTTTTCACCAGGGCGACTTGGGTCACTTCGGCCACGGCGGCGAACTGCAACGACTGTTCGGCGGGCATGGTGCGGTTCAGCGCGTAGGCCATCGGCAACGTGCCCACCAGGATCAGCATGATCAGGCCCATGCCTTTTTGCCCATCATT
This sequence comes from Pseudomonas sp. Marseille-Q1929, assembly GCF_017316265.1. NCBI lineage: Bacteria > Pseudomonadati > Pseudomonadota > Gammaproteobacteria > Pseudomonadales > Pseudomonadaceae > Pseudomonas > Pseudomonas sp. Marseille-Q1929. Next base: position 324,930 of record NZ_JAFLWU010000003.1, read on the forward strand.
GGAGCCGTGGGCGAACGACACGCCGGTGCAGGTGGCGATCAGCATGCCGCGAATCCACCACGGCGGCGGGGTGTTGCCTACCGGTGCCTTGTACAGCGAGCGGTTCTTCACAAAGGCGCGCAGGGCCAGCAACAGCAGCGCGGCAAACCCAAAGCCGATCAGCGGCGACAGCAGCAGCGCGTAGCCAATCTTGATCGCCTGGGCCCAGTCCACACCGCTGGTGCCGTCACGCCCGTGCATCAAGGCGTTGGCTACGCCGACGCCGATGATCGAACCGATCAGGGTGTGGGACGACGAGGCGGGCAAACCCAGCCACCAAGTGCCGAGGTTCCACAGGATCGCGGCGATCAGCAGGGCGAAGATCATCGCGAAACCGGCCGATGAACCGACCTGCAAGATCAGCTCCACCGGCAGCAGGGCAATGATGGCAAACGCCACCGCGCCGCTGGACAGCAGCACGCCGAGGAAGTTGAAAAAGCCCGACCACACCACCGCAAAATGCGGCGGCAGCGAGTTGGTGTAGATCACGGTCGCGACGGCATTGGCGGTGTCGTGGAAACCGTTGACGAACTCGAACCCCAAGGCAATCAACAGCGCCACGCCGAGCAGCAGGAACGGCGTCCAGGTGGTGACCACCGTGCCCAGCTCGTGCATGTCGTGCATCAGGCTGTAGGCAGTGAAAAGCAGGCCCATGGCGAGCACGGCGAAGAAAATGATCACCGTCACCAGGTTGGGTTTCTTGTCCAACCGG